>JAPPNM010000050.1 GCA_028873825.1 Gemmatimonadota bacterium | reverse complement strand
GGGTGCCCCCCGGAGATCTTGCAAGAAGCTCTCCGAGGGGCTTGTCTCGGTGACTGTCAGATCAACTGAGACAGTCACCAATGTCGCACACTCTGTTCGTTCGCTCCACCTTCTCCAACGCCCGTGCCTGGGCCTTCCTGACGCAGGTTGACGCGGCCGAGGCACAGCGGTGCCGCTCGCGCGGATGCCCGCACTGCGGCGCGGTGCTGCACAGCGCGACCTACCCGCGCAAGCCGCACGGTCTGGCGCCTGAGCTTCGAGACGACGCCCGGCGGTTCAGTTTGTGTTGCGCCGATTGCCGGCGTCGTGTGAAACCGCCGTCGTCGCGCTTCTTCGGGCGCCGATTCCGTGTGGCGCCGCTGTTTGTGGTGGTCAACGCGCTGGCGCTGGCCGGGGGGGCACGCCTGGAGGCGATTGCTCGCCAGTGGAGGATCCCGGTGCTGACGTTGCGGCGATGGCGGCGATGGTGGCGCGAGAGCTTCCCGGCGACGCGGGCGTGGCGATGGAAGCGGGGCGAGCTGGCGGTGCCGAGCGGGGAGGCGCCGCTGTGCTGTGTGCTGCGTCGCATCCGAGGCCGCAGCGTTCGCTCGCGGCTGTTGCGCACCCTGATCTGGCTTCTTCCCTGGACCGGCGATTGCGCGCTCGGCGCTGGCCCGGCGCGGTCCGCAGAGAGTGGTTCTTCTCGCCACCGGTAGGGGCGTCTTAGATCGCATCCCGCCTCAATCAGAGCACGGAGGGATGCCACGATGGGCAACAGCAACGGATGCGGTGACCGTGACCGCTGGGCGCGGTTGCGCTTCGCGGTCGTCGGACCGCTTCTGGCCTCGCCGCCGCCCGCGGGACGATTGCGCGCAGAGCTCGAGCGATTGTCGCAACAGCACTGGGAGCACCCCTGCGGCGGCGGGCCGGTGCGTTTCTCCGCCTCGACGATCGAGCGGTGGTTCTATCGCGCGCGGGCAGCGCACCAGGACCCGGTCGGGGCCCTGCGCGCACGCCCGCGCACCGACGCCGGACGCGTGCGGGCGATGTCGGCGGCGCTGATCGCTGAGCTGCGCGAGCAGTACCGCGACCATCCGTCGTGGTCGGCGCAGCTGCACCACGACAACCTCCAGGTCCGTGTCGATGCCGACCCGTCTCTGGGGCCGATGCCGTCGTACGCGACGCTGACCCGGGTGATGCGCTCGCTGGGGCTGGTGCGCCGGCGCCGACCCGTGCAGCGCGAGCCCGAGCGCACCGCGCCCGAGGCGCGCGAGGTGCTGAGCTACGAGGTCTCGCGCAGTCACGCTCTGTGGCACGCCGATATGCATCACGGCAAACGCCGGGTGCTGACCGCGGCCGGCGAGTGGAAAACACCCATCCTGCTCGGCTTCCTCGACGACCACTCCCGCCTCGGCTGCCACCTCCAGTGGTACCTCGCCGAGACCGCCGAGGTCTTCGTCCACGGGCTGTGCCAGGCGTTGATGAAGCGTGGTTTGCCCCGGTCGCTGATGACCGACAACGGCGCCGCGATGACCGCCGGCGAGGTCGAGCAAGGACTGCACCGCCTCGGCATCGTTCATGCCAAGACCATGGCGTACAGCCCATATCAGAACGGAAAAATGGAGGTCCTGTGGGCCTCGGTCGAGGGCCGCCTCATGGCCATGCTCGAAGGCGTCGAGGCGCTGACCCTGAAGCAGCTCAACGACGCCACCATCGCGTGGGTCGAGCACGACTACCACCGCCGCGAGCATCGCGAGCTCGGGACCACTCCGATCAGCCGCCTGCTCGACAGCCCCGACGCCTCCAGACCCTGCCCCGAATCGGCCGAGCTCGCCTCCGCCTTCCGCATCACCGTCAAGCGCACCCTGCGCCGCTCCGACGCCACCGTCTCGGTCGAGGGCGTGCGCTATCAGGTGCCCGCACCGTGGCGCCACCTGCGCGAGCTGTCTCTGCGCGTCGCGCGCTGGGACCTCGCATGCGTCGAGCTCGTCGACCCCCGCACCGGCGGGCGCCTCACCACCGTGTACCCGCTCGACAAACGCGCCCATGCCGGTGCCGTGCGCCGCCCCACCGCCGCGCACGGCGACGACAGCGGCGAACACACCGACACCGAGGGCGACACCGCGCCGTTGCTCCAGCGCATCCTCGACGACCAGGCCGCCTGCGGACTGCCCCCCGCCTGGGTGCCCCATCCCGACGACCCCGACCGCGAAGACCACGACTGACACGGAGAACGCTGATGAATCGCGAGCTGCTCACCTTCTACGGCCTCAAATGCAACCCCTTCGCCACCGACCTGCCCGTCGAGAGCCTCATGGCCACCCCGGCGGTGGAGAGCTTCTGCCGCAGAATCGAACACCACCTCCTGCGCCAGGGCGGATACGCCATGATCACCGGCGAGCCCGGCACCGGAAAGAGCGTCGCGCTGCGCCTGCTCGCCCACCGCCTCAAGCGCATCGAGGGGCTGCGCGTCGCCGTCCTCACCCACCCCTCCTCGAAGCTCGGCGACTTCTACCGCGAGATGGGCGATCTGTTCGGCATCGAGCTCATGCCCAGCAACCGCTGGGGCGGGTTCCGGGACCTTCGCGAGCGCTGGCTCGCCCATCTCGACGACACCCGCATGCGCCCGCTCCTGCTCGTCGACGAGGCCCAGGAGCTGCCCGATGCGGTGTTCGCCGAAATCCGCCTGCTCGCCGCCACCGACTTCGACTCGCGCGCCATCCTCTCCGTGGTGTTCGCCGGCGACAACCGCCTCGTCGCCCGAATGCGAAGGCCCGACCTCAGACCCATCGCCTCGCGCCTCCGCCAGCGCCTCGTCATGGGACCTGCCGACCCCGATGAGCTCGCCCGTCTGCTCGAGCACCTGCTCGACGAGGCCGGCAATCCGGCGCTGATGAACGCAGCGCTCAAAGACACCCTCGTCGCCCATGCCGCAGGCAACCCCAGAGCGCTCACCGTCATGGCCGACACCCTGCTCGCCGCCGCCGCCGAGGATGAACGCGAGGTCCTCGACGAGAAGCTCTTCCTCGACACCTGGGGCGAGCCCCCCAAGCGCAGGCGCGCACGCCGGTGAGCGCTCTGCCCACCCGCTCCCCCGCCGAGCTCGAAGACCGGCCCCGACACCAGCACTGGCTCGTCGACACCCTGTGGGGCCGCGAAGCCGTCGGCATCATCGGCGGCGAACCCAAGTGCGGCAAATCCTTCCTCGCCCTCGACCTCGCCGTCAGCGTCGCCTCAGCCGTCCCCGCCCTGCGACACTTCCCCACCGTCCACGCAGGCCCGGTCCTGATGTACGCCGCCGAAGACGCCGGGCACATCGTGCGCACCCGCCTCGAAGGCATCGCCCGCGCCGCCGGCGCCAACTTCGCCACCCTCGACATCGCCGTCATCGACGTCCCGGTCCTGCGCCTCGACCTGCACAGCGACCGACAGCGCCTGCTCGACACCGTCGAGCGTATCCGCCCCCGCCTGCTCGTCCTCGACCCCCTGGTGCGCCTGCACCGCGTCGACGAGAACGCCGTCGCCGACATCGCCCCCATCCTGTCGTTCCTGCGAAACCTCCAGCGACGCTTCGACACCGCTGTCGTGCTCGTCCATCACGCGCGCAAAAGCGCCGCCGCGCGCCCCGGCCAAGCGCTTCGCGGTTCGTCGGAACTCCACGCCTGGGGCGACAGCAACCTGTACCTGCGCCGCCGCAACAACCAGACCGTCATGACCGTCGAGCATCGCGCAGCCCCCGGCCTCAACGACGTCGAGATCGAACTCGCCGACGACGGCAAGGGGCCCGCTCTGCGCTTGCGCCGGCCAGTTCCCGACAAAGCCCTGCCGGAGCAGCAAACCGCTGAGCAGCGTATCGTCGACGTCCTCGCCGACGCCGAACAGCCGCTCTCGCAGGCTCAGATCCGCAAACGCGCCGCGGCTCGAAACGCGACCGTCAGTACCACCCTCCAAGCACTCATCCGCGCAGGACGCGTCGAACGGGCCTCCAAAGCCTGCTACCGCCTCACCGGCACTGCGGTGCACAACGCCGCTACGCCACAGGCCGTCATCGGCGCTAACGGACAACACGAGGCGTTCCCAAAGTCGTTCCCGGCCTAACCCTTGGGAGTTGGAGGGAACGGGAACGGGAACGCGCTGCTCTCATCGCGCGCTCGAATGGCGCGACCACGTGCACCGCATCCCCGCACAGAGGCCGTCAGGTGATCGGCCCCCATCGTTCCTGTAGGCGACCGACGCCCATCAAATACCGTGACTACCGCACCATCAAATAGCGTGCGTGCGCTCA
>JAPPNM010000012.1 GCA_028873825.1 Gemmatimonadota bacterium | reverse complement strand
GCGCGGATGCGTCGCCGCTCGAATGCCGGGGGGATTTTGTCCACGGGCTGCTAGGATAACCCTCGCCCGAGCGGGTGCGAACCCGCCGCCCCGATCCTCGCGAAGGGATTCGCATGAAAGAGCTCCGATTCGGCGACGCGAGCCCGTGGGGGGTCCACCGCCCCGGCGGCTGGGGGGGATTCTGGCTCGGAACGGCCCGGTCCCTCCCTCCGGGATGGCCTTGGAGCCGCTTCGCCCTCGTCGCCCGCAGAATGTCGCGGCGCGGACTGAAGGGTCCCGTCGACACGCGGCTGTGGGGCCACCGCCTCCGGCTCTTCCCCGACCGCTCGGTGTCCGAGGCCAGGATCCTCTTCCTCCCGCGCTCCTGGGACCGTCCCGAGCGCGCGCTGCTTCGGGAATGGATGGGGCCCGGCTTCACCTTCGTGGACGTGGGCGCCAATGTTGGAGCCTATTCCTTCTGGGTTCTGTCGCTTGCGGGCGACGGGAGCCGGATCGTCGCGGTCGAGCCCGACCCGGCGCTGGCGCGCCAGCTGCGCTACAATGTGCGGATCAACGGAGCCGGGGAGCGCATGCGGGTGGTCGAGGCCGCCGTGGCCGCGTCACCGGGCGAGGGCACGCTCGTGCTGGCGCCGGGCAACTCGGGGCGGAACCGCCTTGCCTCGAAGGGAGAGGCGGCCGCCGGGACGGGCGGGACCGGAACCGTGCCGGTCCGGGTCGTAACTCTCGCCGACGTGGTGGCGGAGTCGGGGCTGGACCGCATCGACTGTCTCAAGGTCGACGTGGAGGGACGCGAGGCGGATGTGATCCGGCCCTACATGTCGTGCGCGCCGCGGAGCCGGTGGCCGCGCCGGCTGATCGTGGAGCTGTCGCGCGGGCGGGCGGGGCGGGGAAGCGGACCCACGGAACTCGAGTCGTGGATCGTCGCCCGGGGATACCGGCTCGTGCGGCGCACGAAGCTCAACGGGGCGTTCACGCTGGCGTGAAGAGCCGGCCGCGCTTGCAACCCGCCTCTCCGTGCGCTCCGCTCCTTGCCGGCCGGGCGCACCGCCGCTCTCCGTGCTTGTGCGGATTCATGCTGACTGCTAGCGTGGAGGCCGGCGGTCGCCCGGCGCGCTTCGCTCCGGCCCGAAACGCGAGCTGGCGGCATACAAGGAGGAAGTGGATGAAGTCCCCGCTGTGATCGGCTCCACCCGCACTGCTCGCTCTCGTCCCGGCCCCGAAGCGATACGGCTTGTGCGCCGCCGGCTTGCCGGCCACCGTCGCTCCCGGCGCCCCGGCGTCCGCGAAGTCCGGCCGGCCCCGTCGCCCCGGCTCGCGCTCGCCGCCGCACCCGCGCCCGTCAACCCAAGGTCATAGTTCCCATGGATGCCGCCCGGCGCAAGATACCCGCCATCCTGCACGATGCCGTCCGCACCAAGCAGCGGCTGGTCGAATGCGCCGAAGACATCGACCGCGCCGCGCGCCTGCTAATCGACGCACTTGCAGAAGGACGCAAGATTCTGACTTGCGGAAACGGAGGTTCCGCCGGCGACGCCCAACATATGGCCGGCGAGCTGGTCGGCGGGTTCCGGAAGCGCCGGAGCGGCCTGTCGTGCGTGGCGCTTACGGCCGACACCTCCGTACTGACCTCGTGCGCCAACGACTTCGGCTACGAAGAGGTTTTCGCCAGGCAGGTGGAGGCTATCGGCGCAAGGGGAGATGTCCTCGTCGGCATCTCCACGTCGGGCAATTCGGCGAACGTCATCAGAGCGTTCGAGGCCGCTGCCGGCGCCGGAATGAAGCAGGTGGCCCTGACAGGCAACAACGGCGGCCGGGTCGCAAGGATGCCCGGCGTCCTCGGCATCGTCGTACCGTCAAGTTCCACGCAGCGCATCCAGGAATGCCACATCACGATCATTCATGTCCTGTGTGAGCTGGTGGAAGATGCCGTGTTCGGGACCGACGCCCGGTAAGTAGCAGCCCACGCGAACATTGCCGCACGGAATCTGGCCACGGAACCCAATGACGTTCCTCGTAGTCGGCGACGTCATTTGCGACACGTACGTGGTCGGAGACGTCTCCGGCATCTCTCCCGAGGCCCCCGTCCCTGTATTGGCAAGCGTTGACGAGCGGCGTTGCCTGGGTGGCGCGGCTAACGTGGCGGCCAACCTGCGGGCCTTGGGTTGCGAGGTATGCCTGGTCGGCGTGGTCGGGGACGATGTCGCCGGGCGGTACGTGCGGGAGCGGCTGCGGGTGCAGGGCATCGCCGAACTGCTGCTACGGGACGCCGGGCGCCCAACCACCGAAAAAACTCGCATCATGGCCCGCCATCAGCAGGTTGTTCGTCTGGATCGGGAAAGCCGCCGGCCAATGCCGGCCGAGCTAATCGCTCAAGCGCTGGCGCGTACGAACTCCGTCCTGCCCGAAGTGGACGGCCTCATCTGCTCCGACTACGACAAGGGCGTCTGCACGCCCGGCCTCCTGGATCCTCTCTTTGAAAGGGCCAAGGCTGCCGCCCTGCCAATTTTTGTCGACCCCAAGGCGCGGGACTTCGCCCGGTATCGCGGCGCGACCGTGCTGACGCCCAACCTGGCCGAGGTCGGGCATGCTACGCGTGACCGCCCGGAACCCGAGTCCCTGGCGAGCGCCGCCGAGCGGTTGTTGCGGCGGAGCGAAGCGCAAGCTCTCCTGGTGACACGCGGCGAAGCGGGCATGAGCCTGTTTCGGCCGGCGGAAGTACCGCACCACCTGCCGGCCCACGCCCGCGACGTTGTCGACGTGACCGGGGCCGGGGATACCGTCATCGCCGCCTTCGCGGCCGCGGCTGTCGGCGGTCTCTCCTACGCCGAGGCCGCGTGGCTGGCCAACGTGGCCGCGAGCATCGCGGTTGGCAAGGCGGGCACGGCGGTCGTATGCCGGGATGAACTCGAAGCCCAGGCGCAGGTCGCGCGGACCGACGCGGCAGAGCGACGTGCGAGCGCCGGCGACGGATCCGGTTCGCCGGGATAACCCGCGCCCGAGCGGGCGCGAACACGCCGCCCGATCCTGGCGAAGACGGCCCGGCGCAGCGCGATTCGGCTCCGCGCCGAGTTCCTCGACCGCGCGCGGGACGGTCTCGCCGGAACGCGGCTTCGGCTTGCGAATATTTTTAGGCTTGCCTAAATTGCAGCCGAACAGACCGAAGTCAACCGTCACCAGTCGCAGTCCGAAAACCGCCCCCCCCCCATGCCCGACCCCGCCCTCGCGCTCCTGGCCTTCTTCTCGCTGGCGCTCCTCTGCGCGACCGTCGCCTGGCCCGGCCGCGGCATCGCCGCCCGGCTGCGCCGCATCGCCCGCCTCAGCGAGAGGGTGCGCATGGAGGACGCGCTCAAGCAGCTGTACAAGCTCGAGTACGACCGCCTTCCCGCCACGGCTGAGAGCGTGGCCGGCGGCGTGCAGATCTCGCGCCACCAGGCCATCCGGCTGCTGCAGAAGCTCGAAGAGAGGGAGCTCGTCGCCGCGGGACCCTCGCGCTTCCGGCTCACCGAAGCCGGCAGGGCGCAGGCGCTGCACGTCGTGCGCACGCACCGGCTCTGGGAACGCTTCCTCGCGGACCGCACCGCCACGCCCCCCGAGGACTGGCACGGTGAGGCCGAGACGCGCGAACACCTCCTCTCGGCCGCGGAGGCGGACGACTTGGCGGCCGCGCTGGGCCACCCAGTATACGACCCCCACGGCGATCCGATCCCCACCGCCGGCGGAGAGATGCCCGCGCGGGCCGGCGTGCCGCTCGCGTCGCTGGATCCGGGGGAGCGCGGCCTAGTCACCCACCTCGAAGACGAGCCCAGGGAGATCTACCGCGAGCTGGTCGGCCTCGGGCTCGGGCTGATGGCGCCGGTGGAGCGCCTGGAGGGCGGGGCGGGCCGGGTGAGCTTCCGGAGCGGGGACAGGCTCTACGACATCTCGAGCGCCCTGGCCCGCAACATCACCGTGGAGCCTTCCGCCGAGGTGGCAGACGCCGCCTGGACGCGGACGCTGGCCGACGTCCGCCCGGACGAGTCGGCGACCGTGGCGGGGATCTCGCCGCTGTGCCGAGGGCCCGCGCGCCGCCGCCTGCTGGACCTCGGCGTCGTGCCGGGGACTGTCGTCCGGGCGCGGATGCGCAGCGCCGCCGGCGACCCCGTCGCGTACGACATCCGGGGGGCGCTGGTCGCGCTGCGCCGGGAGCAGGCGGCGCACATCCGGGTGTCCGGCGCGGACGGGGCCTAGCAGCCCGTGGACAAAATCCCCCCGGCATTCGAACGGCGACGCATCCGC
>JAPPNM010000122.1 GCA_028873825.1 Gemmatimonadota bacterium | reverse complement strand
TGAGCGGACGCACGCTTTCAGCGGCGATCGGGGGCTGATCGGCTCGGATTAATCGAGGTTTCGGGGAGGGTGCCCCCCGGCGATCTTGCAAGAAGGCCGCCGGAGGGCTTGTCTCGGTGATGGCTAAATCATCCGGGACGCCTCCAATGTCGCACAAGCTGTTCCACCACTCCATCCTCTCCAACGCCCGGGTCTGGGATTTTCTCAAGCAGGTCGACGCGGCCGAGGCGGAGCGCTGCCGTGCTGCGGGCTGCCCGCGCTGCGGCGGGGCGCTTCACAGCGCGACCTACCCGCGCAAGCCGCATGGTCTGGCGGCGGATCTTCGCGACGACGTGAGGCGCTTCAGCCTGTGCTGTTCGGTGTGCAGGCGCCGGGTGAAGCCGCCGTCGGTGCGTTTCTTCGGCAGGCGGTTTTACGTGGGTGCGCTGTTCCTTCTGGTGAGCGCGCTGGCGCTTGCCGGCGGCGTGCGGTTGCAGACGATCGCGCGGCGCTGGGGGATTCCGGTGTCGACGCTGAAGCGCTGGCGGCGCTGGTGGCTGGAAGCCTTCCCTGTGACCCGGGAGTGGCAGGCGAAGCGGGGCGAGCTGGCGTTGCCGCCCGCAGTGCCGCCGCTGCGCTGGCTGCTGCGCATCGTGCGGGGCGGCAGCCTCCGCTCGCGGCTGGTGCGGAGCCTGGTCTGGCTGATGCCGTGGACCGGCTTTTGCGCGCTCGGCGCCGGTCGGGCTTCGCCCGCAGAAAGCGTTTCTGTCATGCACCGATAGGGCGCCGCATCATCGGCATCTCCACGAAGCAGCGAGGGGGGGACGCCGGAATGAACAGCAACGACGGGAGCGGGCGTCGCGAGCGGTGGGCGCGGCTGCGCTTCGCGGTGGTCGGGCCGCTTCTGGCCTCGCCGCCGCCGGCCGGAAAGCTGCGAGCCGAGCTCGGGCGGCTGGCCGAGCGCGAGTGGGAACACCCCTCCGGCAAGGGGTCGGTGCGCTTCTCGGCCTCGACGATCGAGCGCTGGTACTACCAGGCCCGGGCGGCGGACAACGACCCGGTGGGCGCACTCACGCGGCGCCCGCGCGCCGATGCGGGACGCCACAGGGCGATGTCGCCGGCGCTGATCGAGGCGCTGCGCGAGCAATACCGGGCGCATCCGTCGTGGTCGGCGCAGCTCCACCACGAGACCCTGACGGCGCGGGTCGAGGCCGATCCCGAGCTCGGCCCGATGCCGTCCTACGCGACGCTGACCCGCGCGATGCGCGCTCGCGGGCTGGTGCGCAAGCGCCGGCGCAAGTGGCATGAGAGCGAGGCCAGGCCGGCTGTCGAAGCCCGCGAGGTGCTGAGCTACGAGGTCTCTCGCAGCCACGCCCTGTGGCACGCCGACTTCCACAGCGCCAAGCGCCGTGTGCTGACCGCCTCGGGCGAGTGGAAGACGCCGTACCTGCTCGGCTTCCTCGACGACCACTCGCGCCTGGGCTGCCACCTTCAGTGGTATCTGGCGGAGACCGCCGAGGTCTTCGTGCACGGGCTCTGCCAGGCCTTCATGAAGCGGGGTCTGCCGCGATCCCTGCTGACCGACAACGGCGCGGCGATGACCGCCGGCGAGGTCGTGGAGGGGTTGCTCCGGCTCGGCATCGCCGGAGTCACGACGCTCGCCTACAGCCCCCATCAGAACGGCAAGATCGAGTCGTTCTGGGGCACCGTCGAATCGCGCCTGATGGCCCAGCTCGAAGGCGTCGGCGCGCTCACCGTGAAGATGCTCAACGACGCCACCATCGCGTGGCTGGAACAGGACTATCACCGCCGCAAGCACCGCGAGCTCGCCATGACGCCGCATCAGCGCCTGGCCGGGAGCGTCGATGCATCGAGGCCCTGCCCCGGCGTGGCCGAGCTCAAGGCGGCCTTCCGCATCACCCGCAAGCGCACGCTCCGGCGTTCCGACGGCACCGTCTCGGTCGAGGGTATCCGCTACCAGGTGCCCCAGCCGTGGCGCCACCTGCGCGAGGTCTGGGTCCGCTACGCGCGCTGGGACCTCGCCAGCGTCGATCTGGTCGACGCCCGAGGCGGCGAGCGGCTGTGCACGCTCTACCCCCTCGACAAGCGCGCCAACGCCGACGGCGTGCGCCGTCGCGCCGGCCCCGGCGGCAACGATGGCGGCGGCGACGCGGGGGCGGGCGAACTTCCGCCGCTGCTCAAGGGCATGCTCGACGCCCAGGCCGCAACGGGCCTGCCGTCGGCCTGGGTGCCCCACAACGAAACGCCCGGTCCGGGCGACGACGACACTCGGGGAGAGACATCATGAATCGAGAACTGCTCACGCTCTACGGGCTCAAGTGGAACCCCTTCGCCACCGACCTGCCGGTCGAAGGCCTGATGCCCACCCCTGCCGTCGACAGCTTCTGCCGCAGGATCGAGAGCCAGCTCGTGCGCCAGGGCGGCTTCGCGATGATCGCCGGCGACCCCGGCACCGGCAAGAGCGTGGCGCTGCGCCTGCTCGCCAACCGCCTCGAACGCACCGAGGGGCTGGGAGTCGCGGTGCTGACTCATCCCTCGGCCAGCGTCGCCGACTTCTACCACGAACTCGCCGACCTCTTCGGCATCACCCTGGTTCACAACAACCGCTGGCTCGGCTTCAAGGGGCTGCGCCAGCAATGGCGCGCCCATCTGGAGGACACCCGCCTGCGCCCGCTCCTGCTCGTCGACGAGGCCCAGGAGCTGGTCCACCCGGTGTTGACCGAGATGCGCCTGCTCGCCTCGACCGACTTCGACTCGCGCGCGATCCTGAGCGTCGTCCTGGTGGGCGACAACCGTCTTCTGGCAAAGCTGCGCAACCCCGACCTGCTGCCCATCGCCTCGCGCATCCGCCAGCGCCTGCTCATCACGCGCTCCGAACCCGGCGAACTCGCCCGGCTGCTCGACCACCTGCTCGAGCAGGCCGGCAATCCCGCCCTCATGACGCCGGGCCTCAAACAAACCCTTGTCGCCCATGCCGACGGCAACCCCAGGGCGCTCGCCATCCTGGCCGACGGCCTGCTCGCCGCCGGGGCCGAACAGGATCGCGAGCGGCTCGACGAAAAGCTCTTCCTCGAGACCTGGGGCGAGGAGGCACAGCCCAGGAGGGCACGGCGGTGACGGGCTTCCCCACGCGCCACCCCGCGGCGCTGGAGGAGCGCCCGCGCCAGCAGCAGTGGCTGGTCGACGAACTCTGGGCCAAGCAGGCGGTCGGAATCATCGGCGGCGAACCAAAATGCGGCAAGTCCTTCCTGGCGCTGGACCTCGCGGTCGCCGTCGCCGCCGGCGTGCCCTGCCTGCGCCGCTTCGCCGCCGCGCAACCCGGACCGGTGCTGATGTTCGCCGCCGAGGATGCCGGTCATATCGTGCGCACCCGGCTGGCCGGCATCGCCCGCGCCGCCGGCGCCGCGTTCGACACCCTCGACATCGCCGTCATCGACGTGCCCACGCTGCGCCTCGATCATCGCCTCGACCGGCAGCGGCTGCTGGAAACCGTCGAACGTATCGGACCGCGCCTGCTGGTCCTCGATCCCCTGGTCCGCCTGCATGGCGTCGACGAAAATACCGTCTCCGAGATCGCCCCCATCCTCGGCTTCCTGCGCGACCTCCAGCGACGCTTCGAGGCAGCCGTCGTGCTCGTCCACCACGCCCGCAAGAGCGGTGCGGCCCGGCCGGGACAGGCCCTGCGCGGGAGCAGCGAGCTGCATGCCTGGGGAGACTCCAATCTCTACCTGCGCCGGCGCGACGCACAGATCGTCATGACCGTCGAGCATCGCGCCGCACCCGGCCTCAACGACATCGAGATCGAACTCGCCGATGACGGCGAGGGACCCGCCCTGCGGCTGCGACGCACGGTGCCTGACCAAGCCCCGCCGCAACCGCAAAGCGCTGAACAGCGGATCGTGCAGGTGCTCGCGAAGGCCGGAGCCCCCCTGTTGCAGTCCGAGATCCGAAAACGCGCCGGGGCGCGCAACGCAACCGTCACCGCGGCACTGCACGAGCTTGTGCGCGAGGGACGTGTCGAGCGAGGGTCGGGAGGTCGCTACCGCTTCCTCGGCGCCGCGGCAAACGAAGCCGCCAGCCCGACGGCCAGCCCCAATCTGTAGGCGAAGCAGCCCGTGTTCCCGTTCCGACGAACCCTTAAGCGTTGCAGGGAACGGGAACGGGAACACCCGCGCCCAATGCCATCGCGCTCCTGCCTGAAATGATCGGCCGATGGCCGAAAGCTCCGCTTACGGCCATGGCAGCACTCAGTCGCGCCGACGGCCTCGCGGCACCCCCGCCCGGCCTTGCCGCGACCGGAAGCCGATCCCCATCGAATAACCCGAAAACCGCGCCATCAGACAACGTGCGTGCGCTCACCG
>JAPPNM010000163.1 GCA_028873825.1 Gemmatimonadota bacterium | reverse complement strand
CCTGGGGGGGGGGGGGGGGGGTGGTTATGTGGGCGGGCTATTTGGGTAGCTCGTCGTGTACGGCTACCGGTCGGGGGCCGGGGGCCCGGGGGGGCCCCGGGCCGCCCGGCGGGGCCCCCCCCGCGACTCAGCCGATAGGGAAGGCCAGGCCCGCCCGCAGGGTCAGGGCGCGGCTTTTGATGGTGATATCGAAGTCGTCGTCCTCGTCAAGATCCGGCAGTCCGAGCGTGTAGAAGGCTCCGACCGTCAACCCCACCTCTTCGGACAGACCGATCCGGAGGCGCACGCCGCCGCCGAGGCCCAGGTCTGTCTCCCTCCATTCATCTTCATCGCAGTCCTCGGTTTTTTCCTCCTCCGGAGTCTTGGCTGTGATCCGGCAGGACAGCCGCATGGCCAGAGCCGGGCCGACCAGCAGCTTCACCGAGATGCGATCGGCCACGGGGAGTGACTTGCCGGCATAGGCCGTGATCTCGAAATAGTCGATTTCGAAGCTGGCTTCGAAGTCGAACCCGAAGTCGTCGAAGATCACCCCAAAGCCCTTCTGAGAAAGGCCCGCACCCAGTTCCAGGTCCCAGTCTTCGGAAACCGGGACGGAGGCCGCGAGGCCGACCCACATCCGCGTTACCGGACTGATATCCCCAACCTCATCGGCGTCGTCGCCGGAAACGGCCATCGACGCACGGTTCAGGCCGCCGGACACGAGGAGCGTGGTCTGGCCCAGCGCCGTTCCGGGCGCGAGCGTGACGAAGGCGATTGCGACAAGGGCTGCGTGGCGTTTCATGGGGACTCCCGCTGTCCGGCGCGAAGAAGGGCGGGCCGGTCCGCCGGTGACCGTCCGCGTAAATGAACTCGAAAGTACAGTATAAACGGTCCGGCGCCGCTACCGCATCCCTCCCGCCATCACGACCACAAGCGGCCGCAGCGTGTGAAGCACGGTCACCGTCTCACCCTGCGCGGCCAGCACCTCACCGAGCCGGCGGTACACGTGCGGACTTTCGTCCACCCCGCCTCCCCGCAGCACCACCCCCTTCCGCGCCACCCACTCCGCCATCATCTCCCGGCTCACCTTGCCGCGCTTCAGCACCCTGCCCGTGCGCCGGTGGCGCTTCCCCCGCGCGGCCGTGCGGCTCATCACGCGGCCTGCGCCGTGCACGGTGGAATACAGGGCGCGGGCCTGGAGGTCGCCCGCCGCCGCTCCTCGCGCCCCCTCCAGAATCACCGCGTCGTCGCCCATCGACCCGCCCACGAAGCCCTTCTGTCCCGGGAACGCAGGCGTCGCCCCCTTGCGCACCACCACTAAGGAGCGCCCGAAGTGCTCCTCCTCCCACGCGAAGTTGTGGTGGTTGTGCACCAGCTCGACCTCCCGCCCGCCGATGATGTCCACCGCCTTCCTGACCGCCCATTCGCGGCCCGCGTATGCGTACCGCCCCGCCAGCTTCATGAGTTGCCAGTAGTCGTGCCCGGCGGGAGAGTCCAGCTCTAGGATGACCTCGGCTTCGGGCGCCCGCGCGCCCCACTCGGCGCCCTGCCCGATGGCCAGGAAGGACGAAGCCACCGTGTGCCCGAAGCCGCGCGACCCGAAGTGGACGCCGACCCAGATCCGGTCCCGTTCGTCGGCGAAGACATCGACGTAGTGGTTGCCCGACCCCACCGAGCCGAGCTGCTTGCGCGCCTTGTCCAGGAGTGCGGCCCGGTGGCGCCCGGGCACGGCCCCCCAGGCGGGATCCGCGAAGAGGGGGTGGCCGGACGGCGCGTCGGGAGAACGGTTGACACCGCCGATGCCGAACGAGATGCCGGACCGGATCTCGTCGCCGAGGCGTTCCAGGCGGCGCCGCAGTCCGCCGGGCCGGCCGGCGAGGTCGCCGAGGGCCAGGTCGGTGCGGATGGCGGCGTTTCCGCAGGCGATGTCGAACCCCACGCCCGCCACGCTCACCCGGTTGCGGTACGCGGCCACGCCGCCGATGGGCATCACGTAGCCGAGGTGGCCGTCGGCCATCAGCGCGGCGTGGTCGGCGCGCTCGGCGACGCGGGCGAGCTGGGCCAGCGTCTGCTCCTCGTGGCGGCCGAATACTTGCATGGGGTTCGGCCTCCTCGCGTTCGGACGGAGCTGGCGGCCCGCGGACAAAATCCCCGGCGGCGTTCGAGCGGCGACGCGTCCGCGCCGGCCGCTTCGCCGCACCTATTCGCAATGTAAATTCGAGATTACATTTTGTCATGTATACTATACATTGCTCGGGCGCCCTCCGGGCCGTGACGCTGATCGCCGCCGCCGTAGCGGCTCCCGTTCCCGCCTCGCCGCAGCTCCCCGCCGCCGTCCCCGATCTCGCCGGCTTGGCCGCCTTCGAGGGCTCGAGTCTGGCGCCGCTTGTGAACCGCTTCGCAAGCGACCTCGGGGCGCTCGAGCGAAGGTGGCGGGACATGCCTCACTCCGCCGCGCGCGAGGAACGGATGCGCGAGTTCCTTGCGGGCTGGGCGGCCGCGCTCGGCGCGCTTCGGGTCGCTCCGGACGATGTCGAGGGAAGCATCGACCGCGTGCTTCTGGGCGGCGAGATCCGCCACCGCCTGGAACTGCTCGCCCGGGACGAGCGAACGCTCGCCGAGGTGGCGCCGCTGCTGCCCTTCGCGGACGACATCGTGGGAATGCTCGCCGTCCGGCACTTCATGAAGCCGGTCGACGGAGAGGCGATGGCGGCGAGCCTGGCCGCTCTGGCCGCCGCGGCGGAGGCTGCGCGGGAGACCCTCGAGTCCGGAGCCGCCTGGGGGGCTGGTCCGGGCGGGGACGGGCGGCCGGCCCCGACTCCGGTCACCGGACTGCGGGCCGTGCGGGTTCTCTCCTCCCACCGAAGTGCGCTGGGCGCCTGGTACCGGCACTACGCCGGCTACGACCCCCTCTTCACCTGGTGGGCGAAACAGCCCTTCGAGGAGGTTGACGACGCGCTGGGCCGCTACCTGTCGACGCTGCGGGCGAAGGTGGTCGGCTGGCCGGAGGACGGAGAGGAGCCCATCGTCGGCGACCCGATCGGCGCGGACGGGATGGCGGCGGACCTGGCCCGCGAGATGATCCCGTACACGCCCGGGGAGCTGATTGCGATCGCGGACAGGGAGTTCGCCTGGTGCGAGGAACGGATGCTCGAGGCGTCGCGCGACCTGGGCTTCGGCGACGACTGGAGGGCGGCGCTGGAGCATGTGAAGACGCTGCACGCCGATCCGGGAGGGCAGCCCGGGGTGGTCGTGAGGCTCGCCCGGGAGGCCCTCGACTTCGTCGAAGCGCGGGACCTGGTGACGGTGCCGCCGCTGGCGAAGGAGGTGTGGCGTCTGGAGATGATGTCGCCGGAACGCCAGCGGGTGGCCCCGTTCTTCCTGGGCGGCGAGGTGATCCGGATCGCCTTCCCGACCGACGAGATGACGCACGGCGAGAAGCGCATGAGCATGCGCGGGAACAATGTCCACTTCTCCCGCGCGACCGTGCATCACGAGCTCATACCCGGGCACCACCTGCAGGGGTTCATGAACGAGCGGTACAACGCGCACCGGGGACTCTTCCGCACGCCGTTCTGGACGGAGGGATGGGCGCTGTACTGGGAGATGCGTCTCTGGGACCTCGGCTTCCCGGCCACGCCCGAAGACCGCATCGGCATGCTCTTCTGGCGCATGCACCGGGCCGCGCGAATCATCTTCTCGCTGAGCTTCCACCTGGAGCGGATGACGCCGGGCGACGCGGTCGACTTCCTGGTCGAACGGGTCGGCCACGAACCCGCCAACGCCGCCGCCGAAGTGCGCCGCTCCTTCAACGGGAGCTACTCGCCCCTCTACCAGGCCGCGTACATGCTGGGGGGCCTGCAGATCAGGTCGCTGCACGAGCAGCTGGTGGGAGGGGGCCGCATGACCGAACGCGAGTTCCACGACGCGATCCTGCGGGGGGGCACCATGCCGATCGAGATGGTGCGCGCGCGGCTGCTGGGGGAGGCGCCGGGACCGGACTTCGAGGCCGGCTGGCGGTTCTACGGGGATCCGCCGTAGGGGGAGAACCTCAAATTTCCGGCGAAGTGACGGTCGGCGTGCGCCGCGCTCAGACCTCCCACCCCGGCCGGTACTCCCGGGTAAGGTACCGGTTCGCGTCTTTGGCGTTTGTGATCCGCATCGCGTCCGCGTCGTAGCGGATCTTCCTCCCCTGGCCGGCACGCAGCGCGACGACGCCCAGCAGCATCACCTCGGTCAGCCGCGACGCGTAGGCGAAGGGGCTCGACGCCTCGCCGCCTTCCTTGCACGCCTTCACCCAGTTCATCTGGTGGGTGCCCTCGATGCGGGGATGGCTCCGCGGGACGGCTTCGGCGTCCGCGGCCAGCGACTCGGGGAAGAGCACCGGGTTTCGGCCGTAGGTGCCGTGCATGAGGATCCCGCGCTCGCCGACGAAGATGACGCCGCCCTCCCGGTTGAGCTCCACTTCGTCGGGGAGCGACCTGGGGCGCGGGGGCATGAGTCCGCCGTCGTACCAGTGCATGTCGACGGGGGGCATGCCGTCCCGAGCGGGGAACCGGTAGTGGGCGCGCATGGAGTGCGGGTAGGAAGCGGGATCCTCGGACGGCCCGCCCCAGGGAGTCGAGGTGGCCTCGATGGAGGTGGGGTAGGTGAGCCCCAGGGCCCAATAGGGGTGGTCGACGAGGTGCGCGCCCATGTCTCCCAGGGCGCCGACCCCGAAGTCGACCCAGCCGCGCCAGTTGAAGGGATGGTAGACGGGGTGGTAGGGGATCTCCTTCGGAGTCGGTCCGAGATACAGGTTCCAGTTCATTCCCACGGGCGCGGGGTAGCCGGCGTCCATGACGTCCGCCGTCATGGCGAGGATCGCGCCGCGGTCCCACTGCTGGTACCAGCCCGGCCGCAGCCCCTCCTCCCAGGGGGCGGGGCGCCGGAAGCCCTGGGGCCAGATCGGCCGGTTCGTCCAGACGTGCACCTCGGTCACTTCTCCGAGAACGCCCGCCTCCACCCACTCGTTGATCAGGCGAGCCCCTTCCTCGGAGTGCCCCTGGTTGCCCATCTGCGTGACCGCTCCGGTGCGTCGGGCGATGTCGTCGAGCGCGCGCGCCTCGTGCACCGTGTAGGTGAGCGGCTTCTCGACGTATACGTGCTTGCCGGCCTCCATCGCGGCCTTGGCGATGGGCGCGTGCAGGTGGTCGGGCGTCGCGACGACGACCGCGTCCAGGTCCTCCTCGCGGTCGAGCAGTTCGCGGAAGTCGGCGTACTGGCGAGCCTGCAGGAATTGCTCTCGCCAGCGGCGGCCCTTCTCGCGCCGGTTTCCGTCGCCGTCCGTCAGGCGCTCCTGCACCCGTCTGTGCACCACGCCGAAGTCGACGTCGCAGATCGCGGCGATATGCTCGGTGCCGAACTCCTGCGCGTTCTCGGTGCCCTGGCCGCCGACCCCGACGATCGCCAGGTTCAGCCGGTCGGAAGGCGCCGTGCGGCCCGGGCCGCCGAGAACCCGGCGCGGCACGATCATCGCGCCCATCGCCAGCTTGGAGGTGCGGTCCACGAAATCCCTGCGGTTCAGCTTGTCGGACACGGTTCGTCTCTCCACTCGCGCGTACCTTCCGGGGGCGTCAGCCGGCCGGGCCGTCCTCGCCGTTGATCGCGGCCACGGCGGAGGCCTCGGACTCGTAGACGGGGATTACGCCGTCGAACCCGCTGGCGGCGAGAACCTTGCGAACCGTTCGGCGCAGCTGGCAGATCGCGAACCCCTGGCCGGGCCGGCGGAAGCGCTTTGCGGTCATGAGCAGCACGCGGAGGCCGGCGCTGCTCAGATACGGGACCTCGCGGAAGTCCACGACCAACGCGCGTTCGTCCGGTCCGATGCCGGACTCGAGCGCGCTCTGCCATTCCAGGTGGTCGGCGCTGTAGATGCGCCCGAGCGGCTTTGCGACCAGGACTCCCGCGTTCCGGGACCAATCGACCCGTATCTCCATGTTTCCCCGTTTCTCCGTTCGTGTCTATGCGCGGGCCGCCCAGGCCTCCAGCAGCTCCGTCTCCAGATTCAGCATGGCTTCCGTCGATACCGTCCGGCCACCCGCGGCACCCGCTTTGCGCGGTCCCGCCCGCAGCGCGCGTCCCGGACGGTCCTCTTCGGTAAGGCCGTTCCACCACTCCAGCGTGTCGCGGACGGTGTCGGCCACGGGACGGCTCCGGTAGCCGGTCGCGATCGCGCGCGAAATGTCGATTCGGTGCGCTCCCCCGAACTCGCCCGTCGCGGGACCCCGGATGGGGAAGCGGATCTCCCGCTCCTGGACGAATTCGGCGTCGATCCAATGGAAGGCAGGGTCGCCGCCGCCGGCGTCCCGGCAAGTTTCGAGGAAGGCCCCCATGCCGAGGGGCTGGACCGGGCCCGCTCCGTTGAAAACGCCCCCGACCCCGTCCTCGAGCATGCCCACCAGCCAGCTTCCCAGATCCCTCGCGTCGATGAACTGAACCGGGTCGCCGGGGGTGCCGGGCACGGCCATGTCGCCGCCCATCGACACGCGCACGGGCCAGTAGGTCCAACGGTCGGTGGGGTCGCCGGGGCCGACTATGAAGCCCGGCCGCACGATGTTGGCGCGCTCGCCGAAGACCTCCCGGACGGCGTCCTCGCAGAGCGCCTTCAGGGGCCCGTAGGTGGTGCCCGTCACCTCTTCCACGGCGGGGTCGTCCAACCGGCCCACCTCGTAGTCCTCGGTGATCCCGGCGGGCGCGAGATCCTTGTATGCCGAAATGGAGGAGACGAACAGGTAGCGCCCGGAGTCGGCCAGGAGTTCCGCCGAATCGCGCACGTGGCGCGGGACGTATCCCGAGTTGTCGACGACCGCGTCCCACCTGCGGCCCTCCAGCGCCGCCAGGTCTCCGTCTCGGTCGCCCACGAGCTTCTCCAGCTCCGGAAAGAGGTGCGGATTGGTGCGTCCGCGATTGAAGAGCGTGACCGTGTGGCCGCGGGACAGGGCGTGCCGCACCGTGTGGGGCCCGATGAACCCCGTTCCGCCCAGAACCAGGATCTTCATCGGCGCGGGGGCGGTCCCGCCCATGACGCGCGCCGGGCCGCCGACCAGGCCCAGCCCGACGGCGCCGGCCGCGGTTGCGGTCGTTCTCAGGAATTCCCGCCTGGTCTGCGGGTGCGTCATCCGGTTGCTCCCACGGGTGTTTCGGCGCGCGGGGGAAGGCCCGGCCGGTGCGGCGCCGTTCCCAACACTCCGTTCCGGGTTCGGGCGCGCGCGGGGAAGGCCCGCCGCGCCCGGCGGATGCGGTCGGCCGGGAGTTGACCCGGCAATGTACGGAACACCGGACGTTTCGGAAACAAGCCGGCGGCCGGGGTTGCCCCGGACGCCCGGGTTCCCGCAGGCTTGAGGCGCGGCCGTTCGCGGGTGTTTCCCGGACGCCTTGCTCACCTACCGGACCTGGAGAGAGGACAGCTCATGTCGATGGACCGTCGCGTTTTCCTGAAGGCGCTTGCCTCGACCGGCGGGAGTGCGGTCTTCGCGCCGTCTCTGGCGGGGTTGGCTAGGTGGAACGAAGCAG
This sequence comes from Gemmatimonadota bacterium, assembly GCA_028873825.1. Lineage (GTDB taxonomy): Bacteria > Gemmatimonadota > Gemmatimonadetes > Longimicrobiales > Gaopeijiaceae > Bin94. Next base: position 36,230 of record JAPPNM010000163.1, on the reverse strand, counting down.
GCGGGCCGGGCGCCGGCCACGGACCCGGAAGCCGGAGCGGCGCGGGCGCGAGTCCGTTCATCGAACCCTACGGCCGGCTGGTGGCGGGTCCGGACTGCCCCGAGATCGAGATTCCCGAGAGCTTCCGCTGCGTTCGCCTCGGTTCGGGGGGGGTGGCTTCGACGGTCCGGGACGGGCTGACGGTGCCCAACGCCTTCGACGGCATGGCCGCCTTTCCCCTCCCCAACGGCAACGTCCGCCTGATCCGCAACCACGAAATGGTCGACAAGGCCGAGAACTCCGTGCCGATAGGCGATCCGCACTACGACCCCCGGGCCAGCGGCGGGACCACCTCGCTCGAGGTGCGGATCGCGGAGACGGGCGGGGAGCTCGGCGTGGAGCTCGTGGACGAATTCGTGTCGCTGGCGGGCACGGCGGTGAATTGCGCGGGCGGGCCCACGCCCTGGGGCAGCTGGCTGTCGTGCGAGGAGACCACCTGGGGACCGGAACGGGGCCACGCCGTGCCGCACGGTTACGTCTTCGAGGTTCCGGCGAGCGCGGCCGGACCGGTCGCCCCCGTGCCGCTCCGCGCCATGGGGCGGTTCATCCACGAAGCGGTGGCCGTCGACCCGGCCACCGGCATCGTCTACGAGACCGAGGACACCTGGTACGTGCCCGGCAGGCTTCCGGGCGCGGGGTTCTACCGCTTCCTTCCCGACGACCGCGAAACGCTCTCCGCCGGCGGCAGGCTGCAGATGATGGCGGTGACCGGCGAGCCGGGCTACCTGACCGCCCGCGGCCAGACTCCGGGGACGGTGCTGCCGGTCCACTGGGTCGACATCGGGGACCCCGATCCCGCCAACGCCGAAACGGACCCCCTGACGGTCTTCAAGCAGGGGCTCGCGCAGGGCGCGGCGCGGTTCGCACGCCTCGAGGGCGCCTTCCACGGGGACGGCGGCATCTACGTCGTATCGACCAACGGGGGGGACGCCGGGGCGGGACAGGTCTTCCACTACCGGCCCGGCTCCGGCGACGAGGGCGAGCTCGCGCTGGTCTTCGAGTCGCCCTCCCACGACGTGCTGGACAGCCCGGACAACATCGTGGTGAGTCCGAGGGGGGGACTGGTGATGTGCGAGGACGGGACCGACGACCAGTTCGTGCGGGGACTGGACCGCGAGGGCCGCATCGTGAACATGGTGCGGGCGCCGCGCGCGGAGGGGGGACCCCAGCCCGGCGAATTCGCCGGTTCGTGCTTCAGTCCGGACGGCCGCGTGCTGTTCTTCAACGTGCAGGGCGGGCGCGAGGCCGGGTCGTCGCGGGCCAGCGCGACATACGCGATGTGGGGGCCCTGGGAGGACGGGCCGCTGTAGAGGGGCGCGGGGGTGCTGTGGGACCGAACCAGCATGGTCAGTGACCAAGCCAGAAGCTGCTCTCCCAGCCGCCCCCGACTACCGCGCGGCCCGCAGCTCCGTCTGAATCCGATCGCGCCCGGCCGCAATCGCCAGCACGGCATCCGAGACCTCGGGGCCAGTCGCTTGACCGCACTGCCAGAACGAGAGCGTGTTGTTCGCGGTCCGCAGGTCAGCCGTAATTGCGTCGGCTGGAATCTCGTCCCGGGCTAGCCCGTCCTTGGGTTGCCACTTGTGGCGAGTGATCATGCGGGCCAGGAACATCTTCTACAGGACGAGGTCGTCCATCGCGCCGCGACGATACTCGTCAAGCCACGGGACCGGCTCGGAATGGTCCGCGAGAATCTGTCGAAGACCGGGGTCACCCCAGAACTCCGCCGCCTGGATAGCCGCGTCGCGGAGTTCTATGTCGTCAGATGCCAGCGCGCCGTGAACCAATCCCGCACGCCACGCAACGGTTCCGAGTCCCGGCTGCCGGGCCGCACACAGGAACGTGGCCGCCGCAAACGCCGGGCTGGCCGACTCCAAGCAGGCGTTCGATATCCACTGCAAGGCGGTATCCCGGTCTTCCGACTCCAACGCCGCCGTGATCACCTGCTCGGCGGGGTGATCGATGCCGTCCTCGAGCGGCTCAGCATCGAAGGATGCGTGCAACCGGTCGAGAAAACGGCGCCGGTCGCGCTGCTGTGTCGACGACACCGACACGGCCTTGGTCCGCCAACTGGCTAACACGCGTATCGCAAGAGTTTCGATTTCGGTTTGCAACCAGACGGCATCATGTGAGATGGCCAAGCCCTGCTCGCAGGCAGTAGCGGGGACAACGAGGGATTCGAGGGTGGCTTCCTTTCTGACGCTCCATGAAGGTCGGTAGGTTGCTCTCTTGCCACAAAGCTAGCCGGGGACGGCGGTTCCCTCAAGACTGACTCTCCCGCAGCGTCGGCCGATCGCTCACCCGCCGAGGTCGTCCATCACGCCACGACGGTACTCGCCCACCCGGCCCCCCGCCGTAATCCCGGCGCCAAGGCGGACGCGCTCCTCGCGGAGGCGGAGCTGGGGCGGCACAGGGCGTTCGGGAGCGCTCTCCGCCGTATTCCGCGCAGGGACGGGAACGGAGCTTGCCGGAGGTCGTCGGATTCCGTCCCCGCCTCACCTCTTGGTGACGCTCGCTTGACCTCCGGCTATCTTGGAAGCCCCGCCCGTCCGAAGCCGCCCGTGCCCATCGGCCCCACCGCGTTCTGGAAGCGAGCACGTATCGACGAGGAGACCGAAGGTCCACCGGTCGCCCGGAGGTTGCGTTCGTCGGCGCGGTGCCGGGAAGCGGTCCGAAACCGGCGGGTCGCCGCTCGCGAAGTGCGAGGGCATCTTTCATTCCACTGAACCCGTTCGGCCGCGCCTCCCGCCGGATCGGGCGGGGACGATGCGTCACGGGCTGCCAGAAGCGGAGACGGACCATGAGCGACGACAAGCTGCCGAAGATCCCGTCCTTCGCGGAGTTGGGGATCGGCGAGGACGAAATCGAGGAGCTGGAACGGGAGATCGCGCGGGAGTCGGCGGGGGAGGGGGACGCGGGCCCTGAGCCGGGTAGGGCCAAGGAGGCGGCCGGCGGGGCGGAGGCGGCGGCCGGCGAGGGCCGGAAACCCGCAGGGCGCGAGAGGCCGCGGGCGAAGAAGCGCGGGGCGCGCGGGCCTTTCGGGTTCGGAGGACGGAAGGGCGAGGCGCGCCGGGAGGCGGAGGCCGGGCGCAGGACCGCGGCGGCGGGAGCTGCAACGGCCGGCGCAGTCGAGCCCGGGCGGCCGGGGACCGGCTCGGCGGAGGCGGGCCCGAAGGCCGAAGCCGCGGCGGGATCGCTTCCGTGGAACGGCATGCGCGGCCCCGCGACGCTCGCGGTGCTCCTCGTCGCGGCGTGGTTCTCGAGCCTGTTCCGCACGGTCCCCGCGCCGGTGCCCGCCACCGCGCCCGACACGGCGTTCTCCTCCGGGAGGGCGATGTCGCACCTGGTCCGGATCGCCTCCGAGGCGCGCCCGCCCGGCTCTCCGGCGCACGCCGCCGTGCGCGAATACCTGCTTGGGCAGCTGCGCGCACTGGGGCACGAGCCGGCCGTGCAGACCGCCGGATCGGCCACCGGAGGCGGGGCGCAGGTCACGGCGGCCACCGTGCGCAACGTACTGGCCAGGATTCCCGGCGCGGAGCCCGGCGGTCCGGCCGTGCTCGTCACCGCCCACTACGACAGCCGCGGCATCGCCCTGGGCGCCGGCGACGCCGGGTCGGGAGTGGTCGCGATCCTGGAGGCGCTCCGCGCCCTGGGCGCGGGTCCCGGACTCCGCAACGACCTGATCGTCCTCATAACCGACGCGGAGGAGGTGGGGCTGCTGGGCGCCCGCGCGTTCGTCGACGAGCACCCGTGGATGGCGGACGTGGCGCTGGTGGTCTCGATCGAGATGCGCGGAGGCGGCGGTCCCTCCATGATGTTCGAGACGGGTGCCGACAACGGCCGGGTGATCGCGGCGATGCGGGAGTCCAACCCCAGTCCGGTCGTAAACTCGGTGGGCTACGAGATCTACAGGCGCATGCCGAACGACACCGACTTCACGCCGTTCAAGGAGGCCGGGAGGCAGGGCCTGAACTTCGCGGGGCTGGCTCGCGCGCACGTGTACCACCAAGTGTACGACTCGCCGGAGAACTTCGACGAGGGGACGCTGCAGCACCACGGGGAACAGGCGCTGGCCATGCTGCGCCACTTCGGCGACGCCGATCTGAGCGCGGTCGACGCCCCGGACGTGAGCTACATCTCGTTGCCGGTCGTGGGGCTGGTGGCGTACGGCAGGCTGTGGATATGGGTTCTGGGGGGCGCGGCCGTAGTGCTCTGGGCCGTTGCGCTCGTGGCGGCGAGGCGGGGGGGACTTCGTGCCGGCGGGCTCGCGGCGGGTCTCGTGGCGTCGTGCGCGCTGTTGGCAACGGCGGGAGCGGCCGCCCACTTCCTTTACGGCTGGCGCCGCGGCGCGCATCCGGAGTTCGGCGCGCTCCATGCGGGCGCCTTCCACAGCGAGGGCTGGTACGTCCTGGCCGTCGTGAGCGCCGCGTTCGTCATCGCGACCCTCTTCGTGTCGCTGCTGCGGAGGTGGTTCTCGACGGCCGAGCTCGCCTTGGGCGCCCTTTTCCCGCCCCTGGCGCTGGCCGCCGCCGCCACGGCGCTGTTCCCGATGGCAGCCGTGAACTTCCAGTGGCCGGTGCTGGCCGGGTGCGTGGGGGCGCTGGCGGCGGCGGGCCTTCCCCGCGACAGGCGGCCGGGGCACCTGCGCTGGACGGTCGCCGTGCTGGCGGCGGTGCCCGCGGTCGCCGTGCTGACGCCCTTCACCGAGGCCGTGTGGCTCGCTATGGGCATGGAGCTCGCGCCGGTGCTGGCCGTGCTGGCCGGCCTCGCGTTCGTCCTCGTCCTGCCTTTGCTCGACGCCTTGCGGGAGCCGAACGGGTGGTGGGCTCCGGTTGCCGGAGCCGTCATGGCGGGTCTCTTCCTCGCGGCGGGAATGTCGGCCGCCGCCCCCTCGGCCGAGCGGCCCGCTCCGTCGACGCTCGTGTACCTCCTTGACCGCGAGACCGGCTCCGCCTGGTGGGGCACCCACCCCGCCCGGGACGATACGCACCCCGGCATGGCGTGGGCGGTCGCGGCGGCGGGGCCGTTCGACGCGGCGGCCCCGGAATCTCTCGCCCAGTTCACGCCGGGGCGGCTTCGATACGCCGTCGCCGCCGCCGAGTCCCTTGACCTGCCCGCGCCGGCCGTCGAGGTCGTGACCGACGTCGCGGCCGCGAGCGACAATCTGCGGGTGTCCGTCACCTCGGAGATCGGCGCGGAGATGATGCTCTTCCGCCTGCGCGACGCGCAGCCCGCGCCGGGCGCCTCGGGGAGCGCCGGGGCGGCCGGGATCGTCCGCGCCGAGGAGGCGGGGCTCCGGCTGGCCGGTCTGAACGGCAAGCCGCTCGCCGCCGGGGACCGCCCGGACCGGGTTGTGCATTGGGGCGCCCCGGAAGGGGGCGTGCTCCTCGACTTCGAAGTCGCCCCGGGAGACGGCGTGCTCCGGTTCGTCGTGATCGAGCACCACCTGCGCCCCGGCGAGCTTGTCGGCCGCACCGTCTTCGCCCGCCCGCCCGAGCTCGCTCCCAACATCCGAATGCTGTCGGACCGTGCGATGATCCGGACGGTGGTCGGCATCGATATCGCCAGCGGGGCGGTGACGCTGGGTGGGGCGGTGGGATCGTCGGGCGAGGGCGAGGAGGGGGCGGAGCCGGGTGCGGCGGGCGGGGAGGAGGCGGAGCGGGCCGGAGCTTGAGAAAGGCGCGCTCAAGCGCCTGTCCGCCCCGGACGGGCGCCTATCCTGCCGGTTCCAGCGCAACCAGCCTGACTACGCGCACCGTCGGCACGTCCATCTCGTCGCTCTCGATGTAGGCCATGAGCCCCCCGGGGCCGAATGCGGCCGGCGTCCGGAGCCCGTCCGGCGGCAGGGTGCCGACGTAGTCTCCGCCGGGCGTCACGATGTCGGTCGGGCCGTCGTCCTGGCCCGTAGGACCCCGGCGCGCCACCCAGATTCGGTCCTCCCAGTCCACCTTCAGGCCGTACAACACAGGCACCTCGGCGGCGAAGGTGCGCTCCTCCGCCCCTTCGCGCTCGATCCGGACGTCATTCCTGGTCCCGCTCTCGAGCAGCGCCTCGGTGCGTTCGCGGTAGCGCTCGCGTTCGGCCTCCATGATCGCACCGTCGACCGGAAGCGGCGCGATCGGCCGCTCGATGGTTCCGGTTACGCTGCCGTCGGGCCCGATGAGCTTGACGCGGTAGCCGACCGAGTCGATCAGCGCGAGGCGGCCGTCGGCAAGAAGGTCGTAGTCGAGGCGGGGCTCGAAGGCGCGGCCCGCCGCCATGCGCATGACCGACCCGCTGAAGGTGGTTTCGTGTTCCTCCTCCTCGGGCAGCTCCCAGGCCGTGTAGAGGAGTTCCGGATCTGTGCCGTCGAGGGGAAAGATGTGGATGGCGCGGCCCTCTTCCCCGGGCTGCTCGTGGTCGTCGCCGAAGCGCATGATCCGGTCGGTGACCAGGCGGCCGTCGGGCAACGCCAGATCGGCCATGACCATCCCCGTCGTCATCGGGTCCATGGTGACGCGCCGAACGAACTCTCCGCGGGGATCGAGGAGGTCCGTCTGGCCGAATCCCATCACCGTGTAGGAGCCGTCGCGCGCGACGATTACGTCGAGGACGGCGCCGAACTCTCCGGGTCCCTCTCCCTGCCCTCCGACCGTACGGATCAGCGACCCGTCCGGCCCGACCACCAGGATGTGATCGGCCTGGCTGTCGAAGATGTGCAGGTTGGCCCGGGCGTCGAAGTGCACCGAGCGAAGGTCGCCGAAGGTGTCCCAGTCGTCGCCCATGGCGGATCCGACGGCGAAGACCTCCTCGGTCTCGGCGTTCACAATCACGTCCGGGCCGTCCAGGGTGCCGCGGGCTCCGGCGTCCGGTCCGTCCCCGGTATCGCCGCAGGCCGCCAGGAGCGCGAGGGGGAGGAGCGGCGGAGGGGAGAATCGCGGTGCGGCTGTCGTTTTCGCCCATGTCAGCGTCGGCATTTGGGTCGTCCCTTCCGGCAGGGGTATCGTGCGAGGTCGTCCGCGGGGCTCGCGGGCGCGACCGGCCGGCTTTCCGGTGCGGGAGCGCCCAACCGCGCATCGCGCTAACGCTCGCAATGTCCGTGTCATCGCGTCATCGCGCCCAACATATGCCGGGCGCTTTTGGGGGGCGAGCGTAGCGGTCCGCGGACAAGCCCGTCCGCCGTCGTGTGCTCGCGGCGCGACTCGACCATGGGCATGGAGCACCCTAGCGAGTGAGTGTTGAAGCCTGGAGCCGAGCCCGCTATCTTCGCCCTCCGTGACCATAGACACCATCTTCGCGAGGATCGTTCGCGGTGACGTTCCCGCCGACATCGTCTACCGGGACGATCTCGTCACCGCCTTCCGCGACATCCGCCCGCTTGCCCCGACCCACATCCTCATTGTGCCCAACGAGGCGATTCCCACGCTGGCCGACGTCTCGGCCGGCCACGAACCGGTCCTGGGCAGGATGCTGCGGGTGGCCGCCGATCTGGCCGCGAGGGAGGGAATCGCGCAAGGCGGATACAGGGTGATGATCAACTGTCGGGACCACGGCGGCCAGGAGGTCTACCACCTGCACCTGCACCTGCTGGGCGGGCGGCCGCTGGGCCGGATGTTGGGGCGTTAGCGCCGTCGATCACCGCTCCAGCCCCCACACCTGGACCGACTCCACCCCCAGCTCGTCCGTCGCCCTCCCCAGCAGGTAGTCGGCGCCGATTTCGAAGACCGCCAGCCCGTCGGGCGTCTCGACGAATCCCAGCGCCCGCCCTTCCGGGTCGAAGACCGTCCAGAGCGGCGCGGGCCGGTCGGTTCCGGGGAGCGAGGCCTCGCGCACCCACAGGTGGTCCAGGGGATCGGTCAGCAGTTCGAGGAAGGCCGGGAACCGTTCCACGAGGGGCATGTTCCGGTAGCCCTGGCGGGCCGCGTCCAGGCGCGGGCCGGACAGTCCGGCCCGCGCCAGCGCGTCGTCGAGCGCCTCGTCGACTTCCCCGCGGGTGGGAGCGCGGTTCTCGTGCTCGCGGCGGACGATGCGGGCGAGCGCGCCGGTAGTGCGCTCGTAGGCGCGGACTTCGTAGTCGTCATCCGGCGTTATGATGACGAGTTCGCCCCATTCCGCCTCGTGGAGCGAACGCCCGAAGGGCAGTAAGCCCAACACCGGCATGCCGCCGAGGATGTCCAGATACGACTCCCGGCCGGGGTGGGCGCCGAACTCGACCGGCGAAGCGGTTTCGGCTTGGCGCAGCTGGTAGGTCTCGCGCGAGCGCCGGTATCCCATCCCCGATAACGGCCCCCCGGTTCGCGACACCGGCTCCCCGGTCCGCCCCAGGATGCTCCCGTCGCCGAGCACGGCCCGGGGCTCGAGGGCACCGGCTTCCGAGTCGAGGACGAACGACCGTCCGAGCGCTCCCTCGGCGTCGAAGATCGACACTGCCCACGTCGAGCGGTTCCAGGCGACGACCGAATCGCCGCGCCAGCGACCGACGGCCGCCAGACTGGTGAACTCCCCCGGCCCCTCGCCCTCGCCTCCCCAAGTGGCCAGATGCGCGCCGCCGGAGTCGAAGACGCGGAGCTCGTTGGTGCCTCCGTTCGCGACTGCGATTCGCCCGTCGGGCAGGAGGGCCGCGTCGTTTGCCCCGTCGAGGAGGTACGGGTCTTCGCCGGCGACCTCTCCGATCGACACCGACGGCTCCGGTCCGATGCGCCACTGCAGCCGGGAATCTTCGGCGGGGCGCTCGTTCTCGACGATGAGGACGCCGGCGCTGTCGCGGGTCTCGATTGCCCGGCTCTTGGCGGAATCGTCCTGCTGGCAGGCGGCCGGGACGGCCGCCAGTTGAATCGCCAGGAGTCCGGCCGGTCGCCGCCGGCCGGTCGTTCGCCCCCCGCGCCCGATTCGGCGGCTCCGGTCATGCCCGATTCGGCGAGTCCGCCGGTGCCCGATTCGGCGCCTTGGCGTGCGCTCCATGTCTTCGTCTCCTCACTGTGGCTGGGTTCTCCGGGAAGAAATTCCTAAAGTATTAGGAAATGGTGTGCGGCGACAGTCCGGGGAAGCCGAACTTGCCCGCAGCACGCACGCACGCTCCTATTCCCCGTCATGACCCCGCCCGCCCGTTCCGCCGGGCCGAACCCGCGCCGCGACCTGTGGTGACACGTCCGTCCGAGCCCGAGATCCCCGAACCGGGCGCCGCGCGGCGCGCGCTCTGGCTGCGCTGGATCCTGGCCGGAGCGCTTGGCGGACTGGCGGTGGCCCGCGTGGCCCGCCGCGCGAGCATCGCCGCCGGGGGATCCGTGTGGGAAACTCTGGGCGGTGTCGCGGGGGAGGCCGTAGTGGGCGCGCTCGCGCTGGGCGGGATCATGGCCGGGATCGCGGCGGGACAGTGGCTGGTCGTGAGGCGCCGTGTTCCGTGGGCGCCTTGGCTGGCGGCGGGGACGATCGCCGGCGGCGTAGCGGGGGGCGGGGCGGGGTTCGGCGTCCTGCAGGGGCTGGCCCAGGCCGCCGGGGCCGGTGGCGCCGCCGCCGCCGCCGTCATCGCGGGGCTGGCGGCGTTCGGGGTGGCGAAGTGGCTCGTGCTGCGGGGCCGCGTCGGCGGAGCGCGCAGATTGGCCGTAGTGAGCGCTGCCGGGGTCGTCGCGGCGGTCGCGGCCACGGCTTTGAGCGCGTTCGTCCTGGGAGAGCTCGCCGGGGGTGGGGCGGGCGGGGGAGTCTTCGGCGCCGCCTACGCCGCGGTCACGGGATTGGCGGTGCTTCCGTACGCGGGCGGTGGGACGGGCAGCCGCTTCGACAGGCTGGTTGCCGCCGTCCGGGAACGCAATCCGATCCTGGAGCGCCCGCGATGACGCTGCCAAAGGTGGCCCCGCGCGATCCCGGACTGGAGGGCGTCGTCGACCGACACCTGCCGGGCCTGCGCCTGTCCGACGCGGATCTGAAGACCGCGTTGCCCGGCATAGCCCGGAGTTCGGCGGACTCCGCCAGAGTGGCGGGTGCCGTTCAGGAGGTGCGGTCACGCCACCGCCTGATCCACGGCGACGCCCGCGATCTTTCGGCGCTTGCCGACGGGTCCGTTCACCTGGTTGTCACCTCCCCGCCGTATTGGACGCTGAAGGAGTACAACGAAGGCGAGGACCAGCTGGGGGCGATCAAGGACTACGAGCAGTTCCTTGGGGCGCTGGGGACGGTCTGGCGAGAGTGCTTTCGGGTCCTCGTCCCCGGCGGGCGGTTGATCGTGGTGGTCGGCGACGTGTGTCTGTCGCGGCGTCGACATGGCCGCCACGTCGTGGTGCCGCTGCATGCGGGGATTCAGGAATCCTGCAGGAGGCTCGGTTTCGACAATCTGGCTCCGATCATATGGCACAAGATCGCCAACGCCAGCTTCGAGATGGGCGGCGGCGGATTCCTCGGGAAGCCCTACGAGCCCAACGCCGTCATCAAGAACGACATCGAGTTCATCCTCATGCAGCGGAAACCGGGCGGATATCGCAGCCCGACTCCGGCCGCACGGGCGCTGAGCGTCATATCCGCGGCGGAGCACGGGAAGTGGTTCCGACAGATATGGACGATACCCGGGGCGTCCGCCCGCGAACATCCCGCGCCCTATCCGCTGGAACTGGCCACGCGACTGATACGGATGTTCTCCTTCGTCGGCGACACGGTGCTCGATCCGTTTCTCGGGACCGGGACGACCTCGGTGGCGGCGGCGAGGGCCGGGAGGAACAGTGTGGGGGTGGAGATCGACCGGGAGTATGTGGAAATGGCCCGGCGTCGATTCCTGGACGAGACGGGAGGGTTGTTCGGACGGGCGGGGCTGGAGGCGGGGACGGGACGGTAGCCACTACCTTTCCTAAAAGCCGCCGGAGTGGAGCCATGATGGAGTACAAGGGATACGTCGCCGCGGTAGAGTTCGACGACTCCGTGGAAGTCCTGCACGGACGGGTCGTGAACAGCGGTCCCTACCCGATCACGACCTTCGAGGCACCCGACGCAGGGGAGCTGCGCCGCGAATTCGAGCGGTCGATCGACGAATACCTCAAGTGGTGTGAAGAGGACGGCGCGGAGCCCAGGCGACCGTCCTCGGGGAAGCTGAATCTACGCCTCGGCTCGGAACTTTACGCGCTCGTGGCGGCGGCGGCGGGCACCAGCCGGATGAGCATCAACTCGTGGATCGTGCGGGCGGTGCGCGGCAGTGTCGGCGCAGGGCCGACGGGCGGCGGGCCGTAGTCCTGCCGGCGGGCTTCGTCGGCCAGGAACCGCTCCGTCGCCTCCGTGTCCTTCCTGGTCCGGACCGGCCGAAAAGGGTCCCACAGACCGACGATGCGTCCGCGCTGGCTAGCGGTTGACCCGTCACGCGGATCCTTCCATTCTCCACTCTCCCCCCGACGCGCGCTCCCGAATCCCGCAATCCGACGAACCAACCCGTGCGACCGGCTTCCTTCCGCGTTACCGACTTTCGCGGCGTCTGCGACTCCAGTGAGATCGACGCCGGATCGGTCGCCTGCCTCGTTGGCGGGAACGAGTCGGCGAAGACCGCGATTCTCCCGGCGCTCCGCCGACCGTGCGCGTAGACTGTTGCCGTTGGAAGAAGCGCGAAGGCAGCTGCTGTCCCGCCTCGGAAACCGCCGAGACGCGCGGAAGGTCGCGAACGGCGGCGTTCAGCTTTTGGGCGTGATGGCGGAGCTGCCACCGCACGGCGGCCCGTTTCCGCGGTTCGTCTCGCTCTTGCGGGCAGCGCGCAGGCGTGCCGGTTTAGCTCGGGCCTCGATCGCATGGCGGTGACGGCTGCGGGCGGGACCGGTGTTGACCGCGGAGCGCCGCCGCCCCCGGGCCCGATCAGGCCCTATCGGTTCCCCGTCGTCGCCGAGGAGCGTCTGAGCAATCGGATGGCGGTGCGGCTGGTTTCGGAGGTTCCGCTGCCGGTCGTCACGGCCATGGCGGTGATGCGCGGCGGCGAAACCGCCTCGCCCCCCGGCCGCGGCGGCCTCGCGGTGCTGGCGGGGGATGCGCTGGAAGGGGGCACGTCGCGGCTCTCCGGCCGCGAACTCGCAGGGGCGCTGGAAGACATCGGCGCGAGCTACGGAGCGGTGACCGGGTGGGACTCCACCACCGTCGCGGTTTCCTGCCTGGCCGAACATCTGCCCCAGGCCATGCCTCTTCTGGCGGAAATGGTGCGGTTGCCGGCCTTCGAGCCCGACGAATTCGAGCGCTACCGGGCCCAGCGCCGGGCCTCCGCCGCCCAGCGGCGGATGGACCCCGCCGCCCTCGCCTCCGATTGGCACTCCCGCTTCGTCTTCGCGGACGGAGGCACCTACGCGCGTCCGCTGGGCGGGACGGAGGACTCGATCGCGCGGGTCGAGGCGGTCCACGCCCGCGAGTTCGCGGAGGCCCGCTACGGACCCGGCGAGGCGTCGCTCGTGATCGTGGGCGACCTGGACGCCGGCGAGGCCCTGGCCGCGGCCGAGGCGGCGTGGGGGGACTGGGGCCGGAGAGTCGGGCCTGTTCCGGACCCCGAAGCGGCGCCCCGGCGGCGAACCCGCTCGGTTCACGTGATCCACCTCCCCGGATCGGTGCAGTCCCGGATCCGGATCGGGCACGCGGGGGTGTCCCGCGGGGTTGCGGACTACCATGCGCTAATCGTGCTCAACCTGGTGCTGGGGGGATCCTTCTCGTCGCGGCTGAACCTCAACCTGCGCGAACGCCACGGGTACACCTACGGCGTGCGTTCCTTCTTCGCGCCGCGCCGGGGTCCGGGCCCCTTCGCCGTTTCGACCTCCGTCGAGAACGCGGTCACCGGAGCGGCCGTGGGCGAGATCTTCGGCGAGATCGAGGCCATCGCGGGCGCGGGGCCGGCGCCGGAGGAGGTCGAGGCCGCGACAAGCTACCTGGCCGGGGTGTTTCCGCTGCGGCTGGAGACCACCGGACAGATCGCCTCCCGCATTGCGGAGACGTTCGTTTTCGATCTGCCCGGAGACTACTACCGAAGGTACCGCGACCGCGTCCGGAAGGTGACCGCGGGACAGGCGGCGGCGGCGGCCCGGCGGCACATCCGTCCGGGGGAGCTGTGTACCGTCGTGGTGGGCGACGCGGACGTGGCCGCGCCGCAGCTGGAACGCCTCGGGATCGGCCCGGTCGCCGTACACGACCGGAGCGCGTGAGGCGGCCGGCATGAGCGAGGACAGGCGCGCGCTGCTGCGATCCGAGGTCGTTCACGACGGGCGCGTCGTCCACCTTAGCGTGGACACCGTTCGGTTCCCCGACGGCTCGGTGGGGAAGCTGGAGCTCGTGCGCCACCGGGGGGCCGCGGCCGTACTGCCGGTGTTCGGCGGCGCCGGCGACCCCGATCCGGACGTACTCCTGCTGCGACAGTACCGGTACGCGGCCGGCGGCGAAATCTACGAGGTCCCGGCCGGGATCGTCGAACCCGGCGAGAGCTGGAGCGAGTGCGCGCGGCGCGAACTGGAGGAGGAAGCGGGGCTGCGAGCGGGGAGGCTGGCCAAGCTGACGACCATACACACCACGCCGGGATTCACCAACGAGGAGATCCACGTCTACGCCGCCTTCGATCTCGGCGAAGGAGCGGTCCGCCGCGACGAGGACGAATTCCTGCGGACCCTGTGCATGCCCTTCTCGAGCGCGCTCGAGCTGGCTCGTTCCGGCGAGATCACCGACGCCAAGTCTCTCGTGGCCCTCCTCTACTTCGCGCGCTTTCGTACGCACGGGGACGCGTAGCGGTCCACTTTACAGCGCGGACGGGCGAAGCGAAGCGGCCGGCGCGGATGCGTCGCCGTTCCGAATGCCGGGGGGATTTTGTCCACGGGCTTGCCAGACCCTGTCTCCCGACGGCGAACCCGGTGTCCCACAGCGGGGACGGAGTGCCCGCCCCGACCCGGTTCCGGCGCCCCCCAGGGAATGGCACGCTTTGTGCATATTCGCCCCAGCACGAAAACCAGGACCTCAGGGATCCGGTCTCAAGGGATTCCGCAAGGCGCCCGAAAGGGCGAGGGAGACAACGATGTCCCGCGGCGAGCTTCTTCAAGCGAATGTCGTCGGTGCCGGGAGGGGGTATGCGGCCAAGCAGGCGAGGCGCGAGATCGCGACGTTGCGCGACAGCGAGGTCGTACAGCGGTTCCTCGACGGAGACGACCGGGCCTTCGGCGAGATAGTGCGCCGCTACGACACGCGCCTCCGGAACTTCGTCGCTCGCACGGTGGGGGACCGGGAGCAGGCCGAGGACCTGGTCCAGGAGACGTTCGTCCGGGTCTACCGCCACATACGCCGGTTCGACCAGACGAGGAAGTTCTCGACCTGGATCTACACGATCGCCGGGAATCTGGCCAAGAACGAGCTCCGCAACCGGTCCAGGAACCCGCTGGTGTTCTTCCAGACGATCACGAAGAGTTGGGACGCGGACTTTCGGCCTCTCGACTGGGAGGATCCGAAGACGCGGCCCGACGACCTCTACCGGAAGCGATTCCTGCGCGAGAAGGTGAACGAAGCGGTGGAACGCCTTCCCGAACACCATCGGACCGTCTTCGTTCTCCGGGAGCTGCACGGCAAGAGCTACGAGGAGATCGCGGAGATCACGAGCTGCAACCTCGGCACCGTGAAGAGCCGGCTGAACCGCGCCCGCAACGCCTTCGCCCGAATCGTCGCGCCGATGATCGACTGATCTCCCCGGAAACGCCCGGCCGGATGTCGTCGACGGCCGATGGCGGATCGCGCCACCCCGTTCGCGGCCGGAATCCGCCGTTCCGATGGAACCCGCACGCCCGTTTCGCTGTACCTGTATGCAGCCCGGGGCGCCGGTGCTACCTTAATGTGAACCTCCGGACCGCATCCGGGCCGGTGGCGGCCGCCGCGGGAGGGCAAGGGTGGCGGCGGGGTGTCGGCAATCGGCATCGGGCCTGCAGCGCCGAGGGAACAGTGAACGAAAAGATCCCATATCGAGAGGACCCGTTGGGAATCGCGGCCGCTCCCGCTCCGGAGCGCTGTCGTGCGTTCCTGGACCGGTATTCGGACTACCGCGACGGCCTCCTCGACGACGAGGGATGGTCGTTCTTCAGGGGCCACATGGCGGTGTGCGGCCGCTGCAGACGCTATGATCGGGTGGTCCGCAAGGGGGTCGACGCGCTCCGGAAGATGTCGTGGGCGCCGCCTCGCCGCCGCCTTACCGTCGCCGAGGTGCGCCGTCTGGCCGCCGCTTCCGAGCCGGAGCCGCCGGCTTCGGGCATGGCGGGCGCCGGGCTGACGCCGACCGCGGCGGTCCTGGCGACGTTGCTCGTGACCGCGGCCGCCTGGGGTCCCTTCTTCTCCGGACACGTCCCCGAGGTCCGGATGCCGCCGGTCGCGGCGGGGGATCCACCCGCGCCGGCCGCTCCGCCGTCGTCTCCGTCCGGCACCGCCGTGCCGCCGGAGTCCCGGCGGGACGAACCGGAGGAGGTCGTCCGATCGATGCCCTTCGAGTTCGGACCCGGCCAGGCCGGGGAGGCCGACGGGTACTCGGATCCGGACTAACCCGCCGCTCCCGGTGCTCGTGCGGATCCGTCCAGCCGTCGGCAGCCCGCCGCTCCCGGTCCTCGCGCGGATCCGTCCACGGGCCGCCGCCGGCCGCGGCTGACGCGCGTGCGGGGCGGCCGAGGGCCACCTATGCTGCTGCCCGGGTCGCTCGGCACCGCCCGGGACGGAGGTGTTTTCTTCCTCCACGGCGGTGACGAATACCGCAAGTCGGCCGCGGCGCGGGAGCTCGTGGAGCGCTACGCCGATCCGGCCACCGCCGACTTCAACGTCGATCGCATCGAGGGCTCGAACACGACGGTGGAGCGGTTGGCGTCGGTCATCGCCACGCCGCCGATGATGGCCCCCTGGCGCGTCGTGTACGTGAAGGAGGCGGAGGCGCTGGCGGCAAGCCCCAGGGCGCGCCAGGTGGTTCTCGACGCGGCCGGCGGTCCGCCGGAAGGACTGGTTCTGATCCTGCAGGCGACGATTCCGCCCCGGTCCCGGGCCAAGTTCTACAAGGATCTCGCCAAAATCGCCACGGCGGTCGAGTTCAAATCCGTGTCCGCCGACGAGGCCCCCGGGTGGCTGGTGTCGTGGGCCGGAGAGGAACTCGGCGTCACGGTCGAAATCGAGGCCGCGCGTGCGCTCGCCGGCGCGGCCGGGACGGAGCTGGGCGTACTTACCCAGGAAGTGCGCAAGCTGGCCGAGATGGTGGGCGAAGGGGCCGTCGTGGACGTGGACGCCGTGCGGAAGGGCGGAGTGCGGCTTCCCCGCCAGGACCGCTGGGCCTGGTTCGACCTGGTCGGCAGCCGCAGGATCCCGGACGCGCTGCGAAGCCTTCCCGTCCTCCTCGAACAGGGGGAGTCGGTCGTCCGGCTGGTCGTCGGGCTTTCCACCCAGCTGCTGCGCATAGGAGTTGCCATCGAGGGGGGCATGCCGGCGGTGCGGCCGGTGCTGCCGCCCCACCAGCGCTTCCTGGCCCGGCGCGTCGTGGGGCAGGCGCGGCGATGGACCCGCGCCGAGCTCGCCGACGCGGTGCGGGGACTGCGCCGGCTGGACCGGCTGCTGAAGGCCAGCGCGATCCCCGGCGAAGTCCTCATGGAGGAATGGCTGCTGGGATTGACGGTGCGGGGGCGGGAACGCTCCGCGTGACGGGTCGGCTTCCGGCGACGCGCGAGGGTGCGGGGACTGGGCCGGCGGAGTCCGCCGCCGAGGTCCGGCTCGGCATCCGGGGCATGCACTGCGCGTCGTGCGTGAGCACCGTAGAGAAGGCGCTGGCCGGCGCCGAGGGAGTGGTCGGCGCCAGCGTCAGCCTGGTGGAGGAGGTCGCCCGGGTGCGGGTCGCTCCGGGGGATGCCGATCCGGCGCTGCTCGTAAGCGCGGTCGAGGACGCCGGATACGGCGCGGAAGTGCTGGCCGGCGCCGGCGAGGTCGCGAAGGCCGCGCGGAAACGGGATGCCGCCCGGGACGAGACGCGGGCCGAGCTTATCGGGCGGTTCCGGGTGGGCGTGGCGTGCGGGCTGCCCGTCGTGCTGATCGGTCACTGGGAGATGATTCCGGGACTGCCGGTCCTCGCGGATGAGGTCCGCCGCGCGCTCTGGTGGCTGTCGGCGCTGCTCACCGTGCCGATCCTGCTCCACGCGGGGCGGGGTTTCTTCGCTGCAGCGTGGACCGCGGCAAGGCGCGGCGCGGCGGACATGAACACCCTGGTCGCGCTGGGAACGGGCGCGGCCTGGCTGTACTCGACGGCGGCGGTGGCCGCGCCCCACCTCTTCCCCGCGGGGAGCGCCCGGCCCTTCTACGAGGCGGTGGCGGTCGTGATCGCGCTCGTGGTTCTGGGCCAGGCGGTGGAGGCGAGGGCCAAGGGGCGCACCGAGCGCGCTCTGCGGGCCCTCTTCGACCTGACTCCCGACACGGCCGACCGGGTGACCGCGGGCGGAGTCGAGACGGTGCCGTTGGGGGAGGTTGTTCCGGGGGACAGGCTGCTCGTGCGTCCCGGCGCGCGCATCCCTCTGGACGGGCGGGTCCGGCGGGGGGAGAGCGAGGTGGACGAGTCGATGCTCACGGGCGAAAGCATGCCGGTCGCGAAGTCGCCCGGCGATGCCGTGGTGGGAGGCACCGTCAACGGCACCGGTTCGCTCACCGTCGAGACCGAGCGGGTGGGCGCCGACACGGTGCTCGCGCGCATCGTCGAGACCGTCCAGCGCGCCCAGGCCATGAAACCTCCCGTCCAGAGGACCGTGGACGCGGTCGCCGGCCTCTTCGTTCCGGCGGTGATCGCGGTCTCGCTGATCACCTTCGGCGTGTGGATGGCGGCCGGGCCGGAGCCGCGGGCTAACTTCGCGGCGGTGACGGCGGTGGCGGTGCTGGTGATCGCCTGCCCGTGCGCGCTGGGACTGGCCACGCCCATTTCCGTGATGATCGCGATCGGCAAGGCGGCCGCGCACGGAGTGCTCATCAGGGACGGTGCGGCGCTGCAGCGGGCGCGGCGCGTGGACGTCGCGGTCCTGGACAAGACGGGGACGCTGACGGTGGGCAAGCCCCGGGTCGTCTTCGCGGGCGCTTGCGCGGGGTTCGCCGAAGGCGCGCTGCTGGAGGCGGCGGCGAGCGTGGAGGCGGCGTCGGAACACCCGGCGGCCCGGGCCATCGTGCGGTACGCCCGGGAGCGGGGCGCGGCGTGGCCCGCGGCGGAGAACTTCGCCGCGCATCCCGGTCGCGGGGCGTCCGGGACCGTCGCTGGCCGCCGGGTGCTCGTGGGGTCGCCGTCGTTCGCGGCCGCGTGCGGAGTGGACGCGGCGCCGCTCGGGGAGCATCTCGACCGGGTCGCCGCCGAGGGCGCGACGCCGGTGGTCGCGGTCGTGGACGGGGCGGCGGCGGGAGTGTTCGGAGTGGCGGACGCTTTGCGCGCAGGGGCGCGGGAGGCGGTGGGGCGGCTCCGGAGGCGCGGGGTCGAGGTGATGATGCTCACGGGCGACGAGGAGGCCGCCGCCGCGCGGATCGCGGAGCAGGCGGGCATCGCGCGGTTCTCGGCGCGGGTCTCTCCCGGCGGGAAGGCTCGCGCGGTCGAGGCGCTGCGGGGGCGGGGGCGGGTGGTGGCGATGGTCGGGGACGGGATCAACGACGCGCCGGCGCTCGCGGCGGCGGATGTCGGCATCGCGATGGGCGGCGGCACCGATGTCGCGCTCCAGACCGGCGACGTGGCGCTCCTCGGCGACTCGCTGCGGGGCGTGGAGACGCTGCTCGGGATCTCTCGCGCCGCGCACCGCAACATCGTTCAGAACCTCGTCGGGGCCTTCGCATACAACACGGTCGGCATTCCGATCGCCGCCGGCGCCCTCTACCCCTCCCTGGGACTGCTCCTCTCGCCGATGATCGCCGGAGCGGCCATGGCGTTCAGTTCGGTCACGGTGGTGGCCAACGCCAACCGGTTGCGAAGGTACGCGCCCGGTTGATCGCCGCTTGCGGCGGCGGTATCGTAGACCCGGCACCCAACGCGGCGCCGGACGGAACGGATCGCCGGCGCGACAGGAGTCCGTGGACCGATCCCGGCGAGCGCCGAGAGCCGGTCGAATGCCGGGGGGTTCGTCCACGGGCCTACAGCCCCGCAAGGCCTTGGCGACTTCTCCCACGAGCACCGACACCCCGCTCATGCGACAGTGGCGGGAGGTGAAGTCCCGCCACCGCGACGCCCTCGTCTTCTTTCGCGTCGGGGACTTCTACGAGCTGTTCTGCGAGGACGCCGAGGAGGGCGCGCGGCTTCTGGACCTGACCCTCACCTCCCGCAACAACGGCGCGGCCTCGAGAGTACCGCTCGCCGGAGTCCCGGCCAAGGCGCTCGAGGACTACCTGGTGAAGCTGGTCGGGCTCGGCAGGAAGGTCGCGGTCTGCGACCAGACCGAAGACCCGGCCGAGGCGAAGGGAATCGTGCGCAGGGAAGTCGTCGACACGGTCACCCCCGGTACAGTGGTCGCGGACGCGCTCCTGGAGGCGGAGCGCCACAACTTCCTCCTGGCGCTTGTTCCCGGCGACGGGTCGCTGGGACTCGCCGCCCTGGACGTCTCGACGGGCGAACTCGTCGTGCTGGAAGCCGGATCCGGCGAGGTGGCGGACGAACTCGAGCGTCTGGAGCCCCGCGAGCTTCTCCTGCCGGAGTCCGCGGCCGGGCTGGCCGCCGGAGAGACCGACGCCGTGCGCACCGTCCGGCCGGACTGGCTCTTCGACCGCGAGATCGCCCGCGACGAGCTTGAGAGGCGGTACCGCGTGAAGTCGCTCGACGGCTTCGGCTTCGAGGCCGGAGACGGGTTGATGGTGCGTGCGGCCGGAGCGCTGGTCGCCTATGCGGAAGAGGTCCGGCCCGGTTCGGCGAAGCATGTGCGAGCCCCCCGGATCCAGCGTCCCGGCGCGGTCATGAAACTGGACACGATGACTCGGCGCAACCTGGAGCTGGTCGAGCCCCTGCGGCCCCACGACGGCGACGCCTCCCTTCTGTCCGTGCTGGACGCGACGGCCACGCCCATGGGCGCGCGCCTGCTCCGGACTTGGCTGCTGAATCCCCGGCTCGACCCCGGCGAGATCCGGAGCAGACAGGAGGGAGTGGCGGAGCTCTTCGCGGAGCCGGGCGCGCGCGCCCGCTTCCGCGCGGCCCTGGGGCGCATCCGGGACCTGGACAGGCTCGGCACCAAGATCGGCTCCGGGCGGGCCACCCCGCGGGAGGTGCTTGCGCTGGGCCACTCGGTCCGCGAGCTGCCGGCCGTGGCCGCCGCGGGCGAGGAGCTCGAAAGCGAGACGCTGCGCGGTCTGGCCGGGGAGCTGGACACGGTGGACGACGTCGAGGCGCGAATCGCCGCGGCCATCGCCGACGACGCGCCGGCCGCGCTGGCCGACGGCGGTGTCGTCCGGGAGGGGTTCAGCAAGGAGCTCGACGAGCTCAGAACGCTGCGGGACGGGGCCCGCGACTTCATCGCGCGGCTGCAGGCCAGGGAGCGGGAACGAACCGGCATCGCCTCCCTGAAGGTCGGGTTCAACAAGGTCTTCGGCTACTACGTGGAGGTCACGCGCGCGAACCTCTCGCGCGTCCCCGGCGACTTCATCCGCAAGCAGACGCTGGCCAACGCGGAGCGGTACTTCACGCCGGAGCTCAAGGAGTGGGAGGAGAAAGTCTTCGACGCCGAGGACCGGATCGCCCGCCTGGAGCAGACGCTCTTTCTGCGCGTGCGGGCCGAGCTGGCCCTCGCCGTGCCGCGCATCCAGGAGGCCAGCCGGAGGATCGCGACCCTGGACGTGATGGCCGCGCTGGCGGAGGTGGCCGAGAGGCGCGGGTACGTCCGCCCCGAAGTCACCACAGGGTTCGAGCTGGACATCGTCGAGGGCCGGCACCCGGTCGTCGAGACGATGATGCCGCGCGAGGACTTCATTCCCAACGACCTCCGGCTCGACGAGGACGGGCGCATCGTGATCCTGACCGGTCCCAACATGGCCGGCAAGAGCACGGTGCTGCGCCAGGTCGGTCTGATCCAGCTCATGGCCCAGGCCGGGTCGTTCGTACCCGCGAAGAGCGCCCGCCTCGGGGTCTGCGACCGCGTCTTCACCCGGGTGGGCGCCTCGGACAGCCTGGCCCGGGGGCAGTCGACCTTCATGGTCGAGATGCACGAGACGTCCGCGATCGTGCACGGCGCCAGCGACCGGAGCCTCGTGCTGCTGGACGAAATCGGGCGCGGCACCTCCACCTACGACGGAGTGTCGATCGCGTGGGCCGTCACCGAACACCTGCACGACAACGTGGGTGCGAAGGCGGTCTTCGCGACGCACTATCACGAGCTCACCCAGCTCGGCGACCGGCTGTCCGGAGTCAGGAACCTGAACGTGGCCGTGAGGGAGGCGGGCGAGGACATCGTCTTCCTGCGGCGCCTGGAGGAGGGAGGCGCGGACCGGTCCTACGGGATCCAGGTGGCGCGCCTGGCGGGCCTTCCGCCGGAGCTTGTCGCCCGCGCGACGGAGCTTCTGGCGGAGCTGGAGGGAACCCGTTCGGGGAGAGGCGGCGGCCTGGGCCGGAAGGGGGGCGGGACGGCCGCGGCGACCGGTTCGGGCCAGCTTTCCCTCTTCGATCCGGTCCATCCGGTGGTGGACCGGCTCCGGGGCCTGGAGCCCGATCGCATGACGCCGCTGGAAGCGCTGAACGTGCTGCACGCCCTCAGGGCGGAGGCGGGGCGGTCGTGAAGCGCGCTTCGCCGGTCGCGCTCGCGGCGGCGGCCGTCGCCGCGGCGGCGCTGCCGGCCGCCGCATGCCGCGGCGACCCGGACATCGAGAAGCCCAAGCCCCTGTTCACCGAGAGCCCGGTGGAGTATCCGCTCGAGCTCTGGGACCGGGGCATCGAAGGGAGCACGGTGGTGCGGGTTCTGGTGAACGAGGAAGGCGGGGTCGACAGCGTGACGGTCGTGGAGAGCAGCGGCCACCGGGCGCTCGATTCGGCGGCGGCGAGGGGAGCTCTCGCGATGGAGTTCGAACCGGCGACGAAAGGGGGCGAACCCGTGCGGGTGTGGGCGCGCGTTCCGGTGCACTTCTCGAAGGACGCGCAGCCCGCGCGGGCGAACCGCCCGCAAGTCCCGGCCCCGGGGACCTCCGCGCGCCCGTCCGGGTCCAGCCCCAGCGCCGCCCCGGGGTTGTGCGGGTGACGGGCGAGACCGGAACCGGGCGGGCGCCCCGCCACGGCGAGCCGTACGAGGACGTGCTCGGCCTGGTGGGGTGGACGCCTCTCATCCGGCTGACCCGGGTGACCCGGGGAATCCGCACCCCCGTCTACGGCAAGGCCGAGTTCATGAATCCGGGCGGCTCGGTCAAGGACCGCATCGGTCTCGCCATGATCGAGGCCGCCGAAAGGGCGGGCCTCCTCGAGCCGGGCGGAACCGTGGTCGAGGGCACGAGCGGCAACACCGGGCTGGCGATCGCGATGGCCGCCGCGACGCGCGGCTACCGCTGCATCTTCACCATGCCCGACAAGATGAGCCGGGAGAAGGTCAAGCTTCTGCGCGCCTTCGGGGCGGAGGTGGTCATCACTCCCACGGCCGTGCCGCCGGATCATCCCGACCACTACGTCAACCGCGCCCGCACCATCGCCGAGACCACGCCCGGCGGGTTTCTGGCCGACCAGTTCTACAACCGCGCCAACCCCGAAGCGCACTACCGGACGACGGGTCCCGAGGTGTGGGAACAGAGCCGGGGAGCGGTCACGCACTTCTTCGCGGGCGCGGGCACCGGGGGGACGATCTCGGGAACGGGAAGGTATCTGAAGGAGAAGAATCCCGAGGTGCGGGTGGTCGGGGTCGACCCGGTGGGATCGGTAATCTCGGGGTTCTATCACACGGGGACGGCGGGCGCCGGCGAACCCTACAAGGTCGAGGGCCTGGGGAACGACAAGATCCCCGGCGCGCTGGACATCGACTACATCGACGACTACGTCACCGTGACCGACGGCGAGGCCTTCGCGATGGCCCGGCGCCTGGTCCGCGAGGAAGGGCTCTTCGTGGGCGGGTCGTCCGGCTTGATCGTGCGCGCCGCGGTGGCCGAAGCGCGCCGCCTGGACGACCCGGACGCCTTCGTGGTCGCCGTCCTGTGCGACTGGGGCGAACGTTACCTGACCAAGCAGTACGACGAGGAGTGGATGCGCAACAACGGGTTCCTGGCGCGGCGGCGGGCGACGGTGGCCGAGATGGTGGCCGACAAGATCGAGCCGCTTCCCGAACTTCTCACGGCGACGCCGTCCACGCCGGTGCGGATGGCCATCTCGACGCTGTCGTCCCACCACGTCTCGCAGCTTCCGGTCGTGGTCGGCGGCGAGTGCGTCGGCAGCGTGGCGGAGCGAAGGCTGATGAGCGCGGTTCTCGCCGATCCGGGGGTGCTGGAGCAGGACGTCGAGTCCGTCATGGAGGCGCCCTACCCGGTGTTGGACGAGCATGCGGACGCCGAAGCGGCAACGCGGCTCCTGAGCGGGAGCGCGCACGCCGTCCTGATCCGCGCGAACGGGAGGCTCGACGGCATCCTGACGCGCCACGACCTGGTCCGTTCGCTGGCGGCCGCGCCTTGAAGGGGGCCCCCGGCGGGGACGGGGGGCCGGTGGGGAACGGCCGGCGACGAGGTCCGGAGGGCGGCTCGCGCCGGAATCCGGGGGGCGGACCGGACCGGGACCCGGGCGGCGGCCGGCGCCGGGACCGTATCCATGTCGCCGTCCTCATGGGGGGCGGTTCGGAGGAGCGGGCCGTGTCGCTGGCCAGCGGGTGCGAGGTGGCCGCCGCCCTGCGCGCCGCGGGACACCGGGTGACGGGCGTCGACGCGGGGATCGGAGCCATGCCGGCCGCGTTGGAGCGACGGATTCGGGCGTCCGGGATCGGCCGGGCCGAGGTGCCGCTGCCGCCGCCGGGCGCGCCGCACGTGCTGCCGGAGGCCGGGGTGATCCGCTCGGAGCCCGCGCTGGCGGAGGCGGACGTCGTCTTCTTGGCCCTCCACGGCGGCGCCGGCGAGGACGGGACGATCCAGGCGCTGCTGGAGGTTGCGGGCATCCCCTACACCGGCAGCGGGCCCGTCGCGTGCGCCCTTGCGATGGACAAGGATCTGACCAAGCGTCTGCTGCGGGACGAGGGAGTGGCGACTCCGGACTGGATAGCGGGCGCGACGCCCGGGGGCGAGGTGGCGGAGCGTCTGGGACTTCCCGTGATCGTCAAGCCGGCGTCGGGGGGCTCGTCGCTGCGCCTGGTGCTGGCCCGGTCCACGCGCGAGGCGGACGAGGCCGCGGAGGCCGCGGAGGCCGGGGGGGACGTGGCCATGTACGAGGCGTACGTGAAGGGGCGCGAGTTCACGGTGGGGATCCTCGACGGCGAGCCCCTCCCCGTCGTCGAAATCGAGCCGCTGCGGGAGCTCTTCGACTTCGACTGCAAGTACCGGCCGGGCTTGGCGGTGGAGACGGCGCCCGCGCTCATCCCGGACGCGCTGGCCGACGCGTTGCGGGCTCAGGCGCTGGCGGTGCACCGGTTGCTGCGAATGGAGCACTTCTCGCGGGTGGACTTCATGTTGGACGAGGGAGGGAAGGTCTGGTGCCTGGAGGCGAACGCGCTCCCGGGGCTGACCGCGAACAGCCTGCTGCCGAAGGCGGGGCGCGCGGCGGGGATGGAGTTCCCGGCTCTGTGCGAACGGATCTGCCGACTGGGGCGGGACGCGGGGGCGCGGCGGCGGTGGGGGTCCGACGGTCCCTGAGAGCTGGAGGCCGGCAGGGCCGACGGTGCCGCGATCTGGACGCGGCGGCGGTGGGGGTCCGACGGTCCCTGAGAGTCCGCCCGGGGCGAAGAGCGCCGGTTCGGACCCGCGTCGTTCACGGGAGCGTGTCGGGTTGGCGGGGCGTGGGCCGCGAACCGCCTCCTTCCGCGCGCTCCAGCCGGTTTCTGACCTGAAACCCGATCGAGCGTATCAGGCGCGCCTCGTGCGCGTCGAGCGTGGTTCGCCCGAAGACGGTGCGGAGGATGCGCATCACGCTTTCGCTCTTGCGGCCGCGGAAGAACGCGGCCCGGTCGAGCCCCGCCTCCAGCGCCCGGTACATCTCCTCCAGCTCGGCCGCGGTGGCGGGCCCGAGCGACCTCTTCCCGGCGGGGAGGGCCCCGGTCGCGCCCGCGCCCGCCAGAAGAACCTCGTACGCGACCAGGAGCACGGCCTGGGCCAGGTTCAGCGAAGGGTATTCGGCCGCGGTGGGAATCACGATCACTTCGTGGCACAGGTCGAGCGCCTCGTTGGAGAGTCCCCTGTCCTCGCGGCCGAAGACGACCGCGACGCGCCCGCGCTCCGCCCGCCTCAGGATGCGCGGGGCAAGCTCGCGCGGCCGGCAGTAGTTGCGCCGGGCGGTGCGGGGCCGGGCGGACGTGCCGACCACGTAGGTCGCGCTGGCCAGCGCCTCCTCCAGCGACCCTGCCAGGACGGCCGTCTCGACGATGGGTTGCGTGCGGTGCGCGATCCCGGTGATCCGCCGGGGATCGAAGTCGGCCGGGTCGACCACCGTCAGCCGCTCGAGCCCCATGTTGGCCATGGCCCGCACGGCGGTCGCGATGTTCACCAGATCCCGGGGCTGGTGCAGCACGACCGTTATGTTCACCGAGACGGCTCCCCGGGCTGGACGAGCCTCGCGGAGAAGAGCGCCGCCGCCAGGATCAGCGCCGCCCCCGCCACGTACGGCAGCGCGAGGCGGACGTCGAAGAGCTTCCCCGCCATCGCGGGGCCCAGAACCCTGGCCAGCGATCCCACGCCCTGGCCGAGGCCCAGGACGGCCCCCTGCCGCTTCGGGCCGGCGGCGCGCGAAAGCAGCGCCAGCACGCTCGGAATCGCGCCGCCGTAGCCGATCCCGATCAGGACGAGGCCGGCGAGGAGGGCGGGTGCGGTGGCGGCCGTCCCGACCGCGAGAAGCCCCAGGCAGAAGGGAATCCCGCTGACTAGGAGCAGCGTGCGTTCGCCGTAGCGCGGAGCGAGCCGCCGCACCAGTCCGCCCTGCACGACGACAGACACGATTCCCAGCAGCGCGAAGAGGTAGCCGGCCTGCCGCCCCCCCATGCCGAAGCGCTCCAGCGCCAGCAGCGAGAGCGTCGGATGCAGGGTGGCGAAGGCCATCGTGATGCAGAGGTATCCCGCAAGAACGAGCCTGATCTGCCTGGCCCCGGCGGCCTCGGCCAGGGCGGCGCGGAGGTTGAAGCGCGAGGTGCCGCCGGAGCTGCCGGCGCGGCGCGATTCGGGCAGCCACGCGAGGGCGGCTAGGGCGTTCGCGAGACAGAGGGCCGCCGCGGCGTATCCGGGCGCGGCGGGGGAGCCGGGCGACAGGCCGTACAGGACGCCCCCCAGAGCCGGACCGATGACGAAGCCGAGCCCGAAGGCTGCTCCCACGAGACCGAGGCCGCCGGCTCTGCGGCCCGGGGGCGTCACGTCGGCGATGTACGCCTGCGCCACCGGGATCGTGGACCCGCCGATCCCGCCCACGACGCGGGACAGGAACAGCAGGGCCAGCGAGTCGGCGCGCGCGAAGATCGCATACGCGAACGCGCTCCCCAGGAGACCCAGGATGATGACCGGCCGGCGCCCCACGCGGTCGGAGATCCGTCCCCAGAGCGGGGCCATGACCAGCTGCACCAGCGAGTAGGTCGCGTACAGAAGGCCGGTTTGCGGGACGCTGGCGCCGAGGTCCGCTGCGTAGAACGGCAGCACCGGCAGGACTATCCCGAACCCGACGAGGTCGACCAGTACCGCGAAGAAGAGGAGGCCGAGACGGCTCCGGGCCGCGGGGGACGGCGTCACCGGGAGCGTCGCGCGGCGGAAGGGCCGCTAGCGCCGCCGGTCGTCACCGGGTCCGGAGTCGTCCTCGCCCGGGGCGCCGATGGACCCCTTGAAGTTTCGAATGCCGGCGCCCAGCCCCCGGGCGATGCCGGGAAGACGCTTCGCGCCGAAGATCAACGCGCACACGACCAGGACCAAGAGGATTTCCCGGACTCCTACCGAGGGCACGGTGCGCCCTCCCGGAACCGCCCGGCGGCGGCGCGGCTATCCACGGAGCAGGTCCTTGGCGATGGTCTGGAGCTGCATGTTGTCGGTTCCCTCGTAGATCGTGCCGATCTTCGCGTCGCGGTAGAGCTTTTCGACGGGGTACTCGCGCGTGAATCCGTAGCCCCCGTACAGGTCGATGCAGAGCGACGACACCCTCTGGGCCACGCGGGAGGCGAAGAGCTTGGCCATCGCCGCCTCGCGCAGGAAGCGGCCTCCCTGGTCCTTGAGACGGGCCGCGTTGTACACCATCAGGCGGGCCGCCTCGATTTCGGTGGCCATCTGCGCGAGCTGGAACTGGACGGCCTGGAACTCCGCGACCGGGCGGCCGAACTGCTCCCGCTCCCGCACGTACCCGAGGGTGTGGTCGAGCGCCCCCTGGGCCAGCCCCAGCATCTGGGCCCCGATGCCTATCCGTCCCTCGTTCAGGGTCTCGATGGCCACCTTGTAGCCGCGCCCCAGCTCTCCCAGGACGCTCCCGGCGGGCACGCGCACGTCGTCGAGCACCAGCTCGGTGGTGGACGAGGCGCGGATCCCGAGCTTGTCCTCCTTTTTTCCCACGGCGAACCCGGGCGCGTCCCTCTCGACGAGGAACGCGGTGATGCCCTTGTGCCTCAGTTCCGGGCGGGCGTTGGCGAAGACGATGTACAGCCCGGCCTCGGCTCCGTTGGTGATCCACAACTTGCGGCCGTTCAGGACCCAGCCGCTCCCGTCCCGGACGGCCCTCGTTGCGAGGGCGAAGGCGTCGGAGCCGCTCCCGGCCTCCGACAGCGCGTAGGCGCCGACGGTGCCCGAAGCCAGGGGGGGAAGGTGCCGGCTCAGCTGCTCCTCCGTGCCCCACTTGAGCAGCGCGTTGTTGACCAGGGTGTTCTGGACGTCCACCAGCACGGCGACCGAAGGGTCCACGCGGGAAAGCTCCTCGACCACGAGCGCCGCTGTGAAGAAGGAGCTTCCGATACCGCCGTAGTTCTCCGGGATTTCGATCCCCATGAAGCCGAGCTCGAACAGCAGCGAGATGAGGTCGGAATCGAGCTGCTGCGCCGCGTCCATGCGGGGGACCCTGGGAGCCACCTCCGATTCGGCGAACTCGCGGACCGCTTCGCGGAACCCGGCCTCGTCGTCGCCCAGTGCCGTCAGTGCGGGAGAATGGGTCAGCGTGCTCATGCTCTCTCCGTGAGAGTGGCCTCCTCGGTCTCTGATGACGGAGCCGACATCCGAACCGGATGATAATGTAGCATTCCGCGAATGAACCCGCACAAGCGCCGGGAGCGGGAACGCCCGGCTGCGGGCCGGCCCCGGGCGGCCGGTTCCGCACGACGGAGCGTTGTCCGATGAGAAACGAGGACGAGCGGCAAGTCGGTCTTCGACGGGAAGTGAGCGCCGCTTCCGTCCGCGGAGGGCCGGCCGAGACCGGCGGCCCGGAAAGCCGGGGCTGGAGTCCCGGCCCGGTGGTGAACCGAAGCTCGCGCATTGCAGCAGGGGGTGAAGTCGAGCCGGTCGGCGGCGGTAGCGCTGCCTCACGCTTCCAGTTGGCGGTCGTGGCAACCTGCTCCGTGGCCGTGGGGGAACCGTCCGGCGCCCTGACACGCGCCATGCCCGGCAGCCCGGGCGGAGCGTTTCTCCCGCTCCACCCGGGCTCCCAGGTCACGCCGTTGTCGAACCGGCGCTCCGCACCGTCATGTGGGGCGGTTCGTAGCGATCACGATCCCCCCCGCAGGTTCGACTCTCTACCTCGGAATGTCGACGCCGCGCTTGAAAGTGAGGACATCATCGGGCACTTCGGGCGGGCCCTCGTCCCAAGCCACCCCAACGCTTTGCTCGTCCTCGGGCGCGAGGACGCTCAACTGGACCCAATCGAACTCCACATACTGGTCCGAATTGCCCTGCGCCCACAGATACGTGTTGTCCATCGTGGTGATGTGCGGCCACCCCTTGGCCGCCCTGTTCACTCTCAACACCACGGTAGTGCCGCACGTTGCCGTAAGATCGCCGAAGAGGTTGGCGAAAGCCACGTCCATCAACTCCCCGGGAGCGTATTCACAAGCGTCCGAGTACCCCCAAAGATCGTCGTCGGTGGTCCACCAGTCGGTATCGTTGTAGTAGACCATGGTAAAGTTGCGGTCGTCTCCGGCGCCGAACCACTCCGAGCTAAAGGACTCATATCCGAACAGCATGCCCAGATAGACGGGGTTCGTCCCGCCGTAATACGACAAAAATCCGGGCGCGGTCTCATTGTCGTTTTCCTTAGCTTCGCCCAACGACGCCGTCAATTCCCATTCGTCCGCAGTGAACCCCGACTTCCTCGGCGGTCTAAAGGGAGAGATCACCGCCTTGCCGTCTTCGATAGTGACACCCTCGAAGTTGTCGTCACTTCCGTCGAAGTCCGCACGCCAGACCACGACTAGCTCGAAGACCTCCAAGGCGACGTCGATGGAGGCGGTTTGGCCGCCCGGATCCTCGGCCGTGATCGTTACGGTGGAGGTCCCGGGAGACAACCCCTTGACCTGGACCGTCGGGTCCAGATCCCAGGCCCCCAAGTGCCACACGAGCGTGGACACGACCTCGGGGTCCGACGCCTTGGCGGTGATTCTCAGCGACTCGCCCTCGGGGTCGTCGAAGCAGGGCCGCAGGCTCCTTGTCTCGTTCACGCGCAATCCCACCTGGGGTATCGAGGTCCCCGGACACACGACGGGCGGCGCGTCGTCGCCGCACGCGGCAAGCAAGGCGACCACCGGCAGCAGCGGCGACCGGCGCGGCATGGCGGGGAACCGCGCCATGGGAAACCGGGTAGACGAAAGTGTGTTCATCGGCGTTCTCCTCTCGTTGGGAGTTGCGTGTGGCGCATCGTGCCTGGCCCACCCAGGCAACCAGATCCACCGTATTGTACGGGCATCTGCCATTCCGAGCCGCCGGTCGAACGGTGCGCCACCTTGGCCGGGGTGCTCCGGCAACCGGATCGGTCCGGCGGCTCCGTCAGTCAGGGCATCCCTCATATACACAATGCGACGGGTTAGCGGGTTTCGCAAGTACGGGCGGATCGCCGGCCCGAACGGAGCGTCACGGCGCACCGGCACGATCGAATCGCGCTGTCCGGGTGGTAGCCGGGTTCGGCCGCCCGCTTGACGCCCCGCCGTTCGGCGGCTTTTTTTCTGTCGCTCCGGGCCCGAAGGCCGGCGGCTCCGACCGAACCCCAACGGAGGCGGCGATGTCCGAAATCCCCGAAGGACTGAGATATACCACCGAACACGAGTATCTGAGACAGTCCGGCGACGCGGACGTCTTTTACGTCGGGATCACCGACTACGCCCAAGGCGAGCTGGGCGACGTGGTTTACGTGGAACTGCCCGAACCGGGGGACGCCTTCGCTCCGATGGAGACCTTCGGCACCATCGAGGCCGTCAAGGCCGTAAGCGACCTCTACTGCCCCTTGGACGGCGAAGTCGTCGCCGTCAACGAGGCGCTCGACGACGACCCGGCCCTGGTCAACAGCGACCCGTACGGGGAAGGGTGGATGGTCATGCTGCGGGTGGACGATCCGGGCCAAGTGGAGGAGCTGCTGGACGCGGACGGCTACGGAGCGCATATCGGCTAGCGGTCCGCGGACAAGGCCCCATGCGCACGCCCATCGATCATCCCCCCGACTTCCTCGCCCGGCACCTGGGCCCGACTCCCGGCGACGTGCGGGAGATGCTCGCCGCGATCGGCTGCGAGAGCGTCGACCAGCTCGTGCGGGAGACGGTGCCGGACTCGATTCGGCTGGGAAGGCCTCTCCGAATCCCCGAGGGCGTTCCGGAGGCGGAGCTGCTGGCCCGCCTGACGCGGATCGCGGCCGAAAACCGGACGTGGCGCAGCTACCTGGGCATGGGATATTCGGGAACGATCACGCCCGGCGTAATCCGGAGGAACGTCCTGGAAAACCCGGGGTGGTACACGCAGTACACGCCCTACCAGGCCGAGATCGCGCAGGGCCGGCTGGAGGCGCTCCTGAACTTCCAGACCGCGGTGATCGACCTGACGGGGATGGAGATCGCGAACGCCTCGCTGCTGGACGAGGCGACGGCGGCCGCCGAGGCCATGTTCATGCTCTTCGGCAGGGGGAGGCGGCGGTGCGGGCACGTGTTCCTGGTGGCGGAGGACTGTCATCCGCAGACGATCGGCGTGGTGAAGACCCGCGCCGGGCCGCTGGGGATCGAAGTGCGGGTCGGTCCAAGCGGGGACTTCTCGTTTGGCGGAAATGTCTTCGGCGCCCTCGTGCAGTATCCCGCCACCGACGGCGCGGTGCGCGACTACGGCGCCCTCTGCGAGGACGCGCGCGGGGCGGGCGCCCACGTGGTGGTCGCGGCCGACCTCCTGTCGCTGGCGCTCCTGGCGCCGCCGGGCGAATTCGGGGCGGGCGTGGCGGTGGGGAGCACGCAGCGCTTCGGCGTCCCCATGGGCTACGGCGGCCCCCACGCCGCGTACATCGCGTGCCGCGAGGCGTTCAAGCGCCAGCTCCCGGGACGGATAATCGGCGTGTCGAGGGACCGCCACGGCAACCCGGCCCTGAGGATGGCGCTCCAGACCCGGGAGCAGCACATCCGGCGCGAGCGCGCCACCTCGAACATCTGCACCGCGCAGGTGCTCCTGGCGGTCATGGCGGGAATGTACGCCGTGTATCACGGGCCCGGGGGACTCCGTCGCATCGCCGCGCGCATCCGCCGGCAGGCCGCCACGCTGGCCCGGGGCCTCGAGTCGGCGGGCGGCGAAATCGTTCACCGGACCTTCTTCGACACGCTGAGGGTCCGGCCGGCCGGCGGCGCGGAGGCGGTGCGGGCGGCGGCGCGCGAGGCCCGCGTCAACCTGCGGTACTTCCGGGACGGCACCGTCGGGGTCGCTCTCGACGAGACCGTTACCCGGGCCGACCTCGAAGACCTGCTGGCCGCGTTCGGGGCGCCGGATCCGGCGGCGGAGATGGCCGCGTCGTTCGAGCCCGCCCCGCTTCCGCCCCGCCTCGTCCGGTGCAGTCCCTACCTCGAACACCCCGTCTTCAACTCCCACCACTCCGAGACCGAGATGCTGCGCTACATCCGCCGTCTCGAGTCGCGCGACCTGTCCCTAACCACGAGCATGATCCCGCTGGGTTCCTGCACGATGAAGCTGAACGCCACGACCCAGATGACGCCGGTGACGTGGCCGGAGTTCGCTAACCTCCACCCCTTCGCCCCGCCGGAGCAGGCCCGGGGGTACGCCCGCATCGTGGCCGACCTGGAGGCCTGGCTGGCGGAGATCGCCGGACTGCCCGCCGTGTCGCTGCAGCCCAATTCGGGTGC
Source organism: Gemmatimonadota bacterium (assembly GCA_028873825.1). Taxonomy (GTDB): domain Bacteria; phylum Gemmatimonadota; class Gemmatimonadetes; order Longimicrobiales; family Gaopeijiaceae; genus Bin94. The sequence goes on along the minus strand of JAPPNM010000163.1, from coordinate 3,861 downwards.
GCAGGGCGAATACGCGGGGCTGCTGGCGATACGGGCGCGGCTGCGCGCTCTGGGGCGGGAGCGCCGCAACGTCTGCCTCATCCCCTCGTCGGCGCACGGGACCAACCCCGCAAGCGCCGTGATGGCCGGGATGAAGGTAGTGGTCGTGCGCTGCGACCGGCGCGGCAACGTGGACGTGGCGGACCTCGAGGCGAAGGCGGCGCGCAACGCCGAACGCCTGGCGGCGGTGATGGTCACCTACCCGTCGACCCACGGCGTCTTCGAGGAGGAGATCCGGAACGTCTGCGAAATCGTGCATCGCCACGGCGGCTACGTGTACCTCGACGGCGCCAACCTCAACGCGCAGGTCGGGCTGTGCCGCCCGGGCGACTACGGGGCGGACGTGATCCACATCAACCTGCACAAGACCTTCGCGATCCCGCACGGGGGCGGCGGGCCGGGAATGGGCCCCATCTGCGCGACGGAGGAGCTGGCCCCCCACCTGCCCGGCCACCCGGTGGTTCCGGTCGGCGGGGAGCGGGCTACCGGGCCGGTCGCTGCGGCCCCCTGGGGAAGCGCGAGCATTCTCCTCATCTCCTGGGCGTACGTGGCCCTGCTCGGCCGCGACGGGGTCGCGGAGGCGACCAGGACCGCGATCCTCAACGCCAACTACATGGCCATGCGCCTCGAGGACCACTTCGACATCCTGTACTGGTGGGGAAGCGGGAGCGGCCGCGTGGCCCACGAGTTCATCGTGGACCTTCGGCCGCTCAGGAAGACTGCCGGAATCACCGAGGAGGACGTGGCCAAGCGCCTCATGGACTACGGGTTCCACGCGCCGACCATGGCGTTCCCTGTTCCCGGGACGATCATGATCGAGCCCACCGAGAGCGAGTCGCGAGCGGAGCTGGACCGCTTCTGCCAAGCCCTGATCTCGATCCGGGCCGAGATCCGGCAGGTGGAGACGGGGCTGCAGGACCGTCTCGACAACGCGCTCAAGAACGCGCCGCACACCGCGGCGGCGGTCGCCGCCGACGCCTGGGAGCACGGGTACTCCCGAACCCAGGCCGCGTTTCCGGCGCCGTGGCTGCGCGAGCACAAGTTCTGGCCGCACGTCGGCCGCATCGACAACGCCCTGGGCGACCGGAACCTGGTGTGCGCCTGCCCCCCCGTCGATTCCTACGCAACCCCGGAGCCGGCGCGCCCCTGAGTCCCTTTCGGGCGGCCCCCGCCCGCGACAGCCGCCCATACCCGACCACGACAGCCTTCCATACCCGCCCGCGACAGCCGCCCGTACCCGACCACACTCGAGAAACAAACGGAGGAGAACTTTGCCCAAACTGACATTCCACGGCCAGTCCGCATTCACCGTCGAGACCGAGGACGGCACGCGGCTCGTGATCGACCCCTTCTTCGACGACAGCCCCGTCTCCGACATCAAACGCGCCGAGGCGGGCCCGGTGGACTACGTCCTCTGCACGCACGGCCACTTCGACCACTTCGCCGACGCGATCCCGCTGGCCCGCGAAACCGGCGCCACCCTGGTCTCCACCTTCGAGATCGTCTCCTTCGCCGAGACCCAGGGGATCGCGAACACCCACCCGATGCACATCGGGGGCGCCTTCGACTTCCCCTTCGGGCGGGCGAAGATGACTCCGGCGATCCACGGCGGGCAGGTCCACGGCGACGAGACGGGGCGTTTCACCACCACGCCGGGCGGCTTCCTGCTGCACCTGGACGGAAGGCGGATCTACCACGCCGGAGACACGGCGCTCACCCTCGACCTGCAGCTGCTGCGCGGCAAGGTGGACGTGGCTATCCTGCCCATCGGGGACAACTTCACGATGGGCCCGGAGGACGCCGCCGCCGCGGTCGGGCTCGTCGAGCCGGAGGTCGTGATCCCGGTGCACTACGACACCTGGCCCCTGATCGCCCAGGATCCCGAGCGCTTCCGCGACCTCGTGGGCGATCGCGCGCGCGTCCAGGTGATGGGCCCGGGGGATGCGTTCGCTCCCTGACGCGGAGCCGGCGCCCGTCCGTTCCGCCGCCGCCGGCCCTCTCTCCTGGCGCGTCCTGGTGGACGAGCCGCTTCCGGGGGCCGTCAACATGGCGCGGGACCACGCGCTCGCCGCGCGGGCGCGTCCCGGCGCCGGCACGCTGCGCTTCTACCGCTGGCGCCCCGCCACGCTCTCCTTCGGGCGCAACGAACCCGTCGCCGACGGCTACCGCGAGCTGCTGCGCCGCCGTCCCGCGATCGGAGCTGTGCGGCGGCCGACGGGGGGGCGCGCCGTGCTCCACGACCGGGAGATGACGTATTCTGCCGTCTTGCCGGTGCGTGCGTCGGGGGGTTTGCGGCCCGCGTACCGAAGGATCAACGAGGCGCTGGTGGCGGGGCTGCGCCTCCTGGGCGTCGACGCAGCGCGGGCCGCGGGGCGCGCGCCCAACCCCGGGCCGGGGCCGTGCTTCCTCCATTCCGCCGAGGGCGAGGTGGTCGTCGGGGAACGCAAGCTGGTGGGGAGCGCGCAGGCGCGGATCGGCGGCGCGGTTCTGCAGCACGGATCGCTGCTTCTGGCAACGAACCAGCGGGCTATCTTCGCGGACCTGCGCGGCGGGCTTCGGGGTCCGAACGGGAGCGGCGGGGGCGAGGCGAACGGGCCGCGGAGCCCGGTCACCCTTGCCGAACTACTGGGCGAGGTGCCGCCGTGGAAGCGTCTCGTGACGGCTGTGGCGACCGGATTCGAGCACGTCTTCGGAGGACGATGGCACCGGGGCTCGATGACGGGCGGCGAACTCGAGCTAGCGGCGAAGCTGGAAATGCGGTACGGTTCGCGGGAATGGACGTGGCGGCGGTGATCCGGTCCCGGGGGCGCCGGGCGCGCCGCACGGCCCGGCTTTGCCGTTTCGAGCCTCGCGTCCGCGAGATTTGACAGCCCCGCCTTTGGGGCGCATTTTGGGCAGCCCTTGCAGTACGGGCCCGAGAGTCCGAGAATCCATGGTCGCGCCAGGGGGCGCGAAGACCCCGGCAACTCACTCAGCATCGAAAGCGGGAGGAACCGTTGACCAGCTTGACGAACGTCTACTACGCACTGCCCCAGCTTCCTGGGGTCGAAGCTCCGGACCTGACCTTCACCCAACAGATGATGGAGGCCTGGGACAACTTCGCGATCATGAAGTGGCCGTTGGGGATCTGTATCCTGGTCGGACTCGTGGTGATCATCTGGAAGTTCTTCGATATCCTCATGAAGGGCGCCGCGACCAGAAAGATGCTCCAGGAGGTCGACGAGCTCCTGGCCCAGCAGCGGATCAAGGAGGCTCTCGAGTTCACGCGCGAATCCGACTTGCCGGCCGCCAACATCCTCTACGCGGGGCTGGAGCGCCGTGACGAGGGAACGGATCGCGTTACGAAGGCTATCGAGAACCAGGGGCTGATCGAGCTGTCGAAGCTGGAACGCGGCCTGGTGGTGCTCGCCACCCTCACGAACGTGGCGCCGCTGCTGGGATTCCTCGGCACCGTCATCGGCATGATCGCGGCGTTCCAGGCGATCGAGCTGGCCGGCGAGGTGGACGCCACCACGGTGGCGGGCGGGATCAAGACCGCCCTGTACACCACCGCTGCGGGGCTGGCCATCGCGATTCCGGTGAGCATTGCGCACAACTACTTCGTGTCCAGAATCGACCACTTGGTCATCGATATCGAAGAGTCGGCGCAGAATATGATCGACGCCCTCTTCGCGGCGCAGGCGGGGCGGCAAGCCGGGGACTGATCCCCCGCGCGGTAACGGACAGACCCTGCGATGCCCCGCCGCTCCCGGCGTAGGGCGGGGCGTCTGGCAGCCCGTGGACAAAATCCCCCCGGCATTCGAACGGCGACGCATCCGCGCT
>JAPPNM010000142.1 GCA_028873825.1 Gemmatimonadota bacterium | reverse complement strand
TTCCGGCTTCCCTCCGCGGCGCCCGCAGGCGGACGAGCGAATAGTCCGTGCCGAGGGACCAGATCTCCATCGTCATCCGCCGCTCCCAGTGCTCGGTCACGATCTCCATCGTCGCGACGCCCCGGCTGGAATCACCGCGCAGCATCCGGTCCACCCGATCGATGATGGCGCGCGGGTCCAACTGGGCCCCGGCCGGCACCGCGACGGTCATGTGCAGGATCATGCCCGCAAGCGCGAGGCATGTCGCCGTGCCGCGCCTATGCGGCCCCTGGAGTCTCTGGCGTGTTCTTGGCATGTGAGCGCACCGTGCCGTGGTCCAACAGCCCGTGGTCAAAATCGTTCGCAGCCTTCCTTGATACCGACCAAGCTGAGGCGCGCGGTATCTTCTGGCAAGCTCCGCGAGTCCTACCGCGAGGGCGGCAAGGTCAGGAAGCGCACCCTGGCCAACCTGTCGAAGTGGCCCGACGATCCGGTCAGGGGGTTCCGCATACTGCTAAAGGGGGGCGTCGCCGTGAAGTCCGTCGACGACGTCTTCGAGATCCTGCGCTCCCGCCGCCACGGACACGGCGCCGCCGTGATGGTGCGGCGGCAGGTCGCCCGACCCTTCGGCCACCGCGCGCCGCGCCGTCCATCATCAGTCTGGCACCGGCCGGTAGCGTACAGTATACTGCTGGACGGATGCGTTCGGTATAGCGAACAACCCTTGGTGGGGAGTGTCCCGTATGGAGGAAGCAAGCAGTTCCAGCATGCGTGTGGTGCAGCCCTCGTTGTCCAACGCGCTCCCGCACTTCGCCCCGCTCTTCGTCTTCCCGCTCGTCGTCGTCGCCGCCGCAAGGGGCGGGTGGTGGATTGCGGCTCCCATCGTCTTCTTCATGCTCGCGGACCACTTCGACCGGCTCTTCGGCATCGAGGAGCGGAACATGGACCCGGCCACGACCGCCGAGAGCCAGCTTTTCCTCTACAAGCTCTCGCTCTGGATCTGGGCCGTTCTCTGGCCTGTGGTCTTCGTATTCGCGATTCTGCAGATGGCCGCTGGCCACCTCTCTCTGTGGGAGATCGGGCTAATGGTCGTCGTCGTGGCGATGGTGGCGCAGTCGGTGTTCGTCTTGGGCCACGAGCTGGTTCACCGTCGGGCGCTCTGGGAGCGCCGGCTCGGCGAGTTCCTTCTGGCTTCCGTCTCCTATCCGCACTACGCGACCGAGCACGTCTACATCCATCACCCCCGCGTCTGCACGCCGCTGGACCCCGGGTCCGCCCCCAAGGGCCTCGGCTTCTGGCAGTACCTTCCCCGCGAGGTGGCGAACAACCTTCTCGGCGCATGGCGGTTCGAGCGCCGCCGCCTGGCGCGCCGCCGCCTTCCCGTGTGGCACTACACGAACGCCTTCTGGCGCTATGCCGTCGAGCTCGTCTTCTGGTACGGCCTGATCTACGCGATCGCCGGGTGGGTGGCCATCGCGGTATTCGTCGTCCTGTGCGGCAGCGTGGTCTTCTCCATGAAGATCAGCAACTACGTGCAGCACTACGGGTTAAGGCGCATCCGCATGCCCCACGGGAGGTTCGAGCCGGTCAAGCCCAGGCACGCCTGGAGCGCCGCGTACAAGTTCACCAACTGGCTGTACTACAACATGCAGCGCCACGCCGACCACCACACCTCCAACCGGCGCTATCCGCTCCTGCAGCACTACGGCGAGGCCGACTCGCCGCAGCTGCCGAGCAGCTACATCCAGATGAACGGCCTGGCGCTCTTTCCGAAGCGGTGGTTCGAGCTGATCGATCCCCTGGTGGACCGCCAGCGCGCCCAGTTCTACCCGGAGGTCGACGCCTGGAGCGCCTACGACAGCAAGGCCTTCGCTGCGCGCCCCGACGCATTCGACGCGATCGCCGAGATACACGCCTCGTCCCCGATGCTGGCCGAGTGGATCGACGAGACCCCGGAGCTGCTCGACGTGCTTCGAGAACGCGAGTTCACCGACCTGGAGCTGCCCGAGGGGGTCGGGCTCGACCCGGAAGCCGAGGATATCGCCCGCCGCGGCCTAGCGAGACTCTACTGGACGCGCGAGCTCGGCCCGTCCGAGATGATGGAACAGCTCGACGACATCCACACGCAGGATGCCGGCGAGGCGGTCGACGCGGCGCGGGAGTGGTCCAACGGCAAGGTATTCCAGATCTGCATGCATGCGATTCGAGACAGCCTGACCGCGGACGAGACCGGCCTGGCGCTGTCGCGCGTCGCCGAGGTCTCGATCGCCAAGGCGCTGGCGGCGGTCGAGGAGGACTTGGAGGATCGGGGCGTTCCAAGCGGCAGTGGCGGAGTGGTAGTGGCCGTGTCGGGACCGCTCGCCAGCGAGAACGCGGCTCCGGGCACGAAGCTCGACGTCGTCTTCGTCCGCCACGGTACGGCGGGCCGGTATCATGGGTCGCTGATCCGCCGTTTCCAGAGCGCCATCAGGGCGCTCTCCCGCCGCAACCTGCTGCTCGCGCAGCTCCCCAAGCGGGGCGGCGTGGGCGAGGTGCTCTCCATGGCGGCGTTCGAGGAAAGACTCGGGAGCACGGGGTCCGACGACGAAGGTGCGGCGTTGAAGGAAGCGCGCTGCGTCTTCGCGTCGGGCGATCACGGGGTCCGTCGCCGCTTCGAGAGCTTGCTGCGGGGAGGCTCGGGGTGACATGCGGCCAACGGTGTGCATGCGGGTGCGCCTCCGGTGGCTGAACACGAGCCGACGGGTGAAGCGAAGCGGACAGCGCGGATGCATCGCCGCTCGAATGCCGGGGGGATTTGTCCACAGGCTTGGCCCGCCCGCCCGCCCGCCGAGCCGGATCGCCTCGCGGGTCCCCCGGCCGGCCCGCTACTCCGCCTCCGCCTCCTCGACGACCTGCGCCGAACACAGCCTGGCGGCGTCGATGTAGCACTTGGCCGCCACGGCCGGATCCTCGCGGATGAAGTCGATGAGACGCTCGTGGTCCTCGATGCCGCCGCCGGGAACCGAGATCACTTCCGCGTGATACCCGCCCCTTCCGGCGTAGAGGACCCTGACCCTTATCCGGCCGCCGCTCATGGGCCGCTCCCGCCGCGGATGCGCTTCAGCTCGGGAAGCGCCGCCGCGAACACGATGGTGATGATGATCGCCGAAGCCACGCAGTACCGGCACCAGGCCTCGATGACCGCCGCTTCGAGGTAGGTGAGGTATGCGCTGAAGAGGAACCCGAAGAGGGATCCGGCGAAGAGCAGGAGGGGTATGGCACGCGACGACGCCATGCGCTCCCGCAACCCAGCGAGGGACAGGGCCAGGAGCGCCAGATACCCCGCCAGGCCGATCCCCGAAACCGGCACCGGACCCACCTGGGCGTACTTGGACGACTGGACCGTCCCGCAGTCCCCCGTCCCGCACGGCACGGGGGGCGTCCAGCCCAGGTTGGCGGCCAGCAGGTAGAAGGCCACGAACGCGCCGATCAGCGAAAGGACCGCCACGACCATCCTGTTCCTCGGGGGTCCGCCGCTCCCCGGCGAAGCGCCTTCCCGGGCCCCGGCGTCCGGTCCCCCGGGCACGGGCGACTCGGTTCCGGACGGCCGCTCCGACCGGGTCAATTCTCCCCGCCGCCTTCGACGGCCTCCCGGACGTCCAGGAGCTGGAAGCCTCCGAGCCGGACGAGGGGCGGTCCCCCCCGGTGCACGAAGATCGCCGGAGTGCCGGTCACGCCCAGCCTCTCCCCGAGTCTCATGTTCGCGGTCACGACATCGGCGTGGCGGTCGCTCTCGAGGCAGTCGCCGAACGCTTGCGCGTCCAGCCCCAGCTCCTCGGCGAGATCCTTGAAGTGCCGGATCGCGCTGCTCAGCGGAGCCCAGTCCTCCTGGGTGTGGAACACCCGGTCGTGATACTCGAAGTAGCTGTCCTGGTCCCCGGCGCACCTCGCCGCCCGGGCCGCGACGAAGGCGTTGGCGTGTAGGGACAGGATCGGAAAATCGTGAAATACGAGCTTGGCCTGGCCCGTCTCGATGTAGGCGAGGTCCACCTGCGGCTTCACGAACAGTCCGAACTGCTTGCAGGCGCCGCACTGGTAGTCGGCGAACTCCATGATCGTGACCGGCGCGTCCGGATCGCCGTGAACGCCGGCGGGCCGGGCCAAGTCGATCAGCTCCTGCTGCTCCAGCTCGCCCAGCTCGACCGGTTCGACCGCCGCGCCGCCGCCGCCCCTCATCGCGTGGAGGAGCACCCCTCCGCCGGTCACGGCGACGACCGCGATGATGATGTAGAAGTTTCTCATGGCTTGCCTCTCCGCTCCCTTTCGGTCCGTTGCCGTGTCCGTTCTCTTCCGGGACTTCGACTCCCGGCGAGAACTCGGCGGGACCTTGCAAGATGGAACGGGGACCGACCGAAGATCAAGGAGGCGGAGGCCGCACAGCTGGCGCTGGATCTCGATGCCGCCGACAAGAGGCAGCTGGAGGCCAACAAGCGCGCCTGGCGGGAGCGTCTCC
>JAPPNM010000082.1 GCA_028873825.1 Gemmatimonadota bacterium | reverse complement strand
CCGCCACGTCTTGATGGCGCTCTTCAGCACCCCGCCGTCTTACGACATATCACGTCTGACACGACACTAGCGGGAACGGCACGGATGGTAAACTGTGCTTTACATAATGGAAAGCGCGGTTGTCATTTCCTCGGCTTCGCCACGCACTTCGGGACAGGCAGGACGACCGCCGCGACCTCGGGCCGCGTCCCGCGCCGGACCCGCCACCCGTTCCCCTTCGGCGCAAGCACATCGACCCGCCTCCTCTTCCGGTCTCCGTTCCCGCCGTCTACTTTGGGCGCCGCACCGCCGGCCGGACCGGCACGGACGTCCGAGCCCCGGCCCCGGCAGGTACAGCCATGAGTGCCTGCCGAGCCGCGCACCACCGGCCGGAACGGAACCGGATGTCCGGGCCCCCCACCTGAAGAAACGGAGGAAGCGACCCGTGAGAACTTCCCGCGCCCGCGCGACCGCCGGGTCCGCGCGATGATCGCCGGGCTCCCCCTCGGCACCTGGGCGCTGATGGCCGCGAGCACCATCCCCGCGCTGGGGCTCGTGGTGGCGGCCCGCCTGGTGCACCGGGGGACGGACCTCGGGAAGGGCGGGGCCGGGCGCGGCACCGCCGCGGCGGACGGCGGGATCGCGCCGGGAGGCGGGCCGGGCCGAGGCGGCGAACGTGGGCCGGAGGCCCCGCAAGCGCGGCCGGACCAAGGCGGCGGCGATGGGTGAAGCAGGCGCCGGCGGCGCGATAATCGGCGTCCTCCTCCTCTACTTCTCAATCCTGGTCGGGATAGGGTGGTGGGCCAGCCGCGAGAGCCGCTCGGTGCGCGGGTTCTACGTGGCCGGCAAGAAGCTTCCCTCGTGGGTGATCGCCTTCTCGTCCAACGCCACGGGGGAGAGCGGGTGGCTTCTGCTCGGCCTGACCGGGATGGGGTACCTGGTGGGCTTCCACGCGCTCTGGGTGGTCCTGGGCGAAGTGATCGGGGTGGCGCTGGCCTGGTCGGTGGTGGCGCGCCCGTACAAGGAGTTCACCGACCGCTACGACGCGATCACCGTCGCCGACTACCTCGCCGACCGCTTCGAGGACCGCGCCCACGTCATCCGGTTCGTGAGCGCGGTCATCGTCTTCAGCATGGTGTGGGCGTACACGTCGGCGCAGCTGACCGCGTCGGGCAAGGCGTTTTCGTCGTTCCTGGGCACGAGCTACGAGGGGGGCGTGCTGATCGGGGCGGCGGTGATCTTCCTGTACACCAGCATCGGCGGATTCAAGGCGGTGGCGTACAGCGACGTGCTGCAGGGCGTGCTCATGTTCCTGTGCCTGCTGGCGCTGCCGGTCGCCGGGATCGCGCATGCGGGCGGCTGGGGCGAGCTGATGGCCGCGATCGGGGCGGCTGACCCGGCGCTGCTGCGGCCGATGGGGGAACACGGGCTGACGGCGACGGGGGTGATGAGCGCCTTGAGCTTCGTCGGGATCGGGCTGGCCTTCCTGGGGGCGCCGCAGCTGCTGACGCGGTTCATGTCGGCGCGGGACCGGGGGCAGATCCTCGGCGGCGGGGTGATGGCGGTCGCGTGCATGATCGTCTTCGATGTCGGGGCCGTGCTGACGGGGGTGGCGGGACGGGCCCTGTTCCCGGGTCTGGCCGACCACGAGACGGTGCTGCCGGTCATGTCGACCGAGCTGTTCCCGGCGATCTTGGCGGGCGTGATCCTGGTGGTGGTGCTCGCCGCGATCATGTCGACCGTGGACTCGCTGCTGATTCTCGCCTCGTCGGCGGTGGTGCGCGACGTGGTGCAGAAGGTCTTTCGCCCGGACTGGCCGGACCGGAAGCTGTCGCGGTGGGGTCGGGTCCTGACGATCGTCATCGGCCTCGGGGGCCTCGCGGTGGCGCTCCCCGAGAGCCGCATGCTCTTCTGGTTCATCCTCTTCGCGTGGTCGGGGCTGGCCTCGGCGTTCACGCCGGTCGTGCTGTGCTCGCTCTTCTGGAAGGGGACGACGCGGGCCGGGGCGATCTCGGGAATGATCTCGGGGTTCCTCACGGCGGTGATCTGGACGCTGGCCGTCAAGGAGCACTTCTACGACCTGTACGAGATGATTCCCGGGTTCGCGGTGGGCTTCGCGGTGACGATCGGGGTGAGCCTGTTCACGGAACCGCCGGAGGAGGCGGGCGCGACGATGGACGACGTGAGGCGGGTGGTGGGGGGACCGTTTTCGGCGGGGGAGGGGCGCTGAGCGATGATGGCGCGCGGGGCCGCCCGGCTAGCCGAAGGTACCGCCGTTTCCCGGACCTCGGCGAGGAAGCGGGGTTGCGAACTCGAGTTCCATATCGTACCCATATGACATTACATTGGACTAAGCCATCAAGCCATCCGGATCATCTCTCTAGAGAGGCCGGATTGCTGGGAGCCGAGCCACGCGAGGGGGCTCATGGAAATCAACCGGGAGATTGTCGAGTGGACCAGTCCAAGTTCAAGCAAGTTGCGATACCGTTGGACACCGTGATCGGCGAGCCCATGACCAACGCGATCAACAACCTAAACCGGCATTTCGATTCCGACGATTTTTTCGTGACAGGCAACGGCAACGCCCTGTTGGTGTGGCTCCGCGAAGTGGACCTGGACGATCTCTCTCGCGCCGTTACCGGAGTCGCGAACAGTCACCCCGGCGCGTCCGGCCTGGACAGGATCGTGCCCGCCGTCCGAGGGGTCGGGAGCTACGGGCTCAATGGGCGAAAGCGTCTCTACGTAGGGTACAACAGGGAGCGCAAGGTGGTCGGGCGCCAACGGAAGAGCGCGCGTCGCGGAAAGTACTACTACGCCAGGAACCACTGTTTCCCCGATGTGCGCAACGAGATTCCGCCGGAGTTCGTCGACCGAATCGTCTGCGGCGACAGCGAGGCGGCGCTCAAGGCCGTGCCGTCGAACAGCATAGATCTGGTGTTCACCTCCCCTCCCTACAATTTCGGCCTCGACTACGACGGCCAAGCCGCCTCGGGGGGAGACGCCCACGACTGGGAGGAGTACTTCGCGAAGCTCTTCCGGGTCCTCGACGAGTGCGTTCGGGTCCTGGTGGTCGGAGGGCGCATCGTGGTGAACGTCCAACCCCTGTTCTCCGACTACATCCCCAGCCACCACATCATATCGAGCCACCTCATGAAGCGGGGTCTGATCTGGAAGGGCGAGATCCTGTGGGAGAAGCACAACTACAACTGCAAGTACACGGCCTGGGGAAGCTGGAAGAGCCCCGCAAGCCCCTACCTCAAGTACACCTGGGAGTTCGTCGAGGTGTTTTGCAAGGGCGACCTGCGGAAGCGCGGCAGCCGGCAGGACGCGGACATCGACGCCGATTCGTTCAAGGAGTGGGTGGTGGCCAGGTGGGCGATAGCCCCGGAGCGCAGAATGAAGCACTTCGGACATCCCGCGATGTTCCCCGAAGAGTTGGCGCGCCGCGTGATGCTTCTCTTCAGCTTCCGCGGCGACACCGTGCTCGATCCCTTCGCCGGTGTGGGGACCACCTGCGTGGTGGCCCGGCAAAACGGCCGGCAGTTTCTCGGCATCGACGTCGCGGAGGATTACTGTGCAACCGCCAGGCGGAGGGTTGCGGACGTTCAGATGGAACTGATGTAGAGACGAGGACGTGACTCGGCGCGACGCAAGGGCGAGCCGCAGACCTCGCCAGTTCCTGCGAGAACATCTGCTTCTTGAGACGGAAGACCCACATCGCAAATCCGCGTATCTGCGTGATGGGCATCACGAACCCAGCAAGTCCGAAGACGGGGTTATCGTTGTGTTGTGGGTCTGCGCGACTGACGTACGGGCCGATGTGACCGAATTCGTCGAAGTAGGCGAGATAGATCACAGGAATCTTCTGGAGCAGGGAACACGAAGGCCCGCGCCGGAGCGCGGGCCTCGGAAAGGGGGCAGTACGATGGAGATCCACCGTAGTGCGTCCCGACAGAACCGTAGCGAACCCGGTTCCTGCATGTCAAGCTGACGTAGCGAATAACGCGAGTCGATTCGGCCCTCAAGCCGCACCTCAAGAGGCCGTAGTGGCGCGAGAATGGCCGAACGGGACAAGTTGACGGGTGCTCTCGCAAGCAGTCCGTGGATGAAGCCCCGCGAGCACCGAGAGCGGCGAGGCGCCGGACCGTCTGGGGCGCGGAGTCAACTCCAGTTGACATTATGTAATGCCAAGTTGACAGAGTGAGACCGCTCTCCATCGCGATCGTCCCGCCGCGGTCTTCGTAGCGGCCCGATAGAGAGAGAGTGGCCGGAGCGGCCTCGCCGGAGATAACTTGCACGGGCCACAACCCAAGTTCGGAGCAGCTCATGGAACGGTGCGCCCTCGTCAGTCCAGGCCGGTTCGGCGGCCGCCGGCGTCTCGGCGCCCTTCGGGTCCTCGTCCTCCCTCCCGTCGCCCTCCTGTTCTTCCCGGCCTGCGCGGGCGCACCGGCGGCGGATCCGGTCCCGCCGGCCACCGCCGCACCTCCCGCGGCCACCCCGTCCGTCTGTGACGACTGGGGCACACGGGACTTCTTCAGCTCGGCCTCGCCGGAGGACGTCGGCGAGTGCCTCCGGGCGGGCGCGGATCCCAACGGCAACCCGCGCCGGTTCCCCCTGGCCCCCCTCTTCGTCGCGGCGCGATACACGCCGCATCCGGAAGTCGTCTCCCTGCTCGTCGGGGCGGGCGCGGAGGTGGACGCCCGGGCGCGCGGCGGCATCACTCCCCTGCACGAGGCCGCGGCGGAAAATGCGCACTCCGGGGTCGTCACCGCCCTGGTCGAGGCGGGCGCCGACCCGAACGCGGGGGACCTGGACGGCGTCGCCCCGCTCCATCGGGCTGCGAGAGCCCGCAACCCGGCCGTCTTTACCGCCCTGGTCGAGGCTGGCGCCGACCCGAACGCGAGGGACCTGGACGGAGTCCCCCGCTCCACTTGGCTGCGAGCTCCGGCAACCCGGCCGTCGTCACCGCCCTGGTGGAGGCTGGCGCCGACCTGGGGGTCCGGGACCGGTCGGGCGTCACGCCCATGGAGCTGGCCTGGAGCGACGCCGTGGACTTTCCCCGTCCCTTCGGCGACCACAACCCCATGGCGGTCGTGCGCGAGCTGCTGCGTCTTGGGGCAGACGGTTTAGGGAGCAGAAGTCTCGACGAAATCACAAGTCCCACCTTCTGCGGGCGCTGGCACACGCAGGCCTTCCACCACGCGGCGTCCGCAGCGGACTTCGCGCGCTGCCTGGAAGAGGGCGCCGACGTGCATGCGCGCGACCGGTGGGGCAGCACCGTTCTTCACGGAGTCGGCTCGATGGATGCGGCCGTCGCCGCAAGGTTGTTGGCGGCCGGCGCGAATCCGAATGCTAGCCTCGGCGGGGGGACCACGCCCCTCGACATTGCGATCCGGAGCCGCGACCCGGCCATCGCGTCCCTCCTGATCGAAGCCGGTGCGGACGTCAATTACGCGGCGGACGATGAGGATACGCCGTTGACAACCGCCGTCCGGCTGCTGTCCCGCTCCGCACCCGAGCTGATCCTGCAGCTGCTGGAGGCGGGCGCTGATCCCAACGCCCGCGGCGAATGGGGACGAACGCCGCTGTACTGGGCCGTGCGGCGGTCAGTTAGCGCGGCCCTGGTCGGCGCCCTCCTGGAGGCCGGCGCGGATCCGAATGCGCCGATGCTAAACGCCGTAACCCCCTTTGAGGCCGCCGCCGCGTCCGCCAAGCCCGAAGTCATCCGGCTCCTGGCGGCCGCGGGGGCGGACGTCAACCGCCGGAACCCGGCCGACGGCTCCTTTCCGCTCCACAGGGCGGTGGCGGGAAAGGAACCCGCATCGCGCGTGGCCGCGCTCCTGGATGCCGGTGCGAATCCGCGGGTGCGCAACGCCGACGGCGACACGCCCCTGCACCTGGCCGCGCCGGGGGGCGACTCGACCGTGATCTCCCTGCTGGCCGGCGCCGGCGCCGACTGGAAGGCCCGCAACGACCAGGGGGGAACGCCGCTCGACGCGGCCCGCCGCCACGGCGATCGGCCGGCCGCGCCCCAGCCCGGGGGCGACGCCGGTTCGGACAGCATCACCGGGACCGGCGACCCTCCGTGCGAACCCAGTAGCTGGCACTGGTATCAAGCCTCGTTCGAAAGCATGCGGGACTGTCTGGCGGCCTTCGCGCAAGCCGGCAGGCCGTTTCCGTTCCAAGGGACCGAGTTGCGGGATCTGGCCGAGACTCTGGAACGGTCCTCCGATGGAGACGCTCCCGAGAAGATCGCCCTCCTCCTGGCGGCGGGCGCGGATCCCAACGGGCGCCGCGGTGACGACCCCTTCGACTTGGGTACGCCGCTGCACTTCGTCGCCCGGGGCGGCCTCCGCGCCGAGGTCGTCGCCTCCGCGCTGGTCGAGGCGGGCGCCGACGTGAACGCGCGCGAACCCTCGGGGTGGACGCCCCTGCACGTTGCGGCGGCGGCGGCGGGGTGGCCGGGGGGGCGCTCGATTCCGATGGTGCGCCTGCTGCTCCAGGCCGGCGCGGACGTGAGCGCGCGCACGTACATGGGCGAAGAAGCCCCCCTGCATATGGCGGTGAAGTCGCGTCAGGCTTGGTATCGGCCGGCGGGCCCAGTTCACGTGGTTGCCGCGTTGCTGGAGGCCGGCGCGGATGTGGACGCCCGTACGAGCGACGGACGGACACCGCTGGAGTTGGCGCTGATGGCGGACCAGGCCGCCGCCGCGGTGAAGCTGTTGGAGGCCGGCGCGGACCCGGCGGTTCGGGACCGCGCGGGGAACCCAACCGACCCGGCCGCCTGCGGGAACTGGGGAACCGCGACCTTTTTCGCCGTCGCCGGCGTCGATGCGGTGGCCGGCTGTCTCGAGGCCGGGGCCGACCCGAATTCCCCGCCGACGCTCCTGCACCTGGCTTCGGTCCACGCGCGGGATCCTTCGGTGATCGACATCCTCGCCCAGGCGGGAACGGACGTGGGCGCTCGCGACGAAAACGGTGCCACGCCCCTTCACCGTGCCGCCCGGGTCGGCACGCCCGACGCGGTGAGGGCACTGCTTCGGGCAGGGGCGGACCCGCACACGTGGGACGATCAGCCGTCGCGCACTGACGGGACTCCTTTGCACTCCGCGGCGTACAATCCGAACCCGGAGGTCGCCGCCGTGCTGCTCGAAGCCGACGCGGACGTGAACGCCCGCAGCCTTGCCGGGTGGACTCCGCTTCACAATGCCGCCCGAAACCCAAACTCCGCGGTGCTCGCCGTCCTGTTGGAGGCCGGAGCCGACCCCACCAAGCGGGGCCGCGTGGGCGGCTGCTTCGGCGGGGACTGGTCCGGCTACCTCACTCCCCTCTACTCAGCAGCCCACGGCAATCCCGAAACCGTGCCGATGCTCGTCGCGGCGGGAGCGGACGTGGACGGGCACGGGACGCGCTTTCGTCTCTGCAGGTCGTCGGTCGCCACGCAGGTGTCGCCGATATTCTATGCGGTTCGCTACAACGGACGCCCCGCCAACATCGAGGCGCTGGCGCGCGCGGGCGCGGACTTGGGGCTTGCCGGCCCGGACGGGCGCACCGTCCTGCACTGGGCGGCGATCCGCAGTTCCCATGTCTTTCCGCTGCTCCTACGGCTGGGCGCCGACCCGGAAGCTCTCGACGACGAGGGGAAGACGCCCATGGACTACGCGCGCGAGAACCCGGCGCTGCAGCCCTGGGAACGGGTGAACGAGGGCTGGACTCCCTGGTGGTGACGATCTGAGCAACGGCGCGCGGATCTGCCGAGCGGTTGCCGACCTGCGTGGCCCAAGTCGCGCCGGAATACCGGGGCCGGGCGTTTCGCTGCGACGACTTTCGCGGAATCTGCCAGCTGGCGCAGAGCCTCAAGGATCCGAACGAAAGCGTCGGCAACAAGCGGCTCGCAGCGCGGGCCGACGGCGCGACGGCACGGGGGCCTGGGCGGCCAAATGACACCGCTCGCGGGGCTCTCGTCGCTTCTGCTCGGGACAAGTTGACGGGTGCTCTCGCTCAGCAGTCCGTGGATGAAGCCCGCGAGCACCTAGAGCGGCGAGGCGGCGGGCTGGCAAGGCGCGACGAAGGGGGAATGGCAGCGCTATTCGCCCGAGGAGCAACGCAGAGGAGGATCCAGGGGGCCGTGGGGGCGGAAAACCTGGGGACACGGAGTCAACTCCGGTTGACATTGTGTAATGCCAAGTTGACAGAGTGAGGCCGCTCTCCATCGCAATCGTCCCGCCGATGGTCTTCGTCGCGGCCCGATAGAGTGGCCGAAGCGGCCTCGCCGGGATAACTTGCACGGCCACAACCCAAGTTCGGAGCAGCTCATGGAACGGTGCACCCCCGTCAGTTCCGGCCGGTTCGGCGGCCGGCGGCGGCCCTGTGCCCTTCGGATCTTCGTCCTCCCTCCCGCCGCCCTCCTGTTCTTCCGGGCCTGCGCGGGCGCACCGGCAGCGGATCCGGTCCCGCCGACCACCGGCCGCAAGGAGCGGCTAATGTCTCGCGCTACGGCGTTTGTGCTGGTGGCGCTACTGGCGGTTTCCGGCTGCACGACGGAGCCGGAAGACGTTCCCCCTTCCGGGACGTGGACCGGAAGCGCTGAATTGGCCGGCACCATCGTTTCGTTCACGTGGGAGCTTCGGGAAAGTGGAGGGGTGATCGCCGGTTCCGCATCGTTCACCCTCGAACCCGTGACAGTCACGGGGGACGTCACCGGCTCCTACACTCACCCCGATGTCAGGATGACCTTGGTCGTGTACTTCGGTCCTGACGATACCTGGGATTTGCGATGGGTGGGAACGCGGACGAGCGACGATGTGTTGACCGGCGTCCTACGCGACCCGGACGGCGGACAGACCTCGATGACGTTACGACGTGGGTAGGACTTGACGAAATCCCACCCTATAGGCGCAACGATTCCGGATCAGAGTCGAATCTCACACCGGCCGGTTTCGGGTGCTTCCGGAAACCGGCTCCCGTTCCGTTGCGACGCAGCCGCCGGGCCAAGCGGACAAAGCGGGGAGTGCGAGAGTGACTAGAACCAGGTCGAGCTTCGCCTCCGTGGCCTCGAGCAGCGCCTCGCGCTTGAGGGCCCGCTCGGCCGCGAGCAGCGGATTGCGGCAGACGACGAGCCGTTCGCCCGGGTAGAGTTCAGGCGCGGAGATCTCCGCCAGGTTCCGTTCGTCGAAGAGCGACATCCGCAAGTCGCCGCCTTCCACCAGCTTGCGGATCTTCGGGGCTCTGAGCGCAGTGATTCACCGCAGCCCCGCCGGAGATCGCCACGCCCCCCTTGAGAAGGATGCGCAGCCCGTCCACGAGTTCGCCGGGCCACTTCGACAGGTTGGCCAGGGTGCGCTTCCTGACCTTGCCGCCCTCGCGGCAGGACTCGCGGAGCAGCACGGCGGGCGGTGACTTCCGGTTGGGCACTCGTTCGATGTACGCGTCTTCAATCGCGTGGACCGGTGAAGCGAAGCGGCCAGCGCGGATGCATCGCCGTTCGAATGCCGGGGGGATTTTGCCCACGGGCTGCAAGGGCCCGCCCCGGAACCGCCGCTTCGGCGATGGCGCGGGCCGACGGCGCGGCCGCGGCTTCCCGGCCGCGCGCGGGGCGCGGACAACGAAGTCACGGAGCCCCGGCTTCCGCCCCTCCCCGCGCCCAGCCCAGCCCCTCGCGCATCTCTCCCGCAAAGGCGCGGAGCCCGCGCCGCGCGACCGACCGCAGGAAAAGCCCGGCGAGGAGAACCAGGCTCAGCCGTTGGAGCGGGGACGGCGGCTCCTCCGTGAGGGCCTCCAGGGACGGGACGGGCAGGACCCCGAAGGCGGCGTTGATCGCGACGCCCGCCGCGACCGCGAAGGTCACCATGACCGCGGCGAAGGCGGCCGCGGCCCTTCTGCCGTGGAGGCTGCTCACCAGGCCAAGCGTCGAGATGTTGGTGGCGGGCCCCGTGATGAGGAACGCGATCCCGGCACCGGGGGAGAGCCCGGTCGCTAGGAACGCGGCCACCAGGGGCGTGGCGGAGGCGGCGCAGACGTAGGTGGGGAAGCCCAAAAGGGCGAAGAGGAGGACGCCGGCCACCGGGGGGAGGCCGCCGAGCCAGCCGCTCTCCAGAAACGGGGTAACGAGGGCTGCGACGCCCAGCCCGAGGAGGATCCAGGGGGCCGTGTGGTCGACGACCTCGCCGGTGCAGGTTCGCAACGCTCCCCGGAGCCTGCGGACCGCGCCCGGCCCCCCGGCGGCCGCCCGGCTCGGCTCGTCGGCGCGACGGGCCGCCTTCAGCCTGCCGCCCACCCACCACCCCACGAGCAGCGCGACCAGCGCCGCCGCGGCCAGGCGAAGCATGGTGACCTGGGGTCCCAGCAGCGGGATGGAGAGGAGGACCGCGTCGAGGCCGAGTTCGGGCGTGGCCACGAGAAAGGCCATCGCCGCCGCCGGTGGAGCGCCTCTCCGGATGAGGCTCCGGTAGAGCGGCACGACGCCACAGGAGCAGACCGGGAAGGGGAGGCCGATCGCCATGCCCCGGGCCGCCTGCGAGAGGCCGCCTCCGCGTTCCATCCAGCGAACGGACCGCTGGGGCAGGAAGGCGCTCAGGAGACCCGCGCACAGGTACGCGAGCAGGAGGGCGGGGGCGCTTTCCGCCGCGAGCACGTAAAGACGCGACAGAAAGCTCCCGGCGCCGTGCGAACCGGTGTCCGTTCCCGCGACAAAGACCGCCAGCAGCAGCGCGACGGCCAGGATCGCTCCCCATCCCTCGCGGCGGCGATCGAGCGGGGCAGGGGCCGGTCCGTGCTGGTGCATCGCGACGTGGGCGAGCGATCCCCCGACGGCGGCCTGGTAGAGGGCGAGCGCTCCCGAGCCGGGCGCGGCCGCGACGACGGCGGTCCCGAAGACGTAGCCGCCAAACGTGGCGAGCGCGAGCACCGTCAGGGCGGCGACGCCGGCCCTCCGGTCGATCTCCTTCGTCACTAGCCACCAGGCCGCGACGCCAACCGGAATCCGGTGCAGCACGGCGGCCAGGGGCAGCGACGCCGGCGCCCCGGGCGGGAGCGTCGCCAGCGCCGCGCCGTCCAGTCCCGAGTGGATCACGAACCCGGAAAGGCCGGCCAGCAGGGCCCAGCGGTGGGCGCCCTCGCCCGCCCGGCGCGTGGTTCTCTCGGCGGCGACCGGCAGGGCGAATCCCAGGAGCAGCGCGACCAGGACGCCCCACCGCCCCTCGCCCACCGCCGAAGGCACGAATTCCAGGAAGACCAGGCCGGGAACCGCGGCCATGACCATGCCGTCGAGCACCGGGGCCAGGCGGCGGCGGGCGGCCCCCGCATCCAGGAGGGGTCCGGCCGCCAGGGCGAGGACGGCGGCAGCGAGGTAGCTCATGTCCAAAGCTACACGGTGTCGGGCGGCGGGCGGCGCGGGCCGCGACGTGGCGGGGGAAGAACGCCGTGCTGATCCTCGCCAACCCCAGTCGCCCGAGGAGGTCGGGGTGCTCTTCCGGCTGGTAGACGAGGTGGCCGTGCTTCGCCCTCAAGTCGATCTGGAGAGCTACCGGCTCCACACGTCGCCGCCGCTGGACGCCGAGAAACGCTCCGAGGCCGTCATAGCGAACACGGCCAGGACCGGACGCTCGAAATGCTCACGGGTCTGAACCGGAGCAACGGGGAGGTGAGCGACGCCGTGGGCTTTCTTCCGGCCAAACGTGCCTTATCTCTTCGGTAGCTCCTGTCTGGAAAGGCGCAATCGTCCCAACCGGACTCGACGGTCGCCGTCCGGCATGTTGACAAGGTCGTAGGCCAAGTCCTCATCACCCAGCGGACGCACTAGGTTGTCGAAGCGGGCCGTTCCCACTAGCACTACACGACCTGAGTCCATGCGAACCGAGTGGATGAAAGTGTCGATGAGTTCCTCCGGTGTCGCCTGGTCTCCAATATTCGGCGGGGGCGGTGTGGCTGGTCCTAATACGAAGACCCACACAGAGCCGTCGGCCGCGAAGTGGATGTCGGTGACAATGGCCGGCGGACTGCGGCCTGTGGGGACGCTAGGATCGAATTCCAAACCGAGCCCAGGTCCTTCCAGTTGCAGGGAGCCCAAGAGCCGTAGATCGTCATCGAAGACCTCCACCAGTCCCGTGTATGACGCTGTCCATATCATGCCGTCCGGGCCGCGGACCGCATCTCCCACGGCGAAACGCAGACTGCCGGACTCTTCACTTGCCTTCATTGAGCGGATTATGTTTCCTCCTCGATCAAGGAACACAACCCCCCCCTCAGGTCCGTCGCCTCCCCCAGTGTAGCTGACCAGCCAGCCTTCGGTAGCCTGATCCGGCTGGACGGACCACGCAACTCCCGGAGCTCGAAACGTCTTCTTGAATTCGAGGTTGCTCGAAAAAAGATGCAGCACGGGGCTTCGCAGTTCATGAATGAGTATTCCGCCGACGCCGATGGCGAACTCCGCAGACCCGCGCAACTCTCCCGGACCCTCACCTTCCCGAGTCAGCATCCTCGAGTAGCGGCCTGCCGAGTCATAAACGATCACCTCTCCCCCGAGGAGTTGGGAACTCACAAGATATCCTTCGTTCTTCATCGGAAGGACTTCCGCGAGCAATCCCACGCCTGCGGGATCGTCCGCCGCGCCAAGCGTATCTAAAGTCTCGAAAGTCACGGTACAGCCAGCACACAACTGAATCGCACTGGCAACGCTCAAGGAAATTACCAATTTAAAAATCGCTCCCCTTCCACTTGCGACGTGGTGCCCCGCAGATGACCACCGAGTTCGCGCGATACCTTCTCCAAGAAGACACGCTGCTCTTCGCTCAGAGGCACCTCGATCAACTTACCCATGACTAACTTCTCTCTGGAGACAATACGTCTCCCTTCGGTTTCGGGTCGCTCCCCACCGTGGAACCAACTAGTCACTTCATGGTAACATGCCAGCGCCTCTTCCGCAAGAACTGAACGGGAACGCGCCGAAAGGCGGGGCGCTCTCCGCCGCTAGCACATGAAGACGCGACAGACAGCCCCCGGCGCCGTGCGAGCCGGTGTCCGTTCCCGCGACGAAGACCGCCAGGACCAGTGCGACGAGGACGCCCCACCGCCCCTCGCCCACCGCCGAAGGGACGAACTCCAGGAAGACCAGGCCGGGAACCGCGGCCATGACCATGCCGTCGAGCACCGGGGCCGGGCGGCGGCGCGCGGCCCCCGCATCCAGGAGGGGTCCGGCCGCCAGGGCAAGGACGGCGGCGGCGAGGTAGCTCATGTCCCAAAGCTACACGGTGTCGGGCGGCGGGCGGCGCGGGCCGCGACAGCGCGAGCGCTGCCGCCGGCGGTCTTCGTCGCGGCCCGAGAGAGAGAGTGGCCGAAGCGGCCTCGCCGGGGATAACTTGCACGGGTCACAACCCAAGTTCGGAGCAGCTCATGGAACGGTGCGCCCTCGTCAGTCCAGGCCGGTTCGGCGGCCGCCGGCGTCTCGGCGCCCTTCGGGTCCTCGTCCTCCCTCCCGTCGCCCTCCTGTTCTTCCCGGCCTGCGCGGGCGCACCGGCGGCGGATCCGGTCCCGCCGGCCACCGCCGCACCTCCCGCGGCCACCCCGTCCGTCTGTGACGACTGGGGCACACGGGACTTCTTCAGCTCGGCCTCGCCGGAGGACGTCGGCGAGTGCCTCCGGGCGGGCGCGGATCCCAACGGCAACCCGCGCCGGTTCCCCCTGGCCCCCCTCTTCGTCGCGACGCGAGAGACGCCGCATCCGGAAGTCGTCTCCCTGCTCGTCGGGGCGGGCGCGGAAATGGACGTCCGGGCGCCGGGCGGCATCACTCTCCTGCACGAGGCCGTGGCGGGGAGTTCGGGCACCGAGGGGAATGGGCACTCCGGGGTGGTCACCGCCCTGGTCGAGGCGGGCGCCGACCCGAACGCGGGGGACCTGGACGGCGTCACCCCGCTCCATTGGGCTGCGGAAGCCCGCAAGCCGGCCGTCGTCGCCGCCTTGGCGGAGGCGGGCGCCGACCCGAACGCGAGGGACCTGGACGGCGTCGCCCCGCTCCACTTGGCTGCGAGATCCCAAAACCCGGCCGTCGTCACCGCCCTGGTGGAGGCGGGCGCCAACCTGGAGGTCCGGGACCGGTCGGGCGTCACGCCCATGGAGCTGGCCTGGAGCGACGCCCTGGCCTTTCCCGCCCATCCCCTCGGCGACCACAGCCCCATGACGGTCGTGCGCGAGCTACTGCGTCTCCAAGGAGTCGGCTCGGTGGATGCGGCCGTCGCCGCAAGGTTGTTGGAGGCCGGCGCGGATCCGAATGCTCGCGGCGGACGGGGACTAACGCCGCTGTACTGGGCCGTGCGGCGGCCGGTTAACGCGGCCGTGCTCGGCGCCCTCCTGGAGGCCGGCGCGGATCCGAATGCGCCGACGGCAAATGGCGTAACCCCCTTTGAAACCGCCGCCGCGTACTCCAAGCCCGAAGTCATCCGGCTCCTGGCGGCCGCCGGGGCGGACGTCAACCGCCGGAACCCGGCCAACGGCTCCTTCCCGCTCCACAGGGCGGTCGTGGGAGAAGAACCCGCATCGCGCGTGGCCGCCCTCCTGGAGGCCGGCGCGGATCCGCGGGTGCGCAACGCGGACGGCGACACGCCCCTGCACCTGGCCGCGCCGACGGGCGACTCGGCCGTGATCTCGCTGCTGGCCGGCGCCGGCGCCGACTGGAAGGCCCGCAACGACCAGGGGGAAACGCCGCTCGACGCGGCCCGCCGCCACGGCGATCGGCCGGCAGCGCCCGAGCCCGGGGGCGACGCCGGTTCGGACAGCATCGCCGGGACCGGCGACCCTCCGTGCGAATTCGATCACCGGGACTTCTTTTCTCTGCGTGACTCCTCGCCCCAGAGCGTGCGAGACTGTCTGGCGGCCTTCGCCCAAGCCGGCAGGCCGTTTCCGTTGCAAGGGACCGAGTTGTTGGATCTGGCCGAGATTGTGGAACGGTCCTCCAGTGGGGACGCTCCCGAGAAGATCGCCCTCTTCCTGGCGGCGGGCGCGGATCCGAATGCTAGCCGCGGCCCTTACGAGGTGACGCCGCTGCACATAGTCGCCTGGGGCGGCTTCCGCGCCGAGGTCGCCGCCTCCGCGCTGGTCAAGGCGGGTGCCGACGTGAACGCGCGCGATTACGCGGGGGCGACACCGCTGCACTTTGCGGCGGTGGCGGAGGGGTGGGCGGGGGGGGACTCGATTCCGATGGTGCGCCTGCTGCTCCAGGCTGGCGCGGACGTGAACGCGCGCACGTACATGGGCGAAGAAAGCACGTACATGGGCGAAGAAACCCCCCTGCATGTCGCGGTGAAGTTTCGGGATCGGTACGAGCCGACGGGCCCAGTTCACGTGATTGCCGCGTTGCTGGAGGCCGGCGCGGATGTGGACGCCCGTAACAGCGACGGACGGACACCGCTGGAGTTGGCGCTGACGGCGGACCAAGCCGACGGGGCGGTGAAGCTGTTGGAGGCCGGCGCGGACCCGGCGGTTCGGGACAGCGCGGGGAACCCAACCGACCCGGCCGCCTGCGGGAACTGGGGAACTGCGACCTTTTTCGCCGTCGCCGGCGTCGATGCGGTGGTCGGCTGCCTCGAGGCCGGGGCCGACCCGAACTCCCCGCCGACGCTTCTGCACTTGGCTTCGGTCCACGCGCGGGACCTTTCGGTGATCGACATCCTCGCCCAAGAGGGAACGGACGTGGACGCTCGCGACGGAAACGGTGCCACGCCCCTTCACTATGCCGCCCGGTACGCCACGCCCGATGCGGTGAGGGCACTGCTTCGGGCAGGGGCGGATCCGCACGCGTGGCACCCGTGGGAGGCAAAGTGGTACTGGTCCGGTGATAGTGATGGGACTCCATTGCACTTCGCGGCGTCCAATCCGAACCCGGAGGTCGCCGCCGTGCTGCTCGAAGCCGGCGCGGACGTGAACGCCCGCAGCCTCAACGGATGGACTCCGCTTCACAATGCCGCCGGAAACCCAAACTCCGCGGTGCTCGCCGTCCTGTTGGAGGCCGGAGCCGACCCAACCAAGCGGGGCAGGATGGACCGCTGGGTCCACTTGGAACAGGTCTGGTCCGGCTACCTTACTCCCCTCTACTCGGCAGCCCAGGGCAATCCCGAAACCGTGCCGATGCTCGTCGCGGCGGGAGCGGACGTGGACGGGCACGGGACGCGCTTTCGCTTTTTCCGCGAGTCGTCGCTCACCACGCACGTGTCGCCGATATTCTTTGCGGTTCGTCACGTCGGACACCCCGCCTACATCGAGGCGCTGGCGCGGGCGGGCGCGGACTTGGAGCTTGCCGACCCGGACGGGCGCACAGCCCTGCACTGGGCGGCGATGGTGAGGCCCGACGTCTTCCCGCTGCTCCTGCGGCTCGGCGCCGACCCGGAAGCTCGCGACGACGAGGGGAAGACGCCCATGGACTACGCGCGCGAGAACCGGGCGCTGCAGCCCTGGGAACGGGTGAAGGAGGGCTGGACTCCCTGGTGGTGAGCGCGGAGCGGGTCTCCTTTGGCTACCCGGCGTCCGAGCCGGGCCCCGCCCGGTCGCGGTCCCACATGACCGCGCGCTCTCCAAGCATCGCACTGCTGGCCCTCGGGACCGCCTTGGCCGCCTTCGCCGGATGCGGCTCCGACCACCCCTCGCCGGCGCCCGCGCACGTCGTCTGGACCGACGGCGGCTTCGACGACTGGACCGGCGTTCCGGCGGCGGCGAGCGATCCCTCCGGCGACGCCCCGCGCGGCGCCCCCGTCGACTTCGGCGCGGTCTTCGTGCAGGACGATCCCCGCTTCATCCACCTGCTGATCGACCTGGGAGACACGGTCACCGCGCAGGGAATGCCGGGGTCGGTCGAAATCGTGCTCGACGGCGACGCCGATCCGGGCACGGGAGGGTCGTACGGCGGCGTGGAGGGCGCCGACCTGGCCGTCGTCCTCTCCCGGCAATGGGATTCGGCGGCTGACGCGCGCGGGGCGGGGGCGGGGGTCCGGCGGATCGGCGCGGACGGTCCGGACGAGATCGAGAGCGCGTCGGCCGTCGGCCTGCTCGTGTCTCCCACCCACTCGTCGGACAGGTTCGAGGTCAGGCTGGACCGGCTCATGGTGCGCGACTGGCTCGCGAAGCGGCCGGATCTTTCCGACGCGGCCGCCGGGAGCGAACCGCCTAGCGAGACCGCCGCCGGGACCCGGCTCGCCGGACGGCTGCGCCACATGCAAGCCGGCGCCGTGGCCGACGAAACGCCCGTGTTCGCCCACACTCTCGCCACCGCTCCGGGCGAACCTCCCCCCCTGCTGGGAGCGGACGCCGTGGCCCGAGCGCCGGGCGCGCTACGCGTCGTGACCTGGAACGTCTCGGACGGGCACTTTCGCGACCGCCCGGAGGCGTTCAGGCGCGTCCTCGCGGCTCTCGACCCGGACGTGATCCTCCTCGACGAGGTCTACGCCGAAGCGACCATGGCGGACCTCGAGCGCTTCTCCGGGGATCGCGCCGCGGGAGGGGGCCCGTCGTGGGGGTGGTGGCTCGCGCGGGGCGGGGGCCGCCAGCGCACCGCCGTCGGCGCGCGGGCGACGGAGCTTCGGGGCGAGGCCGGTCTGGCCAGGATCGACCACCCCCCGGGGGCGCTCGAACGGTGGCTGCGCGAGGTGGGCGACGAGCCCGAATTCCCCCGCATGGCGCCGCCCGCGGTCCTCGCGCGAGCCGAGGCGGACGGCGGCCTGTCGGCGACCGGAGCCTGGATGGACGCGGGCGACAACTCCGTCCTCTTCGTCCCCGTCGATCTCCAAAGCGCCGGGTACGACGGTTCCCCGCGGGACCGCCTCCGGGAACTCCAGGCGCGCACGTTGAACCGCGCCGTCGCTGCGGCACTCGCCCGCCGGCCGGACGCCGGCCTCGTGATCGGCGGCGACCTCAACCTGGTCGGGTCCGCGCGCCCCCTCGATGAACTGCGGTCCGGCCTGGGGGCCGGCGGCGGCGACCTGGACGTCGTCCGCGTGCAGCGTCTCCGCGACCGCTCGCTGGCGACGTGGCGGAGCACGCGCGCCGGCGACCCCTTCTCGCCCGGCCGCCTCGACCACGTCCTGTACCGGGCTTCGGTCCTTCGGGTCGAGCGGGCGTTCGTCTTCGATGCCGCCGACCTGTCGCCCGCGGCGATCAAGCAGCTCCGCATCCGCGAGTCCGACACGCGACAGTCCGACCACTTCCCCTTGGTCGTGGACTTCGCGTTTCGCTGAGACGGACCCGGGCGGGAGCTCGCGACCGGGGGAACCGAGCGGGACTCTCCGGGCGCCGCACCCCCAGGCGAAGTGATGATCGGCCCGTGACGCGGCGTACCGAAGGTCGGAACCGCCCGTCCGCCGGCCGGCGTTTCGGCTCTCCTGCGGGTGGAGGAGCTCCGCGAGTCGGAACCGCCCGTCCGCCGGCCGGTGCAACATTCGGACGACGATGCGCGTCAGTAGAGTACGCGCCGCACGCCACATCGCGAAGCCAACGGAGTCCCGCCATGCAGCCGACGAACCCGCCTCACCCCGGTTCATTCGTGAGAACCGAGATCATCGAGGCCCATGGCCTGACGGTCGCGGCCGCCGCCGAGGTCCTCGGCGTCTCGCGTCCCACGTTGTCAACGCTGCTGAACGGACATTCGAGCCTGTCCAGCACCATGGCGCTCCGTCTCGAGAAGGGCCTTCGGCGTCGGGATGGACACGCTCCTGGCGATGCAGACCTCCTACGACATCGCCTGCACCCGCAAACGGTCGGAGGAGATTTGCGTGGAGGCGTACGCTCCCGGGCGAAACGGGGGCCGGAGCTAATAGCCCGCGGAAAAATCCCCCCCCGGCATTCGAACGGCGATGCATCCGCGCCGGCCGCTTCGCCTCACCTGTTCACACCGTAAAGCATACTTTACATTATGTAATGTCTGCTATACATTTTGCCCCCCACTCCAAGGCCCCCGCGGGCTCGTCCGCGTGCCCACCCCGCCGCCGGCACCGCCGTCCGCACTACGGCCGCCTCCCCGCCCCGCAGGCCGGTTCAGTACAGCAGGTGCCGCTCCGCCGACGCGGCGAAGGCCTTCAGCCCGGCCTCCTCCGCCGCCAGAATCTCGTCGGCGGTCCTGCCGTCCCTAACACCCTCCCGCAACCCGGAATGCCCCCACAGGATGTCGATGGGGGGCAGCGTCTCCTCGTACTCGTAGGGGGGGCTGCGCCAGGCGAAGTCGTGCGGCGCCAGGGCGCGGGCGGCGGCGATGATCTCGACGGCGGAGCGAACCGGCTCGAAGGAGCGAGGGTCGGTGACGTGCAGCTGGGCGCCGCCGCACAGCCGGCCGGCGTGCTTCTGGAAGGTGGGTTCGAAGTGGCAGGGGCGAAAACGGACGCCGGGAAGGCGGGCGTCCGCGAGCCGCGCCGCCAGCGCCGCTGGGTCCAGCCACGGTGCGCCGAAGTGCTCGAACGGGCGAGTCGTCCCGCGTCCTTCGGAGAGGTTGGTGCCCTCGAGCAGCACCATGCCGGGATAGACCGTGCAGGAGTCGGGCGTGGGCAGGTTGGGGCTGGGCATCACCCAGGCGAGACCGGTGTCCCGCCCGAGCATGCAGCGCCGCCAGCCGTCGCAGGGAACGACCGCGAGGTCGCAGCCGATGCCGCGCTCCTCGTTCAGCCAGCGCGCCATCTCGCCGCAGGTGAGGCCGTGCCGGAGGGGGACCGGGTGGAGACCGACGAAGGACTCGTAGCCGGGTCGCAGCACGGGGCCCTCGCGCCGGGCGCCGCCGACCGGGTTGGGGCGGTCGAGGACGACGAACCGGATATCCGCCTCGGCGCACGCCTCCATCGCGAGCGCCATCGTCCAGACGAAGGTGTAGACCCGCACGCCCACGTCCTGGAGGTCGAAGAGTACGGCGTCGAGGCCCTCGAGCATCGCGGGGGTCGGCTTGCGGACATCGCCGTAGAGGGAGTGGACCGGGAGGCCGGTGACCGGGTCCGCGTAGTGGCCGGACTCGATCATGTTGTCCTGCTTCTCGCCGCGGGCGCCGTGCTGGGGGCCGAAGAGGGCGCGGAGATCGTAGCCGGCGGCCAGGATGGCGTCCGCGGCGCGGACCAGGTCCGAGGTGACCGACGCGGGGTGCGCGATCAGGCCCAGACGGCGGCCGCGCAGGCCCCGGGCTTCGGAGGCCTCCCCGCCGACGAAGCGGTCCAGGCCGGGAGTCACGGAACCGGTCGCGGCCGACTTGCCCCCGGCGACCCGAACGGCGCCGGTCATGTCGAGAGAGGCGATGCGGGTGCCCTCGCCGCGGGTGCCTTCATGGTTGCGTGCGGCCTTTCGTGCTGGCGTTCGTTGAGAACGGCATGACATGATAGCCCGCGCGTATCGACCCGAGAAGGAGGGCTCCCGGTGGACGGGGCGGCCGGCCACGCCTTGCGAGACCGGCCGTCCACGCTGACTTTCCGTCGGTTCCTGTAGAAAGACGCCATCTGCACGCTCGGAGGAGGGGCGAACCCGTGAAAGGCGACCTGCGCAACCTGATCGACGACTCACTCGCGGTTCCGGGCCTATCGCCGGGATCTCGTAGAGAGCCAAGGGAATCAGTGGGAGCGCCATGGATTAATGTGACTTGGAAGGACCGCACCCGAGCGCATGTGGCCGGCGCCGCAGTATTGGTCGCCGTGCTCGGAACGACCGCAGGCCCGCTTGCCACCCAACAGGTGGTCGAACTCCCGGCCGATGACCGGCTCCTTGACGCCGACTTCGAGGAAGTCTACCGGTTGGGCTCAACGGACGGGGATCGCTGGGACACGTTCGGTCGCGTGGGCGGCGTCGGCTTCGACGGGGATGGCAACCTCTACATCCTCGACAGGGTGGCGGTGCGGATCTACGTGGTCGGTCCGCAAGGCCGGCTGGTGCGACAGTTCATAGGAGAAGGGGAAGGCCCGGGTGAATTCGAGGAACCGAGCGCGCTGGGATTTGGCGTCATGGCGGACGGGCGGGTGACCGTCTTCGACCCGAACCGCATGGGATTCGCACTCTTCGATGCGAACAGCGAATTCGAACGGACCATCCCCCTGCCAGGACCGCACACGCACTTCGCGATTATCCGCGACCTTCAGGCCTTCCCCGGACGGGATCGGGTTCTGTCCACAACCGAAGTCGGCTACCTGAGCACAGGCGAGCCAAATCCCGATGACGATGCGCCGGCTCCTTTCCGTTATCTCCTGAGCTACGATCTGACCGGCGACGAGGTCGGCATCGACTCGGTAGTGGCCGGATGGTGGCCTCCCGTCCATCCAGAAGGGGCCTTTCGGCCTACGCTCACGGCCGCCGTGCTGCCAAGCGGGGAACTCGCCTACACGGACTCTTCCGCCTACGCAATCAAGTTCGCCGCGCCGGGCGGCCCGGTGACGCGGATCCTGACCCGTCCATTCCGGCCCAGATCCGTTACGGACCGCATCAAGGAAGGCGAGATCGAGCGCCAATTGGACGCGCTCGGCGACGGGGACGGCGACCCGTTTCGTGAAGCGATGATCGAATGGCAGCGCAACCACATCAAGGAAATGGAGTTCTTCCACGAGATACCGGTGGTGCTCAGCCTGAAAACGAGCTGGGAAGGCACCGTCTGGGTCCGCCACCGCGGTGACGAAGGGACGGATGGCAGCCGGATCGACCTCATTTCGGCGGACGGTCGTTATTGGGGCACGTTCGCGCCCGGCTCCACCGCGATGCCCTCGGCCTTCGGCCCGAACGGTCTCGCCGCCTTCGTGGAGAGGGACGACTTGGACGTGTCTACTGTGGTCGTGAAGCGTCTGCCGGATGGGATTCGCTGATCCCTGCGCCCCACGCCGAGCGCCGGCCCATGCCGAGAAGTGCCCATGCCGAGAAGTAGCGCCCGCGCCGGAGGCTCTCCATGGGCGGCGCGAAGGCCTGCACATCGCGATGCCGCCGGGAGGGCGCGACCACTCCGTCGGGAAACACGCACCTGAGGCGGCCCGGACATGGAAGATTCCCTCCCGCTGAACTGGTGGCACCTGGGCATCGGGCTCGGAGCCCTGTTGGTCCTGGCGGTGCTCGCGGACTGGATGAAATCCCGGGTCATCGCCAAGACCTTCGGCAGAGTGGCCTCCGAAGCACGGCTTTCGCTGGACGACGGTCCCCTCGACAAGATGGTGCTCGCCCGGCTCGCGCCCATCGTGCCCGCCCTGGTCATCTACTTCGGCATCGTTCCCGCTCTGGGGGTGACCGGGTCGGAAGCGGAGGCGGGGGCGGAAGCGGCTTTCCTTATTCTCTTCTGGACGCTCGTCCGTCGTCTCTCGGCCGCCTACATCACGTTGACCATCGCGCGCACCCTCGTGGCCGCGCTGGAGTCCTTCAGCGCCGTGTACCACGGGACGTCCCCGGCGTCGGTGGCCAAGCCGATCAAGAGCTACATGCAGATCGCCACGCTGGCGGTCTATGTCGTCGCCGGAGTCGTGATCGTAGCCATTCTCCTCGGTCGCTCTCCCGTGGCCTTCCTCTCCGGCGTCGGTGCGCTGGCCGCGCTTCTGATGCTCATATTCCGCAACACGCTGCTCTCCTTGGCCGCGAGCGTCCAGATCACCTCGAACGACATCGTTCGCATCGGAGACTGGGTGGAGGTGCCGCACGCGAACGCCGACGGTACGGTGATCGACATCGACCTGCACATGGTCCGGGTGCGGAACTGGGACAGGACGATCTCGGCCATCCCGACACACAGGTTGATCGGGGATTCGTTCAAGAACTGGCGGGGCATGTCCGAGTCGGGAGGCAGACGGATCAAGCGCGCGGTTCTCATTGATGTCAATTCGATAAGGTTCCTCGCGGACGAAGAGATTCAAGAACTGTCGCGATCCAGGACCGGGCGAGGGCGGTTCGCGCCCAATCTTGAAGTGGCGGCCGCCCGCGACTCCCTTGAAGCTGGAGCCGGGGTGGAAGGCAAGTCAGCTCGGCGCTTCACCAACCTGGAAGCATTCCGAGCGTACGTCGAAGGATACCTGAAGGCTCATCCGAAGACGCACCGGCACATGACCCTCATGGTGCGTCAGCTCGCCCCAGGGCCTCACGGCGTGCCCATCGAGGTGTACTGCTTCTCCAACGAAACGGAGTGGGTCGAATACGAAAGATTCCAATCGGAAGTCTTCAACCACCTCTTCGCGGTTCTGCCCGCCTTCGGCCTTAGGGCCTTCCAGGAACGGTCCGGAAGCGATCTGCCGCGCCGAGAGAATCCCGTGGCTGCGGGTTGATTCGTCGCCGGCGAGCGTGGACTGCTAGCGATAGTGTTCGCCACCTGTCGCGAGTCACGTCGCCGGGCAGGCGGAGGTTTCCGCGTGAGCGGTCCAGTGCTCGAACCCGTCCGGCGCGGCCAGCTCGATGCCGGCGCTCTCGCCGGGGCCCAAGTCCCGGGGGTCGGTGGGCCCGAGTTCGCCGCCGCCCTTCAGGTGGACCTCCACCCTGACGGCGCACACCTGCGAGTCGGTGGTGTTCTCCACCGTGCCGTGGAACGCCTTCCGGCTCCCGTCGTACATGAGCGTCAGGCGGATGCCCCTTCGCACGCTCTCCCACAGGGCATCGGCACCGATGTAGACGCCGCCCTCCTCGCCCTCGCCGCCTCCCTCGTCGTGACCGGCCCCTTCCCGATGGTCGGCGCCCTCGCCGCCCTTGCCGTGCTCGCCGAGACCCTCCCCGGCGTCTTCGGTGCCGCGCTGTGGCGGTGGCGGGGCGCAGGAGAAGAGTATGATCGTCGTCACCGCGAGAAGAGTCCTCACTATCCGCTGTCGCCTCCGAGCTCGATATGGACCGAGAACCACGAGAACCGCTGGCCCGCCGCGTCGAGCGTCACGTCCTTGCTCTCGTCGCCGGCGAGCGTGGTCCTGGGTGTGGGGCCGAGCTCCTTCCCGTTCGAGAGGTGAATCTCGACCCGGGCGTCGGAGACCGAGGAGCTCGTGGTGTTGGTCATGGTGCCGCGGAACTCCTCGTCGGAGGAGTGGTACCGGATGACGAGCTTCACGCCGCTCCTGGTCACGGTGGCCGGCTCGTCCTTGTCCCACCGCTTCCCTCCCTCGCCGGGTTCCGTGGGCGAACAGGCGGCGAACGTTATCGCGAGAGCCAGGGTCGCGGAACGAACGGCAACGATCTGCCTTGTCATGGTCTTATCCTTGTGTTGTTGTGGATGGCGGACGCCGAACATCGACATCGTTTCTTCAGCCTTCCCTACCTCCCCTCGCGGTCGAGGTCCGCGGGGGAGCCTGTCTCGGCTTCGCGCAGCTCGCCCTCGCCGGCCGGCGGAACGCCGGGAACTGGCCGAGCCCGAGCACGCTCGCGTCGCTCGCGGAGCTCGTGCTCCCGCGTATGTCCGTGCTCGTGCGTCCAAGCGCCCCCGATAACGCGCCGATCCGCGTGGTGGGACCAGTCCGCACCGGGCGCCACCGCCGGAGCGACCAAGGGGGCGAGGACGAGAAGCCCCAAGGCGCCCGCGTGCCGCCAAGGGCGCGACGGCGCGCGGAGCGAACGATGTTCGTTCACCAGGCGCCGGACACGGAGCTCCAGCTGTGAGCGGCGTCTGCCCATGCACGGGACCGGGACGCGGCGGTCGCGTCGGACCACCCATCCGGCCACTTCCGTCAGGCAGCTCGCCATGGCCAAGCGGTCGTCGAGCTGACTGGCCGCCCAGTCGTCGCACAGCTCCTCGGCGGCGAGCCGAAGCTGCCGGGCGGCGAGCCGGAAGAGCGGCTGGAAGAAGAAGACCGCCTGCAGGTCTCCGAGTTGGCGCTTCCGCTTCATCAGGCTCTCTCCATGGCTGCGGCTTCGTCGACTACCTGGGTAGTCACTACCCATGTAGTCACTCGGAGGTTCCTTCAACCGCGTCCTTCCTCGAAATGGCCGAGGTCGGCTGCGGGCGCAGGAACCTCGCCACCAGGATCCGGGAACCGCGCGAGCTCCTCCACGCCCGTCCTGCGGCCCGCCCGTCGGAGTGGACAGGCGAGCGGCGCGACGCTCGCGGGCGCGGCCGCGCTCGCGCTCCCGGTTCCCGTCCCCGCGGCGTTTCCGTGAAACTCCACGCCCCGGGCGGGTTCCGCTATCTTGGAACGACGGAATGAGATGCCGCCCGACGGCAAGAAAGGCAGATCGTGCAGCCCCGGTTCAACTTCGACGACTTCCCGCCGTGATTCGCCCCGCCCGCATTCCGCCGGGCGGGCGCCCCACCGCCCCAGGTGCGCGCGCGGATTCACCCGGGGACCGCAGGTGGACGTAGACCTCGTACTCACCGCCGACGCGGCCACGATCGACGGTTCGGGGAAGCTCAACCTGCTCGGCGTCTTCGACCAGATCAGCGTGGGACGGTTTCCGGCCCGGCACGGCCGCCTCTCCCTGGTGCTGCGCTTCCTCGGGGACGTGAGCGACGCCGGGACCCACAAGCTGACGATCAAGCTGTCGAGTCCCAAGGGCAAGGAGCTGGTCTCGCTCAGCGGGAAACTCAAGGTGTCGCCCGGGCGCGCCAGCCTGCAGACGGGAATCCGGGTCCCCCACGTTATCAACCTGGACGGGATCGTATTCCAGGAGGCCGGGATCCACACCTTCCACATCCTGGTCGACGGGCGCCACCAGGCGACCCTGCCGCTCTCGATCGTCGGCCGGGGCGGGCGGCGGGCGATGGCGTGACCGGTCCGGCCGCGATCTCCCGCACTTCGGAGCCCGCGAAGGGCCCGCGGGTCGCCCGCCTCCTGATCCACCCCGTGAAGGGGATGCGGGCAACCGAGCTCGAGACCATGGAGTTCGACGGGATCGGGCCCCGGTTCGACCGCCGCTGGATGGTCGTCCGGCCCGACGGCGGCTTCGCCAGCCAGCGCGACGAGCCCGGCCTGGCCACCGTACGTCCCCGCCTGGCGAACGGACGGCTGCGGCTCGAAGCCGAGGGAGTGGAGTCCCTTACCGTCCCCGGCAACGCGCCCGGCGGGCCCATGCGGGTCCGGATCCACGGGTCGGTGGCGCTCGCCGCCGCCGTGTCTCCCGCCGCCGACGAGTGGCTCTCCACCGTACTCCGCGGCGAGTACCGGCTGGTCTTCATGCGGCGGGAAGACGCTCGGACGACCGACCCGGCCTACGCCGGCGGACACCGCGTGAGCTTCGCTGACGGATACCCCGTGCTGGTGGTCGGCGAGGCGTCGGTGGACGAGCTGGCCCGCCGGGCCGGGCGCGCGATCCCCGTCGAGCGGTTCCGGCCCAACGTCGTGGTGACGGCCGCCCACCCCCACGACGAGGACAAGTGGAGACGCTTCGCCGTCGGAGACCTGGAGTTCAGCGGCGTCAAGCTCTGCGCCCGCTGCAAGGTCACCGCCACCGACCAGGAGACCGGCGCCCGCGACCCGGAGGGCGAGCCGCTTCGCACCTTGGCCCTCTACCGCCGCATCGAGTCCCTGGTGTACTTCGGATTGAACGCGGTCCACCACGGCCGCGGCCGCATCGCGGTGGGAGACGCGGTCGAGGTGCGGGAGCGGGGGACCGTGCCGGGAGCGTGGCTGGGCGGGGCCGCGAGGAGGGCGGCGGGGCGGTGACCGTATCGCGCATGCGCGACCGCATCGTTCCCCGCCTGATCGAGGAGGAGATGCGCGACTCCTTCATCGACTACTCGATGAGCGTGATCGTGCGGCGCGCCCTCCCCGACGTGCGGGACGGCCTCAAGCCGGTCCACCGCCGCATCCTGGTCGCCATGCACGGGCTGGGGCTGCAACCGGACCGGAACCACAAGAAGAGCGCGACCGTGGTGGGCGAGGTCCTCGGCAAGTACCACCCCCACGGCGACGCGGCCGTCTACGACGCGCTCGTGCGCATGGTGCAGGACTTCTCGCTGCGGTATCCCCTGGTCGACGGCCAGGGCAACTTCGGCTCCATCGACGGCGACCCGGCGGCGGCCTACCGCTACACCGAGGCGCGTCTCGCCAGCGTGGCCACCGAGATCCTCGCCGAGATCGAAAAGGACACGGTGGAGTGGGAGAACAACTTCGACGACCGCCTGCGGGAGCCGACGGTCCTCCCCTCCCGCATTCCCAACCTGCTGGTGAACGGCAGCTCCGGGATCGCGGTGGGGATGAGCACAAACGTGCCGCCGCACAATCTCGGGGAGGTGGCCGCGGCGCTGCGCATGCTGGTGGCGAACCCGGACTGCGGCACGGGCGAGCTCATGGAGGCGCTGCCGGGGCCGGACTTCCCGACGGGAGGGTACATCGTGGGGCGCGGGGGCATCGAGGCGATGTACCGCACGGGGCGGGGCCGCATGACGATGCGGGCGCGCGTGGTCACCGAGGCGGTGGGGGGGGGGCGGAGGCAGCTCGTCGTGACCGAGCTTCCGTACGCCGTCTCCAAGTCGCGCATCGTCGCGCAGATCGCCGGGCTGTCGCGCAGGGGAGCCCTTCCCGACGTCGCGGATCTGCGCGACGAGTCGGACCGCGACGGAATCCGGCTGGTGCTGGAGGTCAAACGCGGCGCCGACCCCGGCCGGATCATGGCCGGGCTCTTCAAGAGGACGGCCCTCCAATGCACCTTCGGCGCCATCCTGCTGGCGCTGGACGGGGGCAGGCAGCCTACGGAATTCACGCTCAGGGAGCTCCTCGCGCGCTACCGCGACCATCGCCTCCAGGTGATCCGCAGGCGCTCGCGCTTCGACCTGGAGAAGGCCGAGACCGATCTGCACGTCACCCAGGGCCTGCTCCTCGCCCTGGCGCACATCGACGAGGTGATCGCGGTGATCAGGGGCTCGGCCGACCGCACGCGGGCGGCGGCGGGGCTGCGGGACCTCTTCGGCCTCAGCGACGTGCAGGCCGAAGCCGTCCTGCGCATGCGCCTGGCCCGCCTCACCGCGCTGGAGGGCGACGAGCTGAGGGCGCGGGAGGCGTCGCTGCGCGCGGCGATCCGGAAACTCCGGGCGCTCCTCGCGGACGAGGCGCAGCAGCTCGAGGTCATGCTCGGGGAGCTGGACGAGGTCGTCGGCCGCTACGCCGACGAGCGCCGCACCAGAATCCTGGAGGGGAAGGACGAGACCGGCTTCGCGTACGTCGAGACCGGGATCGCGGACGAGGACGTGGTGGTCACCCTGTCGCGCCAGGGATACCTGAAGCGCACTCCCATGCACCTGTACCGGCGCCGGGTGGCCGCGGGGATGTCGCTGGCCGCCATGGAGCGCTACGAGGGAGACTACCTGGAGACGGTGGTGGTCGCCCGCACGAGGGGATGGCTGCTCTCCTTCACGACATCGGGCCGGGTGCACTTCCTGCGGGTGGAGGACATCCCCGAGGGCTCGCGCGTGTCCCGGGGCAAGCCCATCCGGGCGCTCCTGGGGATCGACCGGCGCGACCCCATCGTGGCGACGCGCAGCATCGACGACCTGGAGGAGGACCGCTACCTCGCCTTCGCCACCCGCATGGGCCTGATGAAGCGCACGCGGCTGCCCGAGTTCGCCAATCCCCGGGCGGGGAGGACTCTGATCGGGGCGGGGATCCGGAAGGGCGACGCCCTCCTGGACGTGGCCGGCAGCGCCGGGGAGGCGGAATTCATGCTCGTGACCCGCGGGGGCCGCGCCATCCGGTTCCCGGAACGGCAGGTCTCGGTGGTGGGCCGGGCGGCCCAGGGGGTGAAGGGGATCGAGCTCCGGGGGGACGACGAGGTGATCGCGCTCATCGTGGCCCTGCGGGAAGCGCCGGTGCTGCTGGTGACCGAGGACGGCCGCGGGAAGCGAACGCCGATCTCCGAGTTCCCGGTACGGCGGCGGGGCGGGCTGGGTGCGCGGGCGCTCCCGAAGAAGGGGCGCGGCAGGCTCGTCGCCGCGCTCGAGGCCCTCGACGACGACCGGGTCGTGCTCGTCTCGGCGGCGGGCTCGGTCACCGCCGTGCCGGCGTCCGAAGTCGAGCTGGGGGGCCGCGCCGCTCCCGGCCGGCCTATCGTCGCGCCCGGGCCCGGCGACCGCATCGTGGACGTCACCCGCCTCTACGGCGAGCCCCCCGCGTCCAGCCCCAGCCTCGGCCTCCTCGCCCCCGAATGACCCCCCGGTGAGGTTCCTCGTGCTGGGCGGGGGCACCCAGGGATCCGCCGCCGCCTTCGACCTGCTCCTCGACGACGCGGTCGACGAAGTCGTCATCGCCGACCTGCGACCGGATGCGCTTCACCCTGTGCTGCGGCCCCACCTCGGCGGCCGGCTGAGCACCGTGCGAGCCGACGCCTCCCGCGAACGGGAGATCGCGGCCGCCATGGACGGCGTCACCGGCGTCCTCTGCGCGTTGCCCTACTACTTCAACCACGACATGGCCCGGATGGCGGTGAGGTCCGGGGCCCATTTCACCGACCTCGGCGGCAACACCGCGATCATGGAGCGGCAGAGGGAGCTCGACGCCCGCGCCCGCGGGGCCGGACTATCCGTCGTCCCCGACGTCGGGCTGGCTCCGGGCCTGGTCAACGTCCTGGCACAGGGCGGAATCGACCGGATGGACACCGCGGACTCCGTGCTGCTCTGGGTCGGGGGGCTGCCGCGCAACCCCAAGCCCCCGCTCAACTACCAGATCGTCTATTCGCTGGAGGGAATGCTGGACTACTACGCGACCCCCGCCGAAATCCTGCGGGACGGGGCGCGCACGACCGCCGAAGCGTTGTCGGGGCTCGAGACCGTGGACTTCCCGCCCCCCGTCGGGCGTCTGGAGGCCTTCTACACCGGCGGCGGAACCTCCGCCCTGCCCTCCCGCTACGAGGGGCGGATCCGGACGCTGGAGTACAAGACGCTTCGCTATCCGGGCCACGCGCACATCATGCGCGCGATCCGCGATCTGGGTCTCCTGAGCGACCGCGACGTCGACTACCGCGGCAACCCGGTCAACCCGCGCCGCTTCTTCATCCAGCAGGTCACGCCGCTCCTCACGAACGAAGACGGGGACGACCTGGTCGTCGCGCGGGTCGAGGTGGCCGGCGAGCGGGACGGCCGCCCGGCGCGGCTTCGCTATGACGTCACCGACCGTCACGACCCGGCCACGGGGATCACCGCCATGGCGAGGACCACCGGGTTCTCGCTCGCCGTCGTGGCGCTGATGCAGGCGCGCGGCGAGGTGGCCGCGCCGGGCGTCGGCACCCCCGACGAAGTCGTCCCGGCCGGGCCCTTCGTCGCGGCGCTCAGGCGGCGCGGGATTCGGATCTCGCGCTCGGAGGAGGAGGGGTAGCGCGCGAAGCCGTGTTATCTTGGTCGGCCCGCGCGCCGCCCGGCGGCCCGACCGTCCCCCCCGGCCACGCCTCGCCCCAGCTCCGAACGACCGTGATTCGCGCCGTTTCGCTTCTGCTCGCGACCGCTCTCGCCGTCGCTTCGTGCGGCGCGGCGAGCGGCCAGACCGGGGAGGGTCGCGCCGGCCCCGGTCTCGTCAACCCCGGCGAAACCCGCTTCGGCGCCATGCGCCAGCTCACCTTCGAGGGCGAGAACGCCGAGGCCTACTGGGCCTTCGACGGCGCCTCGCTGATCTTCCAGTCGTCCCCCGTTCCCGGCGAGGGTTGCGACCAGATCTACACCCTCGACCCCGCCGGCGGCGCCCCCGTCCTCGTCAGCACCGGCAGGGGACGGACCACCTGCGCCTACTTCTACCCCGGCGGCGACCGCATCCTCTATTCCTCGACGCATCACCACGACCCCGCCTGCCCCACCCCCCCCGACCGTTCGCGCGGCTACGTGTGGGCGCTCCACCCCGCCTTCGACATCTTCGCCGCCGACGCCGACGGCTCGAACCTCGTTCAGCTCACCGCCGAGCCCGGCTACGACGCCGAAGCCACCTTCTCGCCCACGGGCCACCGCATCGTCTTCACATCGGTGCGCGACGGCGACCTCGACCTCTACTCCATGCTCCCCGACGGCTCCGGCGTCCTGCGCATCACCGACCGGCTCGGCTACGACGGAGGCGCCTTCTACAGCCCCGACGGCACGAAGATCGTGTGGCGCGCCCACTACCCCGAGACCGCCGAGGCCCGCGAGGACTACCTGTCGCTCCTGGCCGACGGCCTCATCCGCCCCTCCGCCCTCGAAATCTGGGTCGCGGACGCCGACGGCTCCAACCCGCGCCAGCTCACCGACAACGGCGCCGCCAACTTCGCCCCCTCCTGGCATCCCTCGGGCCGGCAGATCGTCTTCGCGTCCAACATGGACGATCCGCGGGGACGCAACTTCGAGCTCTACCTGATCAACGCCGACGGCACCGGGCTGGAGCGGATCACCTTCTCGGAGGGCTTCGACGGCTTCCCGGCCTTCGACCCCGGCGGCACCC
The DNA here is from genome assembly GCA_028873825.1 of Gemmatimonadota bacterium. GTDB lineage: Bacteria > Gemmatimonadota > Gemmatimonadetes > Longimicrobiales > Gaopeijiaceae > Bin94. Next base: position 13,471 of record JAPPNM010000082.1, on the reverse strand, counting down.
GGCTCGCCTTCGCCTCCAATCGCAACATGTCGCACGAAGGCAACACGAACGTGTTCCTGGCGGAGTGGCTGGAGGGGAAGTGAGAGGCGCCCCTACTCCCCCACCACTTCCAGAAAGCGGGTCAGGATCCGGTAGGTCAGCCCCCAGATCACCCGGCCCTCGACCTCGATGCAGGGGAACCGCCGCACCAATCCGCCCTCCCTCCACGTGTGGGAGCCCCTGCGTTCGGGATCAGCGAGCTCCCTGACCGGGAACCAGTACACGGACGCCACCTCCGGGCTCGCGACCCGCGCCACCGCGCCGGCCGCGGTGCGGAAGACGAAGGGCCAGATGGAAATCGCGGGCAGCCGGGGGCCGAGGGGCCGCATCGTCTCGATCCGGCCGAGCACGTCCCGCCCGGCGTCCAACGGGAGCTCCGTCTCCTCGCGCGTCTCGCGGACCGCGGCGGCAAGCAGCCCCTCGTCCGCGGGCTCGAGGCTTCCGCCGGGCAGCGCCATCTGCCCCGACCACGGATCCCGCGGCGACTCCGACCGCCGGATCGCCAGGACCTCGCAGCGCCGCACGGGCGGGTCCGCGATCCCCGGCGGCCCGCGCAGCACGAGCGCGACCGCGGCGTTCCGGCGGCTGCGGTCCGGCGAGGCAGACGCGACGGGACCGAAGCGTCCTTCCAGCGCGGCCGCAGCCGCGGAGAGGATCACGGGCGGCCAGCCCGCGCCCGGTCCCCCCGGCGACGCCGCTCGTCCGCGGGTCCGGCCCGGTCACGGTCACACACCCGCTCGGTCCGCCCCCCAGATGTGCTTGTGCAGCTGGGTCTGGAACCTCACCGGCAGTCCGCTGGCCAGGATCGCCCCGGCCAGATCCTCGAGCGAAACCGTCCCCCACACCGGCGACACCAGCAGCGCCCCGAGCGACCCGTTGCGGACCCGCTCGTCGAGCCGGTGGCGGCGGATGACCTCCGCGCTCCACTCGAAATCGGCCGGGTCCGCCACCACGAACTTGACTTCGTCGCGACGGGTGAGGTGGTCCAGGTTCGACCAGAGGTTGCGGTGCTCCTCGCCGGAGCCGGGGCACTTGAGGTCCATGATGCGATGCACCCGGTCGTCGAGGACGCTCACGTCCACCGCGCCGGAGGTCTCGACCAGGACCGTGTAGCCCTCGTCGAGGAGCCGGCGGGCGAGCACCGCCGCGCCCGGTTGCACGAGCGGCTCGCCCCCGGTGATCTCGACCAGGCGGCAGTCCCTCTCCGCCACGGCCCGGAGAACCTCGTCGATTTCCATGCGGGCGCCGCCGTGAAAGGCGTACGCGGTGTCGCACCACGCGCAGCGCAGCGGGCACCCGGTGAGCCGCACGAAGGTGCAGGGCAGGCCGGCGCGGGTTGACTCGCCCTGGATCGAATGGAAGATCTCGGTTACCCGGACCGACCGCGCCGGGTCCGGGCGCGCGTGCGATCCCCTCACTCCGTCCCCCCGCCGCCCCCGCCCTCCTCCTCCTCCCTTCTCGCCACGGCTTCGTTCAGCATGCGCTGGACCTCCCGCAGAGTCAGCGCGCCCGCCCGCTCCGCCACCTCGCCGCGGGTCGCTCCCCGCCAGAGCGACGGACTCTCCACGTGCCCCACGATGCCCAGCCCGGTCGCGGCCCAGCGCGGGAAGAGCAGGTACCCGGCCACCGGCGCCCTCAGGTCCCCCGTCCTCTCGGTCTCGATCGAGACCGTGTACGGCTGCCCGTCGACCGCCTCGAAGGCGGGCGGACGAGAGTGAACCGCGAAATATCCCCCCAGGGTGCGGTCGTCCTCTCCCCTTCCCGCCTCCGGTGTTCCTTCGCGTTCGGTCATTTCGCCCTCTCCCCGCGTCTGCCGGGTGCGCCGCCGCGACGTTCTCCTCGATCCCCAAACTAGCATCGTGAACAAAATCCCCCCGGCCCGGAAAAGCCCGCCTGACCCGAGGGTCGCCCCACGCTCTCACCCCGTCCGCCGAATCGGCCAAACCCGGTCGGTCCCTCCGCGCGCGGGGGAGCCTGGGTGGATCATCGACTCCATGTCCGACATGCAGGTCGGTCCCTCCGCGCGGGGGGGAGCCTGGTGGGCGGCAGCAAGGTGCCGGACCCGCTCGTCTCGGTCCCTCCGCGCGCGGGGGAGCCTGGGAGGGCAGAGTGTATACTGAACTTGACATGATGTAAAGTTGCGATTACATCGTCAACGGTTGAACGAAGCCGAGCGCCCGCGCGGACGCGTCGCCGCTCGAACGCCGGGAGGGGGTTTGTCCGCAGGCCGCCGCACTTCCGTCGGTCGCGCCGCGGCGGCGGCTGCCCGCGGGCCGCTCGATTCCCCGAAGTCGCCCCATGGGAAAGGTCGGTCCCCACCGTGCTGGCCGCGGTCTTTCACAGAAACGGCGGCCCCGAGGTCGTCGAGGTCGAGGAAGTTCCCGTCCCCCGGCCCGGAACGGGCGAGCTCGGGATCCGGGTCGAGGCCTCCTCGATGAACCACCTGGACCTGTGGATGCGCCGCGGTCTTCCCTTCGAGATTCCGATGCCGCACATCGGCGGATCGGACATCGCCGGCACCGTGGCGGAAGCCGGTGCCGGGACCGACCCCGAATGGATCGGCAAGCGCGTGGTCGTCGACCCGTCGCTGGCGTACGACTGGTACCGGCTCGCACGATCGAAGGGGCGGAACGCGGAGCCCTTTCGCGTCATCGGCGAGCACACCCAGGGCGGTTTCGCCGAGTTCGCGGTGGTGCCGGCCGCGAACGCGGTAGAGCTTCCGGAAGGGTTCCCGGCGGAGACGGCCGCGGCGGCCGGGCTCGCCGGTGTGACCGCGTGGCGCGCCCTCATGTCGCGGGGCGGACTACGGAAGGGCGAACGGGTGCTGGTCACGGGTGCCAGCGGGGGCGTGTCGGCGATGGCGGTCCAGTTCGCCGCCGCCGCCGGGGCCGAAGTCTTCGCCGTGACGTCGTCGGAGGAGAACGTCCGCCGGGTGCGGGCGCTGGGCGCCCGCCACGTCTTCGACCGCACCGCCACCGACTGGGCCCGGGACGTCCACCGCATCACCCGCAAGAGGGGCGTGGACCTCTGCCTGGACTCGGTCGGCGAGGCGATCTGGCCCCAACTCCTGCGCGGGCTCGCCGTCGGCGGGCGGCTGGTGTCGTTCGGCGCGACCGCCGGCCCCGCCGGGAAGGTCGACATTCGCCTCCTCTTCTGGCGCCAACTTTCGATCCGGGGATCGACGATGGGCACGCCGGCCGAGTTCCGCGCGGCGATGGACATGGTGTTCCGGCGCGTGGCCACCCCGCCGGTCCACGCGGTGCTGCCGCTCTCCGAGGCGCGGCGGGCCCACGAGCTGCTCGAGGCGGGAGAGGTCTTCGGCAAGCTGGTGCTCGCCCCGGTGCGGCAGCGGGCGTGACCTTCCGCGAAGCGCAGGACCGCGTCGACCGCTGGATAAGCCGCTTCGAGGAAGGCTACTGGCCGCCGCTGGCCATCCTGGCCCGTCTCATCGAAGAGGTCGGGGAGCTCGCTCGCGAGGTCAACCACCGTTTCGGCTCCAAGCCCAAGCGCGAGGACGAAGCGCCGGCGGAACTCGAACTGGAGATTGCGGACATCCTCTTCGTGCTGATTTCGCTCGCCAACCAGCAGGGGATAGACCTGGACCGCGCCTTCGCGCGGGCCATGGACAAGTACGAGGAGCGCGACGGAGACCGCTGGACGCCCAAATCGCCCGCCGAGCGCCCCGGCCCGCCGCGTGGGCGCGACTAAACGGTTCGCCCGCTTCGCCTGTCATTCATGACAAGAGCGCATTTCGATCACATCAAGCCAGCCGGACCCGAATGGACAGTGGGGAGACCGATGGGATCCTTGTCGCTCGCGTCCGGCGCGGAGACAGCAGGGCGTTCGACCGGCTTGTCCGGCGGCATTTGAGGACTGCGCACGCCGTGGCCCGGGCCGCCTTGGACAACCCCGACGACGCGGACGACGTATGCCAGGAAGCGTTCATCCGGGCGCTCGAACGGATCGACGACTGCCGCAATCCGGACCGTTTCAGGGCATGGCTGATGGCGATCGTCCGCAACACGGCGCACAACAGGAGAGACTACAATCGGATCCGCGAGGCCGCGCCGCTCGAGAAGGCTTACTCGGCGGCTTCCGCCGACGACCCCCTGGCGGACGCCGGCAGGGCGGAGCTGCGGAGCCGTCTCAAGGAAGCCATGACACACCTGACGGAGCTGCAGAGAAGGGTGCTGGTCCTCTACGACCTGGAGGGCTGGAGGCACGGCGAGATCGCGAGCGAGCTGGGGATTTCGGCCGGATCGTCGCGCGTCCACCTTCACGTCGCCAGAAGGGCGATGCGCAAACGACTCGCCGGGCCTCTCGCAATGGAGAGTCCGTGAACCCGGGGGAGCTGGAAGAATGACCGAACTGCCGACCGCCGAAAACGGAAGCAACGGAAGGGGAGGAGCGGGCGCCCCGCCGGGGAACCGGGCCCTCGACCCGGAAATCGACCCGAACGGCTGGGAGGACCTCGTCGCCCGAATCGTGGGCGAGGCCCGCCCCCTCCTGCAGTCCCGGCGCCGCCGGAGCGCCCTCGCCCGCAGCCTCGCGGAATGGCGAAGGCCCGTCATCGCCGCCTCGGCGGGCCTCGCGGCGGCCGCGGCGGCCGCCCTCCTTCTGGTTCCGGGCTACGACCCGGCCCCGGTCGAGGCGTCCTTCGACGAGGTCGTCGTCCCCTGGTCCGTCGCGGCCTGGATGGACGGGAGCCACGCGCCGACCGTCGAGGAGCTGGTCCTGGCCATGGACGAGTACTCTCCATGAGCGGCAGAGCGGCCGCCGCGATCGTCCTGGCCGCCGTCTTCTTCGCCGGGGCGGCAACCGCCCTCGGGGTGCTTCGCCTCGTGGAGCACCGGCGCGAAACCGACGGCGCGTTCGGTCCCCCACCCTTCCCGCCCCTTCCCCCCGACCTCCGGCCGGAAGCCGGCGAACGCCCGCGAGACTTCGGGAGCTCCCGCCGCCTCCCGGAGGGCGCCCGCCGCTACACCGACGTGGCCCGCAAGCGGGTTACCGACCGGATGGCCAGGGCGCTGCAGCTCACCGGCGAGCAGCGCGAAGCGATCGAGGAGGCGATGAAGCGCTCGCACGCCGCCGCCCGGGAAACCATGGCGGAGGCGCTGCCCCGGCTGGAGAGCCGCCTGGATTCGCTCAACGCCGAAATCGACGGGATCCTCACCGAAGAGCAGCGCGCAGCCTTCCGCGAGTTCCGCCGCAGGGACAGGGACCGTTTTCGGCGCGAGGGCACCCGCTGGTTCCGCGGACGCGGCCGGCGGTAGCGCGGACCGGGTAGCGATCCCCGCTCCATCTTGCCTTGCGCCGGTTTGCGGGCATCTTGTCATGTCCCCGAAGGCGCAACCCACGGCCCCGGGCCGCGATCCCGGGAAGGGCCCAACCCGCACTCCCAGCCATGAAGCGCATTCTTGTCACCGGCGCCGCCGGTCAGATCGGCACCGAGCTGAGCGCGCGCCTCCTGGACCGTTACGGGCCGGGCGTGACCCTGGCGACCGACATCCGCGACCCCGTCGCCTGGGCGCGGGGCGGCCTCGCCGAGCAGCTGGACTGCCTCGATCTGGACGCGCTCCGGCGCACGGTCACCCGTCTCGGCGCCACCGACATCTTCCACTTGGCGGCCATCCTGTCGGCGGCCGCGGAGGAGGACCCGCTACGGGCCTACCGGATCAACATGAACGGTCTGGTCAACGTGCTGCAGGTGGCAGCCGAGACCGGCTGCCGGGTCTTCACTCCCAGCTCGATCGCGGCCTTCGGGCCCGAGACCCCCCGCGACCCCGCCCCCCAGTCCACCCTTCAGCGCCCCACCACCATGTACGGCGTCACCAAGGTGGCCGGCGAGCTGCTCTGCGACTACTACCACGCGCGCTTCGGCGTCGACGCCCGCGGCCTGCGCTTCCCGGGTCTGGTCTCGTACACGGCTCCGCCGGGGGGCGGCACGACCGACTACGCGGTCGAGATCTTCCACGCCGCCGTGGACGGCGGCCGCTACGTCTGCCCGCTCAAGCCCGACACGCGCATGGACATGATGTACATGCCCGACGCGATCCGCGCGATCATCGAGCTCATGGAGGCGCCGGCGACGTCGCTGGTCCACCGCAACGCCTTCAACGTGACGGCCGTACATTTCACGCCGGCCGAACTGGCCCGCGCCATCCGGGCTCACGTACCGGGTTTCGAGATCGACTACGCCCCGGATCCGCTGCGCCAGGCCATCGCCGACTCGTGGCCCGAGCGGCTCGACGACTCGGAGGCGCGCGAGCAGTGGGGCTGGCGGCACGAATACGAGCTCCCCGACATGGTGGCGGGCATGCTGAGGGGGTTGAAGACCCGTCCGGCCCGGCACGCGGCGGGACCCGCCGGGAGGTGGAACGATGCCGATTGACCGCCTGAACGGCGTGCTGAACGGGCTCGTCGCCCGGATGGAGGAGCAGGGCACCGCGAAGGGGGCCGAGGTCGTGGTGCGCGAGGTGGTCCCGGCGGGCGACGGCCACGGTCCCCGCTTCCTGCTGGAGGGGCAGGGGGACAAGCGGTTCATCCGAATGAACGCCAATTCGTACCTGGGCCTCAGCCTTCACCCGGAGGTGATCGAGGCGGAGGAGGCCACCGCACGCGCCCTGGGGGCCGGCCCGGGGGCCGTGCGCTTCATCGCCGGCACGTACGCCCCCCACGCCGCGCTGGAGCGGGAGCTGGCCGCCTTCCACGGGCGCGACGAAGGGATGATCTTCTCGTCCGCCTACGCCGCCGTGGTGAGCGCGCTCGTTCCCCTCATCGACAAGACCACCTTCGTGCTCTCCGACGAGCTCAACCACAACTGCATCATCAACGCGATCCGGTTGTCGCGGCCGGCGGGCAAGGCGATCTACCCGCACCTGGACATGACCGCGCTGGACCGGAAGCTGGACGAGGCGAAGGGCCGCGCCCGCCGCGTGCTCGTGGTGACCGACGGAGTATTCTCGATGCGGGGCGACCACGCGCCGGTGGACGAGATCATGGCCATCGCCGCGCGGCACGACCCCGACTATCCCGAGAACGTGGTGGTGGCGGTCGACGACTCTCACGGCGTAGGAGCGTTCGGCGCCACCGGGCGCGGAACCGAGGAGTACACCGGCAGCCCGCCGTCCGACCTCCTGGTCGGCACGCTGGGCAAGGCCTTCGGAGTCAACGGAGGCTACGTCGTGTCGGCCGCCCCGGCGATCCGCTTCCTCCGCGAGTCTTCGCCGCTGTACATCTACTCGAACCCCATCACGGCCGGAGAGGCCGCGGCGGCCCGCAGGTCTCTCGGGATTCTGCAGAGCCCGGAGGGAGCGGCGCGGCTGCGGCACCTGCGGGCCCTTACGAAGCGCTTCGAGTCCGGACTGGTCGCGGCCGGCTTCGAGACCATCCCCAGCGACCACCCCATCACCCCCATCATGGTGCGCGACACCGACGAGACCCGCCGCCTCGTCGCAGCCCTCTTCGACGCGGGCGTTCTCGCGACCGGCCTCGCATATCCCGTCGTCCCCCGGGGCGACGAGTCGATTCGCTTCCAGGTGAACGCCGACCACACCGAGGCGGGGATCGACCGCGTCCTCGCCGCCCTGGCCGCCGCCCGCGCCGCCCCCTGAACCGTCCTTATCGTGCGGCTCGCCGTAATCTCCGACATCCACGGGAACATGCCCGCCCTGGAAGCCGTCCTGGCCGACATCGCCGCGCGGCGAGTGGACGCCGCCTATCACCTCGGGGACCTGGTCGGGTACGGTCCCTGGCCCAACGAGGTCGTCGAACGGATACGCGCCGAGGGCATCGCGGGTGTGGCGGGCAACTACGACACGACCGTCGCGCACGGCCACCCGAGCTGCGGCTGCCAGCACGACGACGCGCGGCACCGCGCGCTGTCCGGCGAGAGCTACCGCTGGACCGCAGCCCACACCTCCGCAGCCAACCGGCGTTTCCTCGCGAGCCTTCCCTTCCGCCTCGACGTGCGCCCGCTCGGCGGCCACATGGCCGGCCCCACGCTCATCCTCGTCCATGGCGCGGCCACCCTGAACACCGTCTACTGGCGCGAGGACCGCTCCGACCGCTTCTGCGGCAAGATGTCGGGACTGCTGCGCGCCCGGGACGGCGACGCGATCTTCTTCGGCCACACCCACAAGCCGTGGACCCGCGGCTTCAAGGGCAGGACGCTGGTCAACACGGGTTCGGTCGGGCGCCCCAAGGACGGCGATCCGCGCGCCGCCTACGCTCTGGTGCGGATCGGTACGGACGGAGGAATCGGCGTCGCCTTCCGAAGGGTCCCCTACGACACGGGGCGCGCGGCGGCCGCCATCGCGGCCTCCGGCATGCCGGCGGAACTGGGCGCCGTCCTCCTCAGCGGCGGTTCGCTCTGACGGCCTGCGGAAAGGCCCTTCCGGCGGCGCGCGCCTCTTCTGCTACCACGGCCTCGCGCGCAGGAAGACCCCCCCGCCGAAGCGCGTGTAGTACGCCCCCGTGAAGTTGGTCTCGACCTTCTGCCACCCGAGGCGGAACGCGCCGTCGACGCCCAGCCCGAGACTTCGTGTGATCTCGGCGTAGAGATTCGTCTCGTTGTCGGCCTCCTCGCCCGGCACCAGGGCATCCTGCCCCGGGTCGATGTACCGCTTTCGCGCGAGCGCTCCCGAGACGATGAGCCCCAGCTCCTCCGAGAGCCCCCATTGCAGCTCGGCGTCCAGGCGCCCGGCGTTGTATTCGACGCGGCTGGAGCTCGACCGGCTTCGCGTGACGTCGAGGGTCACCGTGAGGCCAAACCGCTCCATTTGAAGTTCGTATGCTCCGCCCAGGCCGACGGCGTGATCCACACGGGGCGCCGGCGGCCCCTGTTTCGGGTAGCTGTGATACCGGTAGGCGCCGAAGAAGCGGAGGCGCGAATAGTCTTCCGAGTCGGTACCCAGGTACTTCTTCCTGCCCCCCCCGGCCTCCACGATCATGGAGTTGCGGTCCAGCAGATCGAGGTTGCGAAGCAGGGACGGGGCCACGAAGTCGGCGCTTTCCCCGGTCACCGTGATGTCCACCTCCAGATTCCGGACGGACCTCCCGTAACCGGCCGTCAACCTGTAGGTCTCGTATCCCGGAAAAAGGTAGAGAGGCATGGGGGGACGATCGGCGATCGCCCGTATTCTCGCCGTCGCCGCACCGATCAACCTGCCGTGGCGGCCCCCGCCGAGATCGTGCCAGTACTTCGTCTCCAGGAGCCCGTTGTGCTCGCGCGGCGCGTAGTTGCGCAGTTGGAACCCTCCTGTGGCGAACTGGCGGAATCCCGCGTCGAGAGTCGCGTCCAGCCCGCTGTGCTCGCGCTTGAACAGGGTGAACACCCCGTTGGCGCTCCACTCGCCGACCCAGGCCACCGCGCGCTCCGTGGAGTCGATCTGCGGCACCGCGAGGGCCGTGAAGTCCCCCCGCCACGCTTCGCCCGCCAGCCCCCCGGATATCACGAAGTCCCGAACCAGCCCCTGGCCGGCGGCCGGCGCCGGAAGGTGCAGCGCGCCCGCGAGCCCGCACACCGCCGCGAAAAAACGGAGCCGGTCCCTGGCAGCCCGTGGACAAATCCTCATCGTGCCCCTCCCGCCTCTTGTCTGAACAGTTGGGCCTTGCGCTTGAGTTCCTCCATACGATTCACGACTTCTCCTCTCAGTGCCTTCTTCTCCTCGATCCGGACTTCGATCGGCTCGCGGTTCGCGACGGCGTCAACGGGATTGTAACGCTGGTCGCCGGTCGGGGCGGCATCGTCGCCGAACCGATTCCGCGCGCGCCGGGAGTCTCTCCGGTTGTGCTCCCTCCGCTGGCGGTTGGTGAGCGATGCGATGTCACGGTCGAGCTGTTTCCGCAGCTCTTCGTAGAATGCGACCCGGTTCTCGATGACCCTCGCCTTGAACTCGATCTCCCTGGGCGTGTCCTCGCTGCGAATCGTGACTTCGGGCATGGGCTCGAGTTCCAGCGGCTCTTCCGGCAGCTCCGCCTCCACCTCCTCTAACAGCTCCACCAGGTCGCCGTAGCGCCCCTCGTATTCCGTGGCGCCGACGGACCGCTCCATCAGGTGCCAGAGAAGGTCGAGGCGAGCGTCGACCGCGCCGACCAGCGCCTTGCCGGCCACTATCCAATCCTCCTGCTTCGTTCGCCATGCATTCTCGGCGCGATTCTTCTCGGGGGACCGCTCCTGCAATTCGGCAAGGAGCTCTCTGGCCCGATCCTCGTCGCCCGCCCGCCTGGCGGCCGTATGCTCCTCGAGGCTCTGGTTCCATGCCTTTCGGAGCCGTTCCACCTCAAGCGTCGCAAGCTCGTACCTCTTCTTCGCCTCGTCGTACCCGTCCCTCAGCAGCTGCACGTACTCGTCGGGGGAGCTCGCCGTCACCTGCGCCCCCGCTCCGGCCGGAGCGGCCGCCGCCAGCAACAACCCGACGAGTGCGCCGACGCGTGTCATCCGGCGATCCCGTATTTCCGGATCTTGTAGAGGAGCTTGCTCTTCGTGATTCCGAGGTGCCTGGCGGCCGCAGTCCGGTTGCCCGCGGTTCTGGCCAGGATCTGGCGGATCACGCTCTCCTCCATGTCGTCGACGGCCCTGTCCAGATCGATCCGCTCCCCAGCGCCGCCGCCCATGGAGAGGGGCGAAGCCGGATCGGGCCCGTTGACGTTCAGGAGCAGCGGCAGGTCGCTCTCCTCCAGCACATCCCCCTCCGCCAGCACGAGCGCGCGCTCGATGACGTTCTCCAACTGGCGGACGTTGCCGGGCCAGTCGTATTCCACGAGCCGCTTCATCGCCCCGGGGTCGACGGCGCCGACCCCGGAACGAGTGCGCCGCCGGAGTTTCCGCACGAAGTGGTCGGCCAGCAGGGGAACGTCGTCCTTCCGCTCCCGCAGGGGCGGAACCGTCACGGGCACCACGTGAAGGCGGTAGTACAGGTCTTCCCGGAACCCCGACGCGTTCAGAAGATCGGCCGCGGGCGTGTTGGTGGCCGCCACGATGCGAACATCGACGGCGATCGTCTTCTCGCCGCCCACGCGCTCCAGCTCCCGCTCCTGGAGAACCCGCAGAAGTCTCACCTGGGTGGCGGGGTTGATCGTGGCGATCTCGTCGAGGAACAGCGTTCCGCCGTCGGCCAGTTCGAAACGCCCCCGCCGCCGCTTCGCCGCCCCCGTGAAGGCGCCCCGTTCGTGGCCGAAGAGTTCGGAGTCCAGCAGGCCTTCCGGCAGGGCGCCGCAGTTGACCCGTACGAACGGACCGGCGTGTCGCGTCGACCCGGCGTGAATCGCCCGCGCGACCAACTCCTTCCCGGTGCCGGACTCGCCGTAGACCATCACGGTCGAGTCCGAACGTGCCACCCGCTCGACGAAGCGTTGCACCTGCCGGATGCCCTCCGATTCCCCCACCATCTCCCCGTACGGGGTCTCGCCGTCGACGGCCTCGCTGCGCAGATAGGTGTTCTCGACGCGCAGGGCGAGGTTCTCCTGCTGCAGCCGCAGGCGCTCGTCGCGCTCCCGCAGGATGCGGTCCACCTTGATGCCGAACTCCTCCGACGAAAAGGGCTTGGAGATGAAGTCGCGGGCCCCCAGCTTCATCGCCCTGACCGCCGTCTCGACCGTCCCGTGGCCGGTGATCACCAGAACGTCCGTCGCAGGAGCGGTGCTCTTGACCCCCTCGAGCACCTGGATCCCGTTCACCCTGGGCATCTTCAGATCGGTGATCACCAGATCCGCGCCATCCTCCTCCAGGATTCGCAATCCCTCCTTCCCGTCCGTCGCGGACACGGTCCGGTGGCCCCGGCGGCGCATCAGGAGCTCCAGCCCCTCGCGCACGCTGTCGTGATCGTCGATGATCAGGACCTGCCGCGATGTGCTCATCTCGCCGCGTTCTCCGGGGCCGCCGGCCGGCGGCCACCGTCGTCGGGAAGGTCTTCGGGACCACTCAAATATACGTGAAACTCCGCTCCTTCCCCACTTTCCGCCACCCCCCGCCCGCCCGAAGCCAGCTTCACGCGCCCGTGGTTGGCCTCCACCATCTCCTTCACGATCGCCAGGCCGAGGCCCGCACCCTGCGCCTTGTCGCCCACGAAGGGTTCGAAGATTCGCTCCCGCATTTCCGGCGCGACCCCCGGCCCGTTGTCCCGGATTGCGAGGCGCACCTCTCCGTTCACCATAGTGCCGTCCAGCCACACGGTGTCGCCGGCCTGGGAGGCGTTGCGAAGCAGGTTCAGGACGAGCCGCTTGACCTGAATCGGGTCCGCCATGGCGAGCAGCGGCCTCCGCGGCAGGTCCAGGTGCAGAGCCCCGCCCCTTCTCTCGAGATCGGCCTGCACCAGTGCCGCGGCTTCGCCCGCGGACTCGCGTACGTCGTGGAGCTGCGGCTCCGTCGGCCCCGGGCGGGCGAAGCCGAGGAACTCGTTGATGATCGCGTTGAGGCCGCGCACCTCCTTCCGGACCCGGTCCAGGATGCGCCGGCGCTCCACCGGATCCTCGGTTTCCTGGGCCGCCGCCGCAAAGAGCTCCAGACCTCCCAGCGGATTGCGGATCTCGTGCGCAACGCGGGACAGCATCAGGCGCAACTGCTCGTCGCGGCGCTGAATCCCGGTCCTCATCCGGTCCATCGCCCGCGCCAAGCGGCCGACTTCGTCTTCGCCCTCCAGATCGAAGGGGCGGTCCATCGCGCCCCGCTGGATTCGCAGCGCACCGCGGCTCAGCACCTCCAGACGCGAGGCGATGCCCCCCGCCAGACGCCACCCGATCAGCGCCGCCAGAACCGCCGCACCCGCGGACAACCCGACCACGGTCCACCCCAGGCGGGTCAGCGGCTCCAGATGGTCGGCAGGGATCAGGACCCCCAGGAAGGCCCGGCCGGAGGCCAGACGCACGAACCCGTACTTGTACTGGCGCCCGCCGCTCCGAAAGAGCTCGGTGGTGGCCCGCCCGTCCTCGCGCACGGACGCCTCCTCGATCACGGCGATGTGAGCCGCGACCTGGTTCAGTTCCTGGCCTATCGAGAGTACGTCCCGCGGGTCCACGCTCACGAGGACCGTGGCCACGGAATCGCCGGGCTCCCACCGGAAGATGTCGGCACGGTCCACGTATCCTTCCGCCCTGAGGCGTTGCAGCAACGCCTGATAGTGGATCCACGTGTCGTTGTCCTCGTCGCCCCGGCCCAAGAGGAGGAGAGCGTCGTCGGCACGGAACGAAAGGTCCCCCGCAACTCCGGCCACGTCGAGCAGCCGTCTGTCGAGTTCGGCTTCGAGCGCCCTTCGCGAGGCGTCATAGCTCAGCCAACCCTCGCAGGCGCTGATCGCCACGGCGAAGGTGACGAAGAAGACGGCGAAGCGATTGCGCAGTCTCATACCGCGTCCCCGGGACCGCCTAGCAGTCCGTGGGCAAAGCCGCCCGAGCACCGAGAGCGGCGAGGCGCCGGGCCGGCAAGGCGCGACGA
>JAPPNM010000037.1 GCA_028873825.1 Gemmatimonadota bacterium | reverse complement strand
CCCCCCCGCGCCCGCGCGGGCCGCCCCGCCCCCACCTCCTAAATCGCTTCGCGGGGCGCTTAATTTTCCCCCCCCCCCCCCCCCCAACCCCCGGGCGGGGGGGGGGGGGGCCGGGGACGCACGCCGCTCCCGGACTCCCGTTCTCAGACCCTGTCGGTGAGGGCGTGCGTCCCCTCCCCCAGCGGCCGCGCCGGCGGCAGGATTGGCGGGACAAGCACCTGCGCTGCTGTCTTGGCTGCGGGAAGGTCTGGCGGCGGCGGCGCCGGAAGACGTGTCCGGTGTGCGGGCACGCGGACTTGGCCTTCTGCCTGACGTGCGACCGCGTCAACCCCGAGGCAGTGATCCAGGAGCGCTGCCCGCCGCCCGGCGAGGACCTGCGCCGGCTCGTGAAGGCGTGCGCTGGCGATTGGGAGTGGGGGCGGCGGGCGCTCCTGGCCGCTCGCGGCAACGTCGCCCGGGCGCTGGTCGCGGTCGAGCGGCGTCGATCGACGACAGGGGAGGGGGCTACCGGTGGACGGTGAGCCGGATCGGCGCTGGGCGCTGCTCTTGTGGTTCGTCGTCGGCGTCCTGCTCGTCTGGCTGGCGTTGTGGTGGCCCTTCGGGCCGTAGGGGGAGGAAGGCCAGCGCGTTACGGTGTAACGGAGTACAATGGGTGGCGATGGCCCTGAGCAACGCTGAGCGCCAGCGCCGATACCGGGCGCGCCGCGCCGCCGGCAAGCCCGTTCGGACGCCGCCCGTGCGCCCCAAGGACCGCCGGCCTCGGCCGAAGCGGTGGGCGGCTGCCGTCGACGAGCTCCGCACCCTCCAGGCCGAATACGAGGCCTGGCGCGACCAGCTCCCCGAGTCCCTGGCCGACTCCCGGACCGCCGAGCTGCTCGAGGGCGTCTGCGACGTCGACCTCGACGCTCTCGACGTTCAGCTTCCCCGAGGCTTCGGACGTGATTGAGGGCACAGGGGGGGCGCGGCGCGGAGGGGGGGTATTGAGCCAATGGACGCTACTGCTTGGACCGTTGTCGCCGCCACCATCGTGATCCTGGGCGCGATCGCTACGGCGTTCCGGAGCCTGCGCGTCGAGATGCGCGACCAGCGCGTCGAGATGCGTGCCCAGGGTCGCGACCTGCGCGAGCGGTTCGACGCCCAGGGTCGCGACCTGCGCGAGCGCATCGACGCCCAGAGCAAGGAGCTGGGAGAGCAGATCGGTCAGTTGCGCGAGCGGATGGCGCACCTCGAAGGCCTCCTCGAAGGTCTGCGCGAGGCGATCACGGGCAAGCGGGCGGCGTAAGGAGGGGGGGATGCTCGACACGCTTGCTGTCGCTCGAGAAATGACCGCTGGTGGTATCGACCGCGACCAGGCCGAGGCCATCGCCAACGCCATACGGAAGGTCGCCGAGCAGGGCGACCACGTCACGTCCGACCAGTTCAAGGCGGGCCAGGCCGAGGTCAGGTCCGAGATCGCCGAACTGCGCTCCGAACAGCGAACTCAGATCGCCGAGGTCCGGACTGAAATTGCCGAGGTCCGCACCGAGATCGCCAACCTGGACACGCGGCTCTCGACCCAGATCGCCGACCTGCGGGCTGAGCAGCGGACCGGAATCGCCGGCGTCCGCACCGAGATCGCGAGCCTTGAAACCAGGCTCATCCGCTGGATGGTCGGGACCGTGCTGGCAACGGCGACGCTGACGGCCGCAATCCTGAGGTTCCTGTCCGGATCGGCCGGCTGAGCAACCCTCGGACTCCCCACGAAAATCACCGAGATCACCCGGATGCCCTGGACGGCGTGCAACCCAGGGCGAGCCTGACTTGTGTGCGGGGAGTAAAGGCGGCAGACTAACGTACGGAGCGAGATGGTCTTTTTGCTATCGCA
This sequence comes from Gemmatimonadota bacterium, assembly GCA_028873825.1. Classification (GTDB taxonomy): domain Bacteria; phylum Gemmatimonadota; class Gemmatimonadetes; order Longimicrobiales; family Gaopeijiaceae; genus Bin94. The sequence continues at coordinate 2,654 of JAPPNM010000037.1, read as the reverse complement.
AACCGGCTGAAGCCTAAGACAATCTCGCCAGATCAAGGCCCAAATGGGACGCCCGCGGCTCAGCGTGAAACGCGATCAGCAGTTCGGCATCCGCCTGACCGACGCCGAGGCGCTGGTCATCGCGGCCGCGGCGGATCGTCGCGGCGTGCCGCCGGTGGCGTTCATCCGGTCCGCCGCCCTCGAGGCGGCCGGCGCACGTGTCACCTCGGCCGCCGACAGCGCTTCGGCCGATGCCGTCGAGCGCCGGTCCGAGCTCCGGCGGATTGGCTCGAACCTCAACCAAGCCGTGCGTCGCCTGCACCAGGGCCGGGAGGACTTGGCCGAGCTCCGGAGACTGGTCGAGGAAGTCCGCGACCAAGTTGCGCTCGAGGTCGCACCCCGATGATTGCGCTGGCGGCGACCGGCGGCGGTTTCGGCGGCCTGGTCGCCTACATCACCCACGACGCCCCGACCAACGACCTGCGGCAGCCGGAGTCGTCAGAGCGCGTGTCGTGGACCCACACGGAGAACCTCCCGACCGATGATCCGGCCCTCGCGGCCCGCATCATGGCCGGGGTCGTGCAGGATGCGCCCATCCTGAAACAGCGCGCCGGCGTTTCCGCCCGCGGCCGAAAGCTCAAAGACCCGTGCTTGCACCTCACGCTGTCGTGGGCGCCGAAGGAGAACCCAACCCCGAAGGAGATGATTTCCGCGACGAGAGAGGCCTTGAAATCCCTCGGGCTGGACGGTCATCAGGCAGTCCTCGCCGCGCATCACGACCGTGACCACCGGCACGTTCACGCGGCGGTCAACCGCGTCAGCACCGAGGACGGCCGCGCGGTCAACCTGAGGCAGTCCGGCCGGCGATTGTCCGCGTGGGCCGAGCAGTACGAGCGGACGCACGGAGGGATCCAGGTCCCCACTCGCGTTGAGCGCCGTCAGGCCGTGGTCGAGCGCAAGCAACGACCGCCCATGCAACGTCGGGTCGGCCCTGGCCGTGTTCACCGCCCCCCGGCCGAGCGCCGCCAGTGGAACCGCCAGTACCAGCGCCAGCGCGACAATCCGAGAGAACCTGCCCTCGAGCGGCGTGATCGAGTCCGGCTCTCGCGCCGGCATCGGAGGCTCCGACCAGCTCGCACTGCCGTCGCCGTCGGTAGGGTAGCCGCCCGCGCCGCCCTCGTCCGAACCAGGTCCGCCGGGTCCGTGGTCGCCCGAGGTGCCCAGTCCGCAATCATCCAGTTCGGCCGCGACGCGGCCGCCGGGACCCGGTCCGCTGTGTCCGCGATCGCCAGGTCCGCGATTGTCCGGTCCGCGATCGACGCGCTGGCTGCGCCACTGCGCGACCACAGAGCGAGGAAACAATGGGCCCTCGACATCGAGCGCCATCGTGAACGCGCGCGCGAGGAGGCGACCGCCGCAAGATTGCCGGAGAAGCCTCGCCAGCTGGAGAAGGCGACATCCACCGACGGTCGGCCCGCCCCACCTCGCCATTCGGAGCTCGCAAAGGCGCTGGGGCAGCCAGGGTTGCTGCCCCGCCCCGCCCCGCCGCCCGTCACAGGTGGTCGGTCCGTCCCGCCCCGGCACATCGTGGAGGCGCTGGATCAGGCGCTCACCGGCGTTCCCCCCACGGTCCAGCCGAAACCGCAGTTCACCCCGGTCCGGCCAAAGCTCCAGGCCCCAACAGCGACCGAGCCGACCAAGACCAAAGAGCGGCCCGTCGGCCATCAGGCACCGGTGCCGCGCCAGCCCGCGCCTCCCCAGCCAATCCCAGCAGCACGGCGCTCGCGCCGGCCGAAAAAGCGGTCCGGGCAGCGCCGGCCCGTCGAACCTGCCCGTCCAGCCACCAGCGCCGCGCCCGCACCGAGCGAGTCACGTGTGGAACAGCTGTTCCGGGAGCGGAAGCGCATCGATCAGCTCTTCAAGGATGCGAGGGGCGCGAGGCGGCAGTTCGAGATGGAGCGTGAGGCGCGGACCGCCGAGCGCGACCTGCAGCAGGAGATTCGAAAGCTGCCTTGGGCGGAGCGACGGCAGCTGGAGCAGCGGGAGCGGGAACATGGTCACGACCGCGGCGGCGGGAGAGGGCGATGAAGGGTGCGCTTCTACACGCTCGGGCGGAAAACGCCGTACCAGGGCGTTCCAGGGGGCCTTCTGGAGGGTGTTACGCGACGCGCTTCCCGACGATGGCCTCCCGGAGGCCTTCGAGCAGGCCTTCGAGGTGGGCCATCCGCTCCCGGAGCTGCCCGATCTGCTCGCCCAGGTCCTTCCCTTGGGCATCGATGCGACCGCGCAGGTCCCGCAGCTCCGTGCGCATCTCGCCGCGCAGGCTCCGGAACGACGTACCGATCGCGCCCAGGATCACGATGGTGGCCCCGATGACGGTCCAGGCGGTTGCGTCCATGGCGCTCAGTCCTCGTCCTCTCCGACCTCGAACCCCCACTCCAGCGCCTTCTCGATCGACGGCAACATCAGCTCCCGGCCCGTCGTACAGCTCAGGTCCATCGCCTCTTCGAGGTCCTCCTCCCGCTCCACGACAATCGGGTTCCGGTTCGCTTCCACCGCCGCCCGCTCCTCCGGCGTCAGGTCCTCGTACGTCCACAGCATACGCCCCTCCTTCGCTCTTGGCTCTTGCAATTCAACCCCCTCAGACCGCCTGAGAGGCCCTGTACGGCCATTCT
>JAPPNM010000015.1 GCA_028873825.1 Gemmatimonadota bacterium | reverse complement strand
ACTGCGAGGTCAAGTCGTTCTTCACCAACACGGTGCCGGTCGACGCGCTGCGCGGCGCGGGACGGCCCGAGGCGACGTACCTGCTCGAGCGCCTGGTCGACAAGGCGGCGCGCGAGCTGGGGATGGACCGGGTCGAGATCCGCAGAAAGAACTTCGTCCGCGAGTTCCCCTACCAGACGCCGGTCGCGCTCCAGTACGACCAGGGCGACTACGACGCCACCCTCAACCTCGCGCTCGACGCGTCGGACTGGGCGGGATTCGAGGCGCGGCGCGCGGAGTCGGCGGAGCGCGGCAAGCTGCGCGGGATCGGGATCTCGACCTTCATCGAGGCGTGCGGGATCGCGCCGTCGGCGGTCGTGGGGTCGCTGGGGGCCCGCGCCGGGCTCTACGAGTCGGGCAGCGTGCGGGTCCACCCGACGGGCTCGGTCTCGGTCTTCACCGGGACGCACAGCCACGGGCAGGGCCACGAGACCACCTTCGCGCAGATCGTCTCCGAGATGCTCGGGGTCGACTTCGACGCGGTCGACGTGGTCCACGGAGACACGGCGAAGATCCCCTTCGGGATGGGGACCTACGGTTCGCGCTCGCTGGCGGTGGGCGGGACCGCGATCTGCCTGGCCGTCGAGAAGGTCATCGAGAAGGGCAGGAAGATCGCCGCGCACCTGCTGGAGGCCTCGGTCGAGGACATCGAGTTCGAGAACGGGTCCTTCACGGTGGCCGGGACGGACCGGTCCAAGACGCTCGGCGAGGTGGCGCTGACGGCGTATGTGCCGCACAACTACCCCGAGGGGCTGGAACCGGGCCTGGAGGAGACGGCCTTCTACGACCCGCTCAACTTCACCTTCCCGGCGGGCACGCACGTCGCCGAGGTGGAGGTGGACCCGGAGACGGGCGAGGTGGACTTGGTCGCGGTGACGGGCGCGGACGACGTGGGGCGCGTCATCAACCCGATGATCGTGGCCGGCCAGCTTCACGGCGGGCTCGCGCACGGGATCGGGCAGGCGCTCTTGGAGGACTGCGTCTACCACGACGACGGCCAGCTCGCGACGGGGTCGTACCTGGACTACACGATGCCCCGGGCGGCGGACCTGCCGTCCTTCGGCATCAACCACAACACGACGCTCTGCACCCACAACCCGTTGGGCGTGAAGGGGGTGGGCGAAGTGGGGTCGATCGGGATTCCCCCGGCGGTGATCAACGCGGTGATCGACGCGCTGCGTCCCCTCGGAGTGAACGACATGACGATGCCGGCCACCTCGCAGCGGGTGTGGCGGGCGATCCGGCGGGCCCAGGGCTAGAGCAGCCCGTGGACAATATCCCCCCGGCATTCGACCGGCGATGCCCGGACTGCTAGATCGGAGAACATTGTGAACGATTTCACATACCACGCACCGACGACGTTGAACGAGGCGCTCGCCGCACTGGGCGCCGAAGGGGCGAAGGTGATCGCGGGCGGGCACAGCCTGCTGCCGGTCATGAAGCTGAACCTGGCCGCGCCGACCGACCTCGTGTCGCTGGCGGGCGTGCCCGGGCTGGCCGACATCGCCGACGGCGGCGACTCGGTCACGGTGGGAGCGATGTGCGTCCACGCGCAGGTGGCCGGATCGGCGATCGTGCGGGCGAGGATTCCGGCGCTGGCCGCGATGGCCGACGGGATCGGGGACGCGCAGGTCAGGAACGCGGGCACGATCGGGGGGTCGGTGGCGCACAACGACCCCGCCGCGGACTACCCGGCCGCCTGCGTGGCGCTGGGGGCCGCGATCCTGACCGACCGGCGCGAGATCCACGCCGACGATTTCTTCCAGGGCATGTTCATGACGCCGCTGGAGGACGACGAGGTGATCACGGCGGTGCGGTTCCCGGTGCCGGAGCGCGCGGCCTACGCCAAGTTCGCGAACCCGGCGTCCAAATACGCGGTCGCCGGGGTGATGGTCGCGGACGGGCCCGCCGGGGTGAGGGTGGCGGTGACGGGGGCGTCGGGGGACGGCGTGTTCCGGGTGGGCGAGATGGAGGCCGCGTTGGGGGACTCGTTCAGCGCCGATGCGGTGGCCGGGATCGCGGTGTCGGCGGACGGGATGCTGTCGGACACGGCGGCCGGGGCCGACTACCGCGCGCACCTCGTGACGGTGATGGCGAAGCGGGCGGTGGCGGCCTGCGGGTAGGGGGGTTGGCTGGGTGTAAGGCGCGCACCATGTCCCTGCCGAAGCGCCAGGCCGGCTTTGAGTTCGGCAAGCTGACCTGCTCCTGCGTCGTGACCTACCGCGACGAGAGGGTCGGCCATGTGATCCGGCGCGCCGATGGCCGTTACACCGTCGTCGCGACGCGCGAGGGCGAGGGCGAAGACGCCAAGCCGGTCGGGCTGCTCGCCGACCACGACGGCGCGATCCTGACGACCCGCAAGGGGACGAGCTACAACGCGCTGGTCGCGCTGGTCCGGGCCGGCAACGGCTTCCCCGCGGGCGAGGCCGTGACCGATGACCTGCGGCCCCTTCCGTCGCGCCCCGGCTCCGTCGACGGCGCGGTGAAACTGTTGCGCGACCAGGGATACGTGGCTGACGTGGGTCTAGGTACGGCGCTCTTTCTGTCGCTGGAGTTGGGACGACCGTTGTTGCTCGAGGGCGAGGCCGGCGTGGGCAAGACCGAGGTGGCGAGAGCGCTGGCCGCGGGGCTGGGGCGACCGGTGATTCGGCTGCAGTGCTACGAGGGGATGGATCTGGCGTCCGCCGCGTACGAATGGAACTACGCGAAGCAGATGATCCATATCCGGGCGGCGGAGGGGGGGCGGGCAAGCGAGCCCGGCGAGGGTGCAGCCGGCGGAGAGGCGGACAGGATTTCGACCGATCGCGAAAAGGGCGACGGAGTGGCCCGCCCCGACGGATCGGGCCCTGCCGATACCGCCGACCTGGCCCGCGACGTCTTCTCCGAGGACTTCCTGGTTCGCCGTCCCCTGCTCTCGGCCCTCGATCCCGAGGACGGCGTCGCCCCCGTCCTGCTCATCGACGAGCTCGACCGCACCGACGAGCCCTTCGAGGCCTACCTGCTGGAGATCCTGTCCGACTTCCAGATCACCATCCCGGAGCTCGGCACGGTGACCGCCGCCGAGCCGCCGCGCGTCGTCGTCACCTCGAACCGGACGCGCGAGATCCACGACGCGTTGAAGCGCCGCTGCATCTACCACTGGATCGACTATCCCACCGCCGCGCGCGAGCTGGAGATCCTCGCGTCGCGGGTGCCGGACGCGCCGGAGCGCCTGAGCGCGCAGGTGGTGGCGTTCGTTCAGAAGGTGCGCGAGCTGGAGCTGTTCAAACGGCCCGGCGTGGCGGAGACGCTGGACTGGACGCGGGCCCTGATGGCGCTGGACCGGCACGCGCTTGATCGCGAGACGGCGCATCGGACGCTGGGGGTGCTGCTCAAGTACCAGGACGACCTGGAAAGGATGGCCGAGGGCGGGGTGGAGGAGGTGATGGGGGCGGTGAGGTGAGCAGGGCGGCCTAGCAAGCCCGTGGACAAAATCCGCCCGGCATTCGAACGGCGATGCATCCGCGCTGGCCGCTTCGCTTCACCCGTCCGCGCTGTAAGGTATACATTACACTATGTAATGTCTGCTATACATTTTGCGGCGGAGTGCGGGCGGGCGGTCATCGGAAGGGGGCGAGGAGGGGAATGGTGCGACGCCGCGCCTGCCGGTAGATGCGGAAGCCCGAGTCGAGGGTCATGACGGAGCCGTCCCGGGTCCTTTCGACGATGCGCACCAGGCAGGCATCCGCGAAGGACATGGGAACATCGGCGTACCGGCGCATCATGCGCGCAAGGGCGTCCGCGTCCGCGTCGGCTTCGAAGACACTCACAACCTCGAGCACGCGCCGTCGCACGAGCCTCACCGGAAGGCTAGGATCCGCGCCCGCGCGCCTCAGCAGAAACGATGCTTCGGAGAGAACCGCCTCGCAGGTGAGCAGGGGCGCTCGCAGGTCCTCGAACCGGGCGCGAGCCCAGTCGTGCCGCGGCTCGTCCGCGTCGAGGAGCGCGACGATCGGTCCGGTGTCAACGACGACGGTCGGGCGCATTCGTGCGGGCGTCGGCGATCATCGCCTCCTCGAGGAGCTTGTCGTCGGTACCCAGACCCTGCCGACCGCTGCGAAAGGCACCCGCGAGGTCGCCCGCCAGCTGCGCGCAACTCGGGGGCGCGGCGTCGGCGTTGTACTCGATCGCCCTGTCGATCATCTCCCGCACGAGCGCCGACTTCGTGATGTTGCGCCGCTTGGCCTCGGCGGCCAGCGCTCCGTACATGTCGTCGGGCAGCTTGAAGGAAAAGGTGTTCATGGGGATAGCGTAATACGACCTGCCGCGCATCGCAATACGAGGGGCGCGCCGACCGCGACCATCTCCGCCCGACGCCGGGGGGGGGGGGGGGGGGGGGGGGGGTTTTACCCCCCCCCCCCGCCGGCCCCCCCCACCCCCCCGGGGGGGGGGGGTTTTAAAAAAAGGTTTTTTTTTTTTATAAACCCAAAACCCCCCCGCCCCCGGCCGGGGGG
>JAPPNM010000173.1:1155-45723 GCA_028873825.1 Gemmatimonadota bacterium | reverse complement strand
AGGCGGGACCCCACGTCCCCCACAACCCCTTGCCACACAACCATTTCAGGAGACCGGACCAATGTCCGACGACCTCTTCGAACTCGGCGAACGCATCGCCGATCTCGCCGCCCGCATCAACATCGCCACCTTCGACATGCTCACCCTCGTCGCCGACTTCGACCGGCGCGAAGGCTGGGCCGACAACTTCGCGTCGTGCGCCGAATGGCTCGCCTGGCGCACCGGACGCACGCTGGCCGCCGCGCGCGAGAACGTGCGGGTCGCCCATGCGCTCGAGGAACTCCCCCTGACGGCGACCGCCATGAAGGGCGGCCGGCTCTCCTACACCAAGGTGCGCACCATGACCCGGGTCGCCGCGCCCGAGACCGAGGCCACGCTGCTCGAGTACGCGCAGTCCACCTCCGCCGCGCGGCTCGAGTGGCTGGTGCGTGGGTGGAAGAAGCTGTCGCGGGACGGCGAAGTCGCGGCCGAGGAGGTCCGCCACCAAAGCCGGACCTTCTCGGTGGCGGTCGACGCCGACGGGATGTATGTCGTGCGGGGGCGGCTCGAGCCGGAAGTCGGCGCCGTGCTGATGCGCGCGATCGAGGCGGCGAGCGACGCGCTGTACCGGGGGGAGGACGCGGACCGGCGGCCGCGCAACCGGCAGCGCCGGGCCGATGCGGCGGGACTGGTGGCCGAGCGGGCGCTGGCGGCGGGGTTCGGGGGGGATGAGACGGGCGACGGTCCGAGTGAGGGGGCCGGGTGCGGGGGGGTGGGAAGCGGCAGCCGTGCCGAGCGCTACCAGGTGGTGGTCCACGCCGACGCCGCGACGCTGGCGGAGCGCGGCGAGACGGGGCGCTCCGAGCTCGACGGGGTGCGGGTGAGCGCGGAGACGTCGCGGCGCATGGCGTGCGACGCCGCGCGGGTCGCGATGTGTCACCGGGACGGCGAAGTGGTGAGCGTGGGGCGGCGGACGCGCACCATCCCCCCGCACATCCGCCGCGCGCTGGAGGAACGGGACCGCGGCTGTCGCTATCCCGGATGCGCGAGCCGCTTCACCGAAGCCCACCATGTGAAGCACTGGGCCGATGGCGGCGAGACCAGTCTGGCCAACACGATCCTGCTCTGCCGCCGGCACCACCGACTGGTCCACGAGGGGGGGACGCGCATGGCGCTGGACCGTGACGGCAAGGCCGCGTTCTTCACGCGGGCAGGCCAGGTGCTCGGGACTGCGCCGCCGTTGCCGGAGGTCGCCCGGCAGCTGCCGGAGCCCCCGCCCCCACCCCCCGACCGCCTCTCCAACGGCGCCCCCCGTTTCGTCGACTCGGCGGTCCCGCTTTCGCTGGAGCTCGAGGCGCTGGAGGCGGTGGCGTGATCGGGCGCCCACCCTTCGCCCCGGCAAAACCCGGGACACGAGCATGTCGAAATGGGACAGGGCACCGGCGGGATTCGTGCCGCCCCTCGCAAGTCAGGTGCAGCGTCTCGCACGAGACGGTGCGGCGGGTGCCATCAAACCGCGGCGGCGCGTCGGCTGGGTGATCCCGCCGCAGCGCAATGTCGACGTGCGAAATCCAGCTGATGATGACGCGTATGCGAAGAGCGATCGTCAACCTGGGCGAGGACATGTCCTTTCTGGGCATGCGCATCGCGACCTTAGCCGACGAGATGGACAGGAGTAGCGCCGCGATCGGCTGGCTGAAGGAGCAGGTTGCTCTGTTGTCCCGGTCGGCGGGCGCTTGGCGAGCTCGGCAAGCGGGCGAACCACTCCGAGGTGCGGGCGCTGCCGCGGTAGCGTAGAGGGTGACCGCCGGTACGCAGACCGACGGCGACGTCCGGGCCGCGATGGCCTTGGTCCTTCGCCGCTATTACGAATAAGCCGTCAAAACCGAATACTGATTCGCGCTATCGCGAAACGACGAATAGCGATGAGCGCAGTCGTGTGGACTGCGGGGGCAGCGTGGTCGCGGGGGGCCTCTTGATCGGCCTGGCCGCATTCGTTATTCCGTTATAGTGAGGAAAGGCAGAATAGCGCATCACGTCATTCGCCTACTCGGAATAGGGAGCGAACACCCCGATGCATCGAGGACCCAGCGGAAGGTACGAGCCCACCGTGACCGCCGGCGAACGAGTCGACGCGTTCGTGCCCGCTCCCGCTCCCGCCGGACCCTCCGCTGGTGCTGGACGGACCGCTTCGCTCGACCCTGGAAGCCGCCGCGATAAGCCTCGGCCGCCTCGACGAATGTCCAAGCCTCCTCCCCGACCGCACCCTCCTGACCTACGTCTACATCCGAAAGGAGGCGGTGCTCTCCTCCCAGATCGAAGGAACGCAGTCGTCGCTGTCGGACCTGCTGCTTCACGAGATCGAGCAAGCTCCCGGAGTCCCCTTGGACGATGTGGTCGAGACCGCGAACTACGTGGCGGCGATGGAACACGGACACCGTCGGCTCAGGGACGACTTCCCTCTGTCGAACCGACTCATCCGAGAGATCCATGGCGTGCTGCTCTCGCGAGGACGCGGGAGCACGAAGGACCCGGGGGAATTCCGCCGGTCGCAGAACTGGACCGGCGGGTCCGGACCCGGCAACGCAACGTTCGTGCCCCCGCCGCACACGGCCGTCCGGAGCTGCATGGGCGACCTGGAGCTGTTTCTGCACGACGAAGGCGGCGATCTGCCCACCCTGGTCCGGATCGCGCTGGCACATGTCCAGTTCGAGACCGTCCACCCCTTTCCGGACGGCAACGGACGAGTCGGGCGACTGCTGGTGACCCTTCTGCTCCTTCACGCCGGAGTGCTCCAGGAGCCGCTCCTGTACTTGAGTCTGTGTCTCAAGCAGCACAGGCGCACCTACTGCGAGCTACTGAACGAAGTGCGGACCTCGGGCGACTGGGAAGCCTGGGTCGCCTCGTCTACGACCGGTACCTCGCGATCCTGAACGAAGGCACCGAGGATCCGCCGGGGTAGTGGGTCTGGAAAGTAGCCATGTACACCGCCTGCATGTTCTGCCAGAAGGCCCTGGGGACCAACCGGGTGCTCGAATCGTTCCCTGTCGGGCGGCGTCTGGCCTTCGACAGCGCCAAGGGGCGGCTCTGGGTGGTGTGCCTGAAGTGCGAGCGCTGGAACCTGACGCCGCTCGAGGAGCGCTGGGAGGCCGTCGAGGACTGCGAGCGGTACTTTCGGGGAACCCGGATCCGGGTTTCCAGCGAGAACATCGGGTTGGCGCGGCACCCGGAAGGACTGGTGCTGGTCCGAATCGGCGAGCCGTTGCGGCACGAGTTCGCGGCCTGGCGGTACGGCGACCGGTTCGGGCGGCGGAGACGCCGCGCAATCATGTACGGGGCCGGAGTGCTGGCGGCGGCCACGGGCGTCATGGTGGCGGGGGCCGCTGCGGGCTTTGGTGCCGGCCTCCTGGGCAGCCAGGTCGGCACCGTGTGGAACCTCGTGGCCAATCGGTCGGTGAAGGTGCGTCCGGATGGGGGAGACGTGCTGAAGCTTCAGGGTCAGGAAGTGCGGCGCACCCGCGTTCGGCCCGCCGACGGCCCCTACGGATTCGAACTCGGCGTGACGAGAGACACGAAGTTGGGATTTGGCAGGGAGACGACCTGGTACGCCGACGAGGAGGCGCGCCGTCTGGCCTCCGCCATCGTTCCCAAGGTCAACGCCATGGGGGGCGATCTGGAAAATGTGCGGCGGGCCGTGGACAAACTCGAAGCCTCCGGCCATCCCGAGCGCTTCCTGCAGAACGTCGGCGTCCCCGGCGGCTGGCGCGGCGAGCAGGGCTACGTGGCGCGGATGCCGAAGGCGACGCGGCTTGCGCTGGAGATGGCGCTCCACGAAGAGCGGGAGCGGCGGGCCCTGGTGGGTGAACTGTGGCGTCTGGAGCAGGCGTGGCGGGACGCCGAGGAGATCGCCGCGATATCGGACAATCTGTTGCTGCCGAAGGGTGCCGAGGACTTCATGGCCCGTCATCGTCGGCGCGAGAAGGGCGCGAGCGCGGCGTCAGCCCGGCGTCGTCCCGCAGGGGCCGAGGACTTCATGGCCCGTCATCGTCGGCGCGAGAAGGGCGCGAGCGCGGCGTCAGCCCGGCGTCGTCCCGCAGGGGCCGAGGACTTCATGGCCCGTCATCGTCGGCGAGAGAAGGAGGAATGATCGTGAGGACACGTGCTTTGACGGCGTTCACCCGGGTGTCGATCGCGTTGGGGACCGGTCTGGCGGTATGTGCGCACGCTGCCGCCGCGCAGGACCGGGAGCTTTCGGGCGACCTCGTCGAGGTCTACCGCGCGGGCGGGATGAACGCACCCGAATGGGCCTTCTTCGAGGGCCGTTCCCGCGCAGACTTCGACGGCGCGGGAAACCTCCATGTCCTTGACGCCTCGGCCGGCCAGGTCGTCGTCCTCGACTCGGAAGGAGGATTGGCGCGCATCGTCGGCCGTCAGGGAGAGGGCCCCGGCGAGTTCAACAGACCAGGGGACCTTGCGGTCTGGCGAGACGGACGCTTCGCAGTCTTCAACCTGGGGCACGCCGGATACCAGCTCTTCACCCCGGACGGAGGATTCGAGCGGTTGGTGAGGATCGGTGCCGGCCAAGGTCCGGGGGCCATGTTCGGCGCGACGAGACTGGCGATCAAACCGGATCCGCTCGGCAACGCTTTGGTTGCTCAGGGAGCGCCTGCGGCCATGAGCAGGATGGGGAGCCTTTTCGGTCGGATGCTGGGTGACGCCCAGGATTCCGGGGAAGCGGGGGTCGACGACCGCGGACTTGAGCGGCTGGGCCTGGACGGAGATGTCGTTTCGTCGACGCCCGTCCTTCAGGGGTGGAGGGCTCCGCGGGAGGAAGTCGCGGACGACTTGAGTGTCGAGGACCTGACGAATCCCGCGACAATGATGGGGATGCTCAGCAATGAACGGTACTTCGAGCCCGGCTTCCACTGGGACGTGCTGCCGGACGGAACGATCGCCTATTCCGACTCGTCGGCGTACGCGATCAAACTCGCCGGGCCCGGCGGGGAAGTGATCGACGTGCTGACGCGCCCCATTTCGCCGGAGCCTGTTACCGAGGATATCCGTGAGGACATGGTCGCAGCCGCGCGGAGACTATTCGAGGAGGCGTCGGAAGATCCGCGGTTAGCCGAAATGCCCGCGAGGGTGGCAGCCGCCATGCCGGGAATGATGGAGGCCATGCGGGAGGCGGCGGAGAACCGTGACTTTCTGGACGAAGTCCCCGTCGTCAGGGAAGTGCGGGCGACCTGGGACGGCGGCTTGTGGATCCAGCGGCGGGGAGACGACCCGTGGGACGACGACGGGCCGATCGATGTCTTCGACGCGCAACGCGAGTATGTCGGGACCCTGGCGCCGCCGGCCCCGGGGATGCCGTCCGCCTTCGGGCCGGACGGCCTGGTCCTCTACTGGGAGACCGACGAACTCGACGTGCCGACCATCGTGGTGAAGAGGCTGCCTGAAGGGATCAGGTAGGGGGCGCCCCCGCCCCGTTTCGGCTTTCGTCCGCTCGGTCTATTCTGGTTCTGTCCGTCTCCCGTCCCCCATGGCCCCGAGGCGCGCCGTGGACCAGCCGTCCCACGTCCTCCGACTCGAAGACCTCTCCCTTCGATTCGGCGGCGTGACCGCGCTATCCGGCCTGACCATGGAGGTGCGCAACGGCGAGCTCCTCGCGCTGATCGGTCCGAACGGGGCCGGCAAGACCAGCGTCCTGAACTGCATCTCGGGACTGTACCGCGCGCAGGAGGGCACGATCACCCTCACGGATCGCGACGGCGTCCGCCACGCCCTCCACCGCCTCCCCCCGCACCGCATCGCCGCGCTGGGCGTGGCCCGCACCTTTCAGAACATCGAGCTCTTCAGGCACATGACCGTGCTGGAGAACCTCATGCTGGGACGCCACGTCCACATGAAGGGCGGCGTCCTCGGCGGCGGCCTCTACCTGGGCGGCCAGCGCCGCGCGGAGATCGAGCACCGCCGCCGCGCGGAGGAGATCATCGACTTCATGAACCTCGAGCCGCTTCGCGGCAGGGCGGTCGGGAGCCTGGCGTACGGGAACCAGCGCCTCGTGGAGATGGCCCGCGCGCTCGCCCTCGACCCCGCAGTCCTGCTTCTCGACGAGCCCACCGCCGGGATGAACGCCGAGGAGAAGGAGTCGATGGCGCGCTTCGTCCTCGACGTGCACGAGGAGCGCGGCGTCACGGTCGTCGTGATCGACCACGACATCGACGTGGTCATGGACATCTCGGACCGGGTGGCCGTGCTGGACTTCGGTAGGAAGATCGCCGAGGGGACGCCGGGGGAGGTGAGGGGCGATCCCGCGGTGATCGACGCGTATCTGGGGCATGCGCGGGGTGGGGAGGGGGCCCGGGTCCGGGAGTGACGACTAACCGGGTCGCCGACGGTCCCGGAAGCGCCGCGCCTTGACCGGGAACCTCGGCAGCGTTCCAACCGGTACGGCGCGCGTGTCGAAACGGACCCCGAAGGCGCTGCGCAGGTCGTCGGCCAGGCGTGACAATACGTGGTCCGCCTCGCCCCCGCGCAACTCCAGGCGCAACTCGATGTCGTCGCGGTTGTCACGTCCGCGAACGTCGACGGCGAATTCCCGGACCTCGCGGTAGCGGCGAATCACATTCTCCACCGTGCTGGGGAAGAAGCTGGCGCCTCTGACAGAGACACGTTGGTCCATGCGGCCCGCGACGCCGCCCTGCAAGCGCCGGAACGGACTGCCGCAGGCGCACGGTTCGGGATGCACCCTCGCCCAGTCGCCCGTCCGATACCGAATGACCGGCATCCCGGTCCGGCCAAGATTGGTGATTACCAGTTCCCCCTCCTCCGCCGCGGCGCCCGTGCCCGGATCCACGACCTCGAAGATGAACTCGCCCTCGTTGAGGTGGACGCCATCGCGGGCTTCGCACTCGAACCCCCAAGCGCCGACTTCGGTGGAACCGGCGTGGTCGAAGACCCGCGCACCGTAGGCTTCCTGCAGGCGAGCCCTGGCCGACGGTATGCCGGCTCCCGGTTCCCCGGCGTGAACGTTGATCCGGATCGCGGAGTCGGCGAGGTCGAGACCGGCGTCCTCGGCGACTTCGGCCATGCGAAACGCGTGGGCCGGAGTGCTCACGAGCACGGTGGGACGGTGCTCCAGTATCGCCTTCACCCTTTCCAGAGAGGACATTCCGCCGGCGGGCAGGATCAGCGAACCCAGGCGGCGGGCCCCCTCCACGCCGCTCCAGGTGCCGAGGTAGGGGCCGAAGGAGAAGGGGAAGAAGATGCGATCGGCCGCGGTTGCGCCGGCGGCCCTGAACACCGCGGCCCAGCACTTCCCGAGCCACTCCCGGCTCTCCGCCGTGTCGAGCCAGCGAAGGGTCCGGCCCGTCGTGCCCGAGGTGTGGTGCTCCTGGACGTAGCGCTCCGGAGGGTAGGTGGTGAAGGTGCCGAACGGCGGGGTCCGGGTCTGGTCGGCCGTGAGTTCGCTCCTGGTGGTGAGGGGAAGGTGGCGATAGTCCTCCATGCTGTTGAGGTCGGCGGCCGAGTCCACACCGGCGCGGCCCAGTTTCCTGCGGTAGAAGGCGTTCCCTTCGAGCACCGGCCCGAGCATGCTCCGCAGGCGGCGGAGCTGCTCTCGTTGCAACGCCGCCGGGCCGGCGGTCTCCGGCGTGCCGGGTTCGGCGCGGGGCTCCTCCCCGCCCGGCATTCCGTCAGCCAATGGTTTCATGCGACGTTCTGGAAGCGCCTTGTCAAAGGGTGGGGCGAAGCGTCCGGGCCGGATGCATCGCCGTTCGAATCTCCCATGGCCGCGAGCGGCCACCCCGCGGGCTGAAACTCGCGGTGCGAAGCGGTGCTTGTTTCACAGAAATGCCGGGGGATTCTGTCCACGGGCTGTTAGCTTGCAGCGGGTTTCCGCGACAGCGTCCGATCAATCAAGGTAACGGCACGGACAACAGCCGGTTCAGAGACCATGGACCGCCGAAGATACGACACCCTCCCCGCCCTTCTCGCCCGCCGCGCCAGGGACCACCCTGACCAGGTCGCGCTGCGCGAGAAGGAGTTCGGCATCTGGCAGGAGACGACATGGGCGGGGTTTCTGCAGCGCGTCCGCGCGTTCTCCCTGGGACTCGTCGAGCTTGGCGTCGAGAATGGCGACCGCATCGCGATCATCGGCGACAACCGGCCCGAGTGGGTGATCGCCGAGTTGGCCGCGCAGTCGATCGGGGCGCTCCCGCTCGGGCTCTACCAGGACTCGATCCCGGCGGAGCTGGCCCGCATGCTGGAGGCCGCCGAGGCGCGCCTGGTCGTCGCCGAGGACCAGGAACAGGTCGACAAGGTGCTCGAGCTGCGCGACCGGGTGCCCGGGCTGGAGCACGTCGTCTACTACGACTCGCAGGGGATGTACGGGTACGAGGCACCCGGTCTGATGGCCTTTGAGGATGTCCAGACCCTCGGTGACAGGTTTCTTGACAGATTACCCCATGAATTTGACCACAGATTCGGAGCGGTCGGGCCCGAAGACACCGCGCTGCTCTGTACGACCTCGGGGACCACCAGCGTTCCGAAGCTGGCCATACTCAGCCACGCCAACCTCCTGGCGATGGCGGAGCAGCTCCGCGGCGTCGACCCCATGGGGCCCGGCGACGAGTTCGTCTCGTTCCTGCCGCTGGCATGGATCGGGGAGCAGATGGTCGGCGTGGCGAGCGCGCTCCTGGCGGGTTTCACCGTCAACTTCCCGGAGGAGACGGCCACGGTCCGCGCGGACATCCGGGAGATCGGCCCGGCCTTCATGATGTCGCCGCCGCGGATCTGGGAGAACATGGTGTCGGACGTGCAGGTCATGGCCGAGGACACGACCCCGCTCAAGCGGCGCCTCTACCGGTGGGCGATGAAGGAGGGCGCAGCGGCGGCGGACGCGCGCTTCGCCGGCGGGCGGCCGGGGCCGGGCCCGCGGAAGAGGCGCGCCGGCCTCGCAGCCCGCCTCCGCCACCGCCTCGCCGACTGGACGGTTCTCGGGCCGATCCGCGACCGGCTCGGGCTGAGCCGGGTGCGGCGCGCCTACACGGGGGGAGCGGCGCTCGGGCCGGACGTCTTCCGCTTCTTCCACGCCATCGGCGTCAACCTGAAGCAGCTCTACGGCCAGACCGAGGTCTCGGGCATCTCGGTCGTGCACCGGGACGGCGACATCCGCTTCCACACGGTCGGACGGCCGCTTCCCCGGACCGACATCCGCATCTCCGGCGAAGGGGAGATCCTCTGTCGCAGTCCCGCCGTCTTCCAGGGGTACTTCCGCAACCCCGAGGCCACGGCCGCGGCGCTGGCGGGCGGCTGGCTGCACTCCGGCGACGCCGGCTACTTCGAGGAGGACGGCCACCTGGTGGTGATCGACCGCTTGGCCGACGTGATGAAGCTCCCCGACGGGACGAACTTTTCGCCCCAGTTCGTCGAGAACAAGCTCAAGTTCAGCCCGTACGTCCGCGAGGCGGTGGTCTTCGGAGGCGGGGGCGCGCCCTTCGTCGCCGCGATGGTCGCGATCGACATGGAGAACGCGGGACAGTGGGCGGAGCGCCGCCGGATCCCCTACACGACCTTCACCGACCTGGCCCGCCGCGAAGAGGTCTACGGACTGGTCCGCGACCATGTGGCCGTCGTCAACCGCGACCTCCCCGCCGCCGCCCGCGTCCGCCGCTTCCTGCTGCTGCACAAGGAGCTGCACGCCGACGACGCCGAGCTCACGCGCACCCGCAAGGTGCGCCGCCGCCACATCGGCGACCGCTTCGGCGACATCGTCGGTGCGTTGCAGGGAGACGGGGACTCGGTCACGGTGACGACCGAGATCGCCTACCAGGACGGGCGCACCGCGAAGGTGGCGCACGAGCTGCGCGTCGAGACGATGGACGAGGCGGGATGAGAGCCCCCGCCGCTCCCGGCGCCCGTGCGCGTCCGTCCGCGGCCTGACGACCGTGGACATCTTCCTGCAGCTCACCGTCTCGGGCCTCAGCACCGGCATGGTCTACGCGCTGGCCGCGGCCGGGTTCGTGGTGATCTACAAGGCCAGCGACGTGATCAACTTCGCCCAGGGCGACCTTCTCCTGCTGGGCACGTACCTGGTCTTCTTCGCGGTCGCGCAGGTGGGGATGCCGTGGGGCGTCGGCGTGCCTGCCACGATCGCGCTCGCGGTCGCGGTCGCGCTGGCGATCGAGCGGCTGGTGCTGCGCCCGCTCGTCGGCGAGCCCGTCATCTCGATGATAATGGTGACGATCGGGCTGTCGTCGATCCTGCGGGGCGCGGTCAACGCGATCTGGGGACCGGCGCCCCGCTCCTTCGACTCGTTCCTGCCCGAGGGGGACATCGCGGTCGGGCCGGCGGTGCTGTCGGCGGGGCGGTTGCTGTCGATCCCGATCGCGCTCGCGGTGCTGGCCGCGCTGTGGCTCTTCTTCCGCCACGCCCGCGACGGGATAGCGATGCGCGCCATCGCCGACGACCAGCAGGCGGCGCTGAGCATGGGGATTAGCATCCCGCGCGTCTTCGGGGTGGCGTGGGCGCTGGCGGCGGCGTCGGCCGCGATCGGCGGGATCATGCTCGGCGACATCGTCGGGGTGAGCCCCAACGTGGCTTCGATCGGGCTCCGGGTCTTCCCGGTGGTGATCCTGGGGGGACTGGACTCGATCCGGGGGGCGGTGGCCGGGGGGGCGGTCATCGGGCTGCTCGAGGTCTACACGGGCGGGTACGTCGGACACGGGCTGAGCCTGATCGTCCCCTACGCGGTGCTGATACTGGTGCTGATGGTCCGCCCGTACGGGCTCTTCGGGAAGGAGATAATCGAGCGCGTATGAGGACTACCTCTTCGCCGACATCGGCGAGGTCGGCGGCGGCGGGCCCGCTCGCGCGGCGGGCGGGCGAAGGAACGGCGCGATGAGTTTCGAGTGCGGCGTCTTCCACACCCGCTACGAGTCGGACATGGGACTCCGGCCCCGGCCCGCGCAACGGATCCGCCTCGGCGCGTTCGCGGTCTTCGTCCTCGCCTTCCCCTTCTTCGCGAGCACCTACTGGCTCGACCTGGCCAACCAGGTCGCGATCGCCACGGTGGGAGCCATCGGCCTGAACATCCTGGTCGGCTACACGGGCCAGATCTCGCTGGGACAGGGCGCGTTCATGGCCGTCGGGGCGTACGCGGCGGGGCTCTTCACGCTGAACCTCGGGCTGCCATGGGGGGCGAGCATCGCGCTGGCGTGCGTGCTCACCGCCGCCGCCGGCACCTTCTTCGGGCTGCCCTCGCTGCGCCTCAAGGGCCTCTACCTTGCGATAGCCACCCTGGCCGCGCAGGAGATCGCGGAGTGGGCCATGACCCACTGGACGGCGGTCACCGGGGGCACCGAGGCGATCGTCCTCCCGTCGCCCGCCCTCTTCGGAATCCGGCTGAACACCGCCTTCAACTTCTACTGGCTCGCCGTTCTCGCCGCTGCCGGGACCGCGCTCTTCGCGGCGAACCTCTTCCGCACCCGCGCCGGCCGCGCCTTCGTGGCGGTGCGCGACCAGGACATCGCGGCCAGCGTGATCGGCGTCAACGTCTTCCGCACCAAGCTGCTCGCCTTCGCCACCTCGTCGTTCTTCGCGGGGCTGGCCGGCGCGCTGATCGCGTACTACCGCACGATCATCACCTGGGAGCGCTTCACCCTGGAGACGAGCATCGTATACCTGGCCATGATCATCGTGGGGGGACTGGGCTCGATCCGGGGGTCCTTCTTCGGCGCGGCGCTGATCACCCTGCTCCCGGCGATGATCGCGAACCTGGGGCGGGCCGTCCAGGAGACCGCTCCGGCGGTCGCCGGCCTCCTTCCCCACGCTCAGCAGGCCGTCTTCGGAATCGTGATCATCCTCTTCCTGGTCTTCGAGCCCAAGGGCCTCTCCAAGCTGTGGGGGAACGTGAAGGACTACTTCCACGTGTGGCCGTTCGCGTACCGGCGGGAGTGAGGGGGGGATAATGTCAACTGTGCTTTACATATTGTAAAGTAGGATGGACATTGCCGACCTTCCTTGTGGGAAGTACGACGAGCAGTCCGTGGAAAAGCCCCGCGAGCACCGAGAGCGGCTAGGCGTCGGGCCGGCAAGGCGCGACGAAGGCACTGCGCGGACGCAAGTGTCCGCAAGGAAGCCCGACGGCTGTCGGTGGGGCGAGGTGGTCGGGATCGTTGGGCCGTCGAGGGGCTTCCCCGCAGGCGCGGGGATAGACGAGGTTTATCGTGGCGGGAAATTCCCCTCATGGATTAGGGGGTTTTCCCTGTAGTGTGCGTGCCTCCCGGAGTGTACCATGGTGGTCACCAGGCAGGGTGCAGCCTGCACGGCACTTATCCACCTCCGGCAAAGGAGAAGAAGGAATGCGACACACAACGACGTATCGTTCGGTCCTCGCGAGATTCGCGGTGTTGGCGGCTCTCGTGGGCGTTGGCGCTTGCGATGGGCACGTTACCCAACTCCAGCCGACGGGAGCCGAAATCGCCTCCGGGTTGCAGACAGGCGACGAAGCGCTGGAAGGCTTGGCATACCAGGTCCCGACGCCATGCCAGTTCGAGCGTCCCATGTACGAGGGGTTCGTCTATCTCCGTCCGGATTCTTTCGATATTCTACAACCGGACGAAAACACGCCTCACTCCAGGCAGATAGTCGACATGTGGCGCTTCGTGAGCCCCGACCATCCGCTTCCGCCAACCGACTTGCCCGATCACATCCGGTGGACCTGCCCGGAGGACCTCCAGGGGGTCCATCCTGTCCTGACCGACCCGTCGGAAGGGCTCTTCGATGATCCCGAAGGATTCGCACTGGAGATTAACGGCCGCTCTCCCGACAGGATCTTCGACTGGTATCTGACTCATCGTATGGGCTTGGTAACCGAAGAGTTCCAGACGAGGCGCATGGGCCTGAAGCTGATAAGTGCCGCCACTACGGTCCCCGTGGCCTTTGCACCACTCGAGGTGAGGTACTGCAAAGATCCCGGGAACGCGTGGCGTTGTGCTGCTATCCCTGGCAGTGGCACCTGACACCGGACTGAGGCCCGTTGGGGGCTCCTGAGTCCTGAGACCGGCGCGTCCGCCATAGCAACGGGGGACTTGCCCTGACCCCACCCCCCCGGCATCTTCCGCAGGAAGCCCGGCCGCCCCACCCCTGCGATAGTCTTTTTTATCGAAGGGGTGGGGCGGCCGGGCCCGGCAGTCCGGTCAGTCGGCGAAGCCCATGATGAGGAATCCGGGCGTCGCGCTGGCGGGGAATCGTGGCAACGCGCGACGCCCTTGACTGCGAGACCCCGAAGTGGCGGCCGTCCCGACGGGGCTGCTCGCTTGGCCGATCGGCGGATGAGACCGCGGGTTATTCCGGTGGCGCGTAGATCGTCAGCAACAGTTCGGCGTTGTCGATCAGCCGATACCGGGGCTCGCCGCCCGAAAGACGTTCGCTGTTTTCGAGTATGATGCGGACCCCTTCGCCACGGCGGTCCATCAGCGTGCGGCGGTCGGTTTCCAGCCACGGGATGTCCTGAGGGACCGGACACTTGGCCAGCAGGCTTGTCACGACCTCATTGCGGGCGGACTGAAGATGCGCCAGACGCTCGGGCGTGATGGCGTTCGGAATGGACCCGGGCGAATACAGCTCGATGCGGTCCTCGAACATCCTCAGCCGAATCTTCGAGCCATGTACGGAGTAGTCGCGATGGGCGACGGGCGTTGACCAGGGCTTCGAAGACGGCCGTCATGTCGTATTGCGGCCGGTCGGTGCGCCCCATGTCCTTGAAGGCGGCCACTTTCATGTTTCTCGCCACGAACCGGCAGGCACGGTCCACCTGGATGTCCAACGGTCCGGTGATGTCGGCGGCGTCCAACTGATACGTTCGGCTTCGTCCCGCCGGCCTGATGTCCGCCCCACGGTAGGCGACCGCCTGAATGAACGCGTTCGGCAGCCATTCGCGGGGATCCTGCGACGCCATGAGCACACCGGCGACGGTGGGACGCAGCGCCCTTTCCCGATCCCGTCTGGCCATTCTCAACTTGGTCACCAGACCATCCCGCGCGTCTCCGGTCCGTGCAGTCCGGAACCGCTGCCAGAGGTCCTCCGACAGGGAGTCGATGTCGGCTTCGTTCACCGCCTGTGCGTCGAACCTGATCAGGCGTGACTGACTTCGTTGCTGGAAGAGTCTCGCCAGGTACTCCGTCGACATGCGGCGCTTCTCGTCCCCAACCCGATGTAGGTATCCGGCCGGACTGCGGTGCGCGAACAGGCTGCGCCGCACCCGGACCTGCACGACGGCCCTCTTTCCGCCTTCCGAAGCGGGAAGCCGGAGCGGTTCGATTGCCGCATGAAGCGGCGGTTCGAGGGAGTCCGTGCAAACCTGTCGGACGAACGTGACAACCTGGGGCACCCGGTCCTCCGGAATCCCGACGATCCCGCGCGATTTGTCGTCCACGCCCAGAACCAGAACGCCGCCGTCGGCGTTGGCGAACGCGGCCAGTTCGTCGGCCAGGGTTTTTCGGTCGGGACCCTTCGGCTTCGCGCCCGCGAACAGAACGGCCTTGAATCCCAGGTGGCTGCTCTCGCCCAACCGGATACGGTCGAGCAGCAGGCGTTCACGGGCGGTCGGCAGACTGTCGTCCATGTTCTGATCGTCATGGGCGGGGGAGAGCCGGTCAAGAGAGCGTGGAGGGCGGGTGAAGAGGGCGAGAGAGTCCCCTGTGGGCGGATGAGGCACGTGCGGCGCGTTCGCGTACCGGCGGGAATGATAAGAGGTGGGTCAGTCCGCCGCTGCCGTCAGGCTTCCCAAGGGGACCGCGTGCATGCGCGACGGACCCCGGTGGAACGGTAGCGCCCGGTCTCCCGTGTAGATGAGAACGCCTCGCTCGAACGCGGACCCCGCGAGCTCGGCCAGCGTGGCCAGACCGTTGAAGTCCTCGCGCCGGACGGTGGCGGAGGCCTTCGCCTCCACGCCGACGATGCGCCCGTCGGGGCGCTCGAGCACGATGTCGACCTCGCGCTTGCGCTTGTCGCGAAAGTGATGGAGCTCGACCTCCTCGTTCGCCCATTCGGAGTGCTTGGCGCACTCCATGAAAAGCAGGGTCTCCAGCAGCGCGCCGTAGTGGCGGCTCGCCAGGAGACGGGCTTCGTCGCGCAGGCCCAGCAGGTGGGACGCGAGACCCGTGTCCACGAAGTGGAGCTTCGGCATCCGCACGGCCGTTCGCCGCGCCGGGTTCCTGCGGTACGAGGGAACCCTGCGAATCAGGAACATCAGCTCGAGGACCTCGACGTAGCTCCTGACGAGCTTGTCGTTGAGCTCAAGGTCGTTGGCGAGGCCGGCGTATCTGAGCAGGTTGCCGCTCCGGGCGGCGAGCTGGGGGGCGAGGGCGCGAAGCCTGGTGTAGTAGTCGCCGCGGGCGGCGTGGAGGGTTTCGAAGTCCTTGAAGAACCGCCCTTCGGTGTAGGACCTGAACCAGACGGCGCGCGCACGGGCGCTCATGCGCTGCACCTCGGGGTAGCCGCCCGCGAGGATCAGCCCGGCGATTTGCTCGCGGGTGGGCGAGGAGCGCGAGTCCGCGGCGGAGAAGTCCCCCGCCAGCAGGTGGTCGATCAGGTTCCGGCGACCGCCCCGAAGCTCGGCGATGGACAGGGGCAATAGCTCGAGACGGGCCATGTGGCCGGGCAGGGCCTCCCGCGTTCGCGCGGACCGGAAGATGTCGGCGGATCCGGTCAGGAGGAACAGGCCCTTCCGCGGCCGGCCGGCCGTTTCGGCGGGGACCGGCGCGCTGGCGATCCGGTCCGACGCCTCCTTGACGGCCGGCACCAGATCGGGGACTTGCTGGAACTCGTCGAGCACGACCGGCCGGCCGCTTAGCGACCTGACGAAGCCGTGGGGGTCGTAGGCGGCCGCCGCCTGGACGGCCGGGTCGTCGAGGGTGAGGTAGCGCATGCCCGCCTCGGCGGCGACGGCGCGGGCCAGAGTGGTCTTGCCGGACTGCCTGGGGCCGGTGAGGTAGACGATTCTGAACTCGCCCAGCATGTCGCGCACGAGCGAATGGATGTGTCTGGGGTACACGAAGCGGCGGAGGGTCTTATCACGAGGAATACGTTGCCTTATGACGAGAAATATGGATGCTTATCGCGAAAAATCAAAGGTGGGGAATGCGAGCTGCGGATCAGGACGGGAGGAGTCTCGCCGGTTCGTTCCTCCGGGCGGGGAACGCGCCGACAACGGGGCGCGCGGCGACACTGGCGATCAGAGGCGCGGAGGTCGGCCCAACGAAAAGGCCGGAGTCGAGACCTTCGGGCTTGTCCGGTGCCCGCCGGTGCCGCTCAGTCGCCCTGCACTTCTTCTCCTCACCCGCCTTCCCGGCGGCGAAGTCCACGAACCGCGTCCCGCCCGAAGCGCTCGGCGGC
This sequence comes from Gemmatimonadota bacterium, assembly GCA_028873825.1. GTDB lineage: Bacteria > Gemmatimonadota > Gemmatimonadetes > Longimicrobiales > Gaopeijiaceae > Bin94. Next base: position 29,346 of record JAPPNM010000173.1, on the reverse strand, counting down.
CGACAGAGTCTCCCGCACATCGTCCCAAGTGGTGTTGTGGTTGACGATGCAGAGCCTCAGCGAAAACCTACCGCCCGGCATGGCCGAGGAGAGGAACGCCGGGTCGTCCCAGAACAGGCGGGCCAGCACCTCGCGATTGATTTCGTCCAGGTCGCGGTCCGCGATGTCTTGCCCGGCCGGATCGACGCGGAAGCAGACGACGCTCAGCGACGCGGGGCTCGTGCACGTCAGCACGGGACTTCGGTCGACGTACTCCTGGGCACGCTCGGCGAATTCCAGTCCGTTGGAGATGGCCTGTCTGAATGCGGCCATTCCGAACGTCTGCACCGACATCCATATCTTGAGCGCGCGCGCGGAGCGGCTCATCTGGAGGCCGCGGTCCCAGAAGTTGGGATGACCGGAGCCCCACAGCGCGTCCTGCAGGAAGTCCGGCCGGATCGCGAACGGCTTCTCGAGCGCCGAGATGTCCCTGACCATGAGACAGCCCGCCTCGTAGGGCTGGAAGAACCACTTGTGCGCGTCGAGCCCGACCGAGTCGGCGCGGTCGATGCCGCGCAGGATGCGCTTGCCTCGTTCGGTCACGACTGCGAACCCGCCGTACGCGGCGTCGACGTGCAGCCAGATGCCCTCGGACGCGCAGAAGTCGGCCAGCTCCTCCAGCGGATCGACCGCCCCCGTCGCGGTGGCTCCGGCGTTCGCGCACACGGCGATGGGCTCCAGCCCGGCGGCGCGGTCCTCCGCCACCATCGAGGCCAGCTCGCCCATATCGATGCGAAAGCGGCCGTCGCTCGGCACGACCCGGGCGTGTTCCGGGCGGATGCCGACGATCTTCACGGCCCTCTGGTGCGCGCTGTGGCTCTGGTCGCTCATGTAGACGCTGGCGCTCTCCGGGTATCCGGCGGCTTCCCTCGCGGCCACGAGCGCGTCCAGGCTAGCGGCGGATCCGCCGCTCGTCAGCAGACCCCCCGCCGTGTCCGGGTAGCCGAGCCACTGGCGAAACCAGTCGATGACCACGCATTCGAGCTGGCTGGTGCCGCTCGCGACGAGCCAGTTGCAGGAGTTGACGTTGTAGCCCGCGGCGAGGAAGTCCGCGATGACTCCCGGCCAGGTGGCGGAGGACGGCACGAAGCCGAAGCAGCGGGGATGGTCGAGGCGAAGTGCCAGCGGAAGGATCTCGGACACCGCCTGCTCCAGAATCTCCTCGGGCGCCCGGCCGCGTTCCGGCGGATCCTCCATGAGCTTGTCGACGAGCTCGTCGCGAAACTCGCCGTCCCACGCCTCCTTCCGGCCCAACTCCTCGCTGCGCCGCACGAGAGCCTCGGCCGCCCTGGCGGCCAGGTCGAGCATGGCCGGGGCGGGCATACGGAGGCCCTGCGAGAGTGCCGGGCCGGACGTGCCCCGCACCTGCTTCTCCGTGGGTGCGTCCTTCGCTTGTCGTCGCATTCTCCGCTCTGTTTCCTGGTCGCGATGTGGTCCAGCGGCAGCCGGTCTTCAAATCCCACCGTGGTACAAGCGTACACCGTGGAATCCAACCGGCGATCGGCCGGTCGAGCGACACCGTACTCGCGTTTGTCCAGCGTCCGAGCCGCTTTCGGGATCTTCCGCGTCCGACCGCACGGCTGCACCCGGTGCTCCAGCGCCGTCATTCACCCGGCTTGCCGGAATCGGCCGCGCGCCGGCATCTTAACCCATCTCGCCTCGCGCCGCCCCCCCCGCCGTCCGCACCATGGCCCATTCCGGCAGTCTTCGCCCGCTCGCGGCCCTGCCCTGGCGCTGGCCGCCTGCGACCCTGCCCCCGGGTCGCCGCTCACAACCCGTTCCGACTCGGCGGGTGTCCCGGTCACGACGGCGCTGGCCCCGCTGTCGGGACCCGGACCGCCCATTTGACTTACGGTACTTACGTAAATACCGTAAACCGTAAGGAGCGGCTTTCGCGAGGAGGGGGATCATGCTGATCAGGATCACATCGAAGCGTCAGGTGACGTTCCCCGCACGGGTGCTGGAGGCGATGGGCGTGCGGCCCGGCGACCGTCTCGAGCTGGAGGAGGGTCCCGACGGGTACATCGTCCGTCCGCACCGAATCGACCTCTCCCGGCTAGCGCCGCTACGCGACGGGCTGCGACCCGGATGCGAGGCGTTCGACATCCATTCGTTCCGTGCGCAGTCCCATGATCCGGCGCTACGGGATTGACACTTCCGTGCTCGTGCGCCTGCTGACGGGTGTCCCCGAGGCGGACTTCGCTAGGTCCGTGCAGGGACTGTCCGCCCTCGTGAGGGATGAAGGTGCTGCCGTGGTCGCGTCGAACCAAGTGATCGGAGAGGCGTATGTCGCGGTTCGCCACCACTACGGCGTGACCAAGGCGGACGCCCGCACCGGGCTGCTTCATGTGCTCCGTAGCGGGCTCGTCTCTCCGCTGAACGGCGCGAGCGTCCTGGACGCGATCGGAAGCACCGGCGGCGCCGGATTGCTTGACCGCCTCATCGCCGACGACTACACGCGCGAAGATCTGGATGTCGTCACTCCGGACAAGGCGATGGCCTCCCTCCCTCGCGTCCGGATTCTCGAGGTGGCGACCGCCTGACCGACCCGGCTTCGGGCGGCTGTTTGCTTTCCTCGGCATGGGTCGTATCGGCCCCCTTCGGACCGGACGGCTGCACCCGGCGCTTCCGTGCCGTCATTCGCCCGACACCGTCATTCGCCCGGCTTGCAGGAATCGGCCACGCGCCGGCATCTTAACCCATCTCGCTCCGAACCGCCCCCCCCGCCGTCCGCGCCATGGCCCATTCCGGCAGTCTTCGCCCGCTCGCGGCCCTGCCCGTGGCGCTGGCTGCCTGCGACCCTGCCCCCGGGTCGCCGCTCACAACCCGGTTCGACTCGGCGGGCATCCCGGTCACGACGGCGCTGGCCCCGCTGTGGGAACCCGGCGAGGGCTGGACCGTCGGCGACGAGCCCCTGCTCGATATCGGGGCGGTTTCCGAACCGGCCGAGTATCTGCTGGACGATGTCACGGGCGTCGCGCGCCTGAGCGACGGCGGCGTCGTGGTCGGAGAACGGACCAGCGGCGAACTGCGCCGGTACGACCGCGGCGGTGCCTTCGTGTGGCGGACGGGCGGACTGGGCGAGGGTCCCGGCGAACATCAGCGCCTGAGATTCCTGGACCGGCTCGCCGGCGATTCCGTGGTCACCTACGACATCGCCCTCGACCGCATCCAGGTGTTCGGTCCCGACGGCCGGGTTGCCCGCACCAAGCGAATCGAGTCCCCGTGGTCCGGGCTAACCGCGAGAGGCGTCGTCGGCGTGTCGGACCGCCGTCTTGTCCTGACCTTCTCGGACTACCGGGATAGTCCGGTCGGCGTCGTGCGCTGGCCGGGAGTCAGGATCGCGACCTGGTCGCTCGACGACGGTACCGTGCGGGAGCTGGCGTCCGTACCGGGAGCCGAGCAGCACGTCGAGCGCGGCGAAGAATGGGTCGCCTATACCGGCTACGAGTTCGGGAAGGGTCCGCGGTGGACGATTATGCCCGGACGCCTCGCGATCGTGGACACGGAGTCCTTCTCCGTCCGGTCGGTCTCGCTCGACGACGGGACCACCACGGCAATCCTCCGGCGGGACGCGCCCGTCCGGGAGGTTACGAGCGAGCATGTGGAGGCGTTCGTGGAATGGATGGCCCACCGGAACGTCGCGTACGGCGGCTACTCGGAGGAACAGGCGGAAGCGAGCAAGCCGGGCTGGCGCAAACACCCCATGGCCACCACCCTCCCGGTCCTCGAATCGATCCTCCTCGATGCGGCCGGGAACCTCTGGGTCGAGCCCTATGCGACGCACGGGGCCGCGGTGCCGCCGCCCGAGGTGTACGCGCCGGACGGCACCTGGCTGGGCGCCGTCGCCCTGCCGTCCGGCCGGGCCGGCCTCTCGGCCAACGGCGGCCTCGAAATCGGCGACGACTACGTCCTGGGCGTCTGGCGCGGCGAGCAGGGCGTGGAATACGTGCGGATGTACGCGCTGGAGAAGTGAACGGGCCGTTAGCCAGACTGCCATATGAGCAATATGGTCATATGGCCAGCAGCCGCCTTCACAGCTAGCGACCTACTCGCCCGCGCGCTCCTCGTAGTCCCTCAGGGCGGCCCGGAAGCGGTCTTCCCTCGGCGCGAGTTCGATCGCACGGCGGTGCGCCGCCGCCACCTCTTCGGCCGGACGGCCGAGCCATTCCAGGGTGCGAGCCATCTCACGCCACGCCCCGGCGTGGCGAACGGAGTGGGCGTCGAGCCGGAGCACGCGGCGAAGAAGGGTCTCCGTCTCTTCGAGGAGCCGTCGGTTGACGGTGCGCCGGCCCGACCGGTGCGCCGCCCGCGCGAGGTCCAGCTTGTTCTGGCAGTATTCGAGCAGGCCGCGCGGATCGTCGAGCAGCACTCCGCCCGCCTGCTCGAAATGGCGGCGCGCGAGGTCCGTCAGGTGGGCGCGCCGCGAGAGTATTCCCGCCTCGATCGCATCGCGCCCAGATGCACTTGCAGCGAGCTGATCCAGCAGGGTGCCCGCCTCGGCGGTCCGGCCCGTGCGCAGGAGCTCCGCCGCCAGCACGTTGCCCACACGCGGCGTGTGCGACGGGTCCGCCGCCTCCGCGAACGCCTCGAACACGGCTTCGGCATCCGGCAGCGAGCCGCGGTTCGCATGCAGCGTCACCATCTCGATAGCCAGAGCCGCCGACCCGCGGTTCGTCGCCCAGGCGGCCTTCAGACGTCGCTTCGCCTCTTCGGTCTGGCCGATGGCGCGCAGTTCGGCGATGTCGCGCAGGGCTGACACGGCGGCGTGAATCGGATGTGCCCGCAACGTCACCTGGAAGTAGGTCCGGTCCTCGTCGAAATCGAACTCCGGCGGCGGTGATCCGTTTGCCTCCATGGTACGGAAGATCTTGGGAATCCCGCTCAGACGAAGCTCGGCAAGCCGCAGCTCCTTCAGGAACTCCGCGATCCGCCGATTGCGCGGAGCCGCCTCGGGAGGTTCGGCGTCGGCGGCGAAATGCCTTCGCCGGATTCCGGGAACCGGCCCTGGGTAGCTGGCGATCACCATGCGATCCGGGAAGACGTTCACCTTTACCGGATCCGGCGCGTCCTCCCTATAGCTCCTGTGGCAAACGGCGTTGACCAGGGCCTCACGGACGGCATCGCCTGGAAATCGCTGCCAAGCGGAGGCCTCGGGGCGGTCCGCGTTCTTCCTGACCAGCGTGCCGGACAGGTTGTCGAGGTACGCCAGCGCGTCCCGGACCTGCTCGGCAAGACCGCCCTTGAAGGTCCGCGCGTCTTGAACGTCGCCGGCCCGGTCGTCGGCGAATCTGGCGACTTCGATGCGGGCGCCGCGGAACCACTCGCACGGGTCGGACGAGAACAGGAGGAGTCCTACGTTGCGGGGAACGACGTACCCGTTGGCGGCGCCCACGATCCGCATTCTCCGAAAGATGCTGTGAGCTTCGGGCTCTTCGAGGAGGTCGCTGCCGGCCTGCCTCAGGTGCTCGCGCACCTTGGACTCCCGAATGTCCTCGATCTTCGCCTCCCGGGCGAGACTGTCGTCGAAGGGGGTGCGCCTCGCCTGCTCCAGCAGCGCCGTCAGCGCGCCGGCACGCTCGGCGTCGACCGTATCGGATCCGAGGCGGATCCAGTAACGCCACGAGCTTCCCTTCGGACCCTCCGGAGCGCGATGCCCGCCGACATCGCTCCCGGGCGCCCACACGACCAGCACGTGTCGCCCCTCCACGACCTCCGGGGACACGACCGGCTGGTAGGGCGGCCGGATCTGCCTGCAGCGGCCGCTGATCCACCTCTGGGCCGCTTCCACGTCCGTGCCGTCGAGACCTCGAGGCGGAAGCGCGGCCCGCCCTTCGCGCTCGGCCACGCCGATGACGACGTAGCCGCCGTTCAGGCGATGGTAGTCGTTGGCGAACGCGCAGATCGTCCTCAGCACCTGATGCCCGGTGGAATCCGGATCCCAGGATGCCTTGAACTCGATCCGCTCCGATTCGACCGTGCGGGCGTGGAGTAGATCGCTCAGGTTGACCGGCAGTATCCTGCTCATGAAGTATCCCGCTGGGTTGCACGGCGCTTCAATGTCCTAAAGGTGCCACGCCCGGCCTTCCCCGTGAAGACTCCTGCGACCCCGGCGCGGTAGTTGCCCCGGTCGGAATCGATTCACCGGCCGCGTGGCATCACCCGTTTGAGATACTGGTCGAATAGCGGCACGGTGAAGGCGGTGTCGCCGTGGGCCGGACCGTATACCATTCCCTTCCGGACGAGCTTCGCCCGTGTCGGGGCAACTCCCTGGACCGGCCTGCCCAGGGCGGCGGCGACGGCTCCCGACCTGTGAGGACCGGGACCCAGCTCGGCCATGGCCCGGAGGTAGCGTCTCTCGAACGGCGTCGTGCGCTCCAACCGGACCCGGAAGAACGTCGAGTCCAGCTCCCGCACCGCGACCGGGGTCGCGGCTTCGGCGTCGGCGAAGGCGATCTTCGACCCGGTTGCGACTCTCCAGCAGGCGCTGCCCCATTCCTGGAGGAAATACGGATAACCTTCGGTAAGCCGCAGGATCTCGTCCAGGGCCCTGGCCGTGTAGCGCACGCCGAGCCTGCGCGCGGGCGCCTCCAGAGCCCTCGCCGCCGCGTCCCCGGCCAGGGGTCCGACCTCCGGAAACGAGAACATCCGCTCGGCGTAGGATTTGGCAGATCCCACATGGCCCACCAGTTGCGGAAGCCCCGAGCCCACCAGAGCGACAGGGAGCCTCAACTGCGCCGTACGATGCAGCGCCCTGATCAGGGCGGCCAGCTGACGTTGCTCCACGTACTGCATCTCGTCGACGAACAGCACGAGCGCGGTGGCCCGGGCCCGGGCGGCCTCGCCGGCCACCTGCAGGAGTACGGTGAGGTCGGTGTCCAGATCGCCGCTGTCCGCGACGCCCTCCTCCTTCTCCAGATCAAGGGAGAACGCGATGTCGTCGAAGGTGAGCTTCATCGCCCCCACGAAGCCCGCCAGGGCCCTCCGGGCACGCCTCGCCGGTTCCTTGGCGGCGGCACCGCGGCTCATGCGGACGAGAGCGGAGTTGAGCGGCCCCGCCAGTGCGCCCGGCAGCGAACGATCCTCGGGAGCCTCGATCAGAACACACTCGAAACCCCTGCCGTCGGCGTCGAGGAAGATCCGGTTAAGGAGGACCGTCTTGCCGACCCCCCGCAGGCCGACCATGAGAAGACCCTTGGCCGCGAGCCCGTTGCGGAGCCGGTCGAGCGCGATCTCGGCATCCTCGATCAGCTCGTCGCGTCCAACCAGTTCGGGAGGCGGCGTGCCCGCGCCAGGCGCGTAGGGGTCGGTTCGGCGGTCCATTTATATCGAAGTTATCCGGGTTTATCTCGACAAGCAACGATTTGGAGCGACTCCCGCGGCGTTGGAGTGGCGCGGCGCTCAGGGGGGCCGGGCCGCTCTCCGCGATGGTGCTGAGGCGACTGCGCAAACCGGAACACGGCGGGCGCGCGAGTCTCCTTTTCCCACGTCAAGCGGGCGAATAACGTTACGGCCTAGGGATGCGGTCCCGGCCGGCTCCGGCCGGCCGAACCGCGCACCCAGCCACGACCCACGCACCCGGGAACCGCTCCATGACCGAACGCCGCCGCGCGGCCCCGCCCCCGCTCCTCCCCGCCGCCGTCCTCGCCCTCGCCACCGCCTGCGGCGGCGACTCCGCCGCCGACAACGCCATCAAGGTCGGCGCCATCTTCGACCTCACCGGCCCCACCGCCGACGTGGGCACCGACTACGCCGACGGCATGCGCGGCTTCGCGGACTGGATCAACCGGCAAGGCGGCATCGAGGGCCGTCCGGTCGATCTCGTCTACCAGGACTACGCCTATCAGGTCGACCGCGCCGAGCAGCTGTACGCCCAGTTCGTGGCCGAGGGGGTGGTGGCCTTCATGGGGTGGGGGACGGGCGACACGGAGGCGCTCCGGCTGCGGATCGCCGAAGACGAGATCCCCTTCAGCTCGGCGTCGCTCTCGCACGTGCTGGGCGATCCGGCGGAGGCGCCCTACAACTTCCTGGTCGCGACCAGCTACAGCGACCAGTTCCGCATCGCGCTGGACTGGATCGCCGGGGACCACGGCGGGGGGACTCCGGCGGTCGCCCTCATGCACATGGCGAGTCCGTTCGGACTCTCCCCGGCGCGGCTGGGCGGGATCGAGTTCGCCGAGGCGCGCGGCATCGACCTCGCGCTCTACGAGATGCCCCGGGGCGCGGTCGACTACACGGCCGAGTTTTCGCGCATCCGCCAGAGCGGCGCCCGGTACGTGGTCTTCCAGAACACCTCCGCGCCGGCAGCAGTGGCGCTCCGAAACGCGGCGAGCCTGGGGTTCGACGCGACCTTCATCTGCCTGAACTGGTGCTCCAACGCGCAGCTGGTGCGCATAGCGGGCGAAGCCGCCGAGGGGGTGATGGGAACCATGCCCTACGCCCCGCTGAGCGTCGACGTGCCCGGAACGCGCGTCATCCGCGAGTACCTGGAGGCGAAGGGGGAGTCGGCCGAGGGGAAGACCAACGCCTACACGCAGGCGTGGTGGACCTTCGCGGTCTTCGCCGAGGCGATGCGGCGGGTGCTGGTTGCGGGCGACGAGCTCGCGGGCGCCAACATCAAGGCCGCGCTCGAGACCTTCGCCGACTTCGACATGAAGGGCGTCACCGTGCCGCTTACCTTCACGCCCACCGACCACCTGGGCTCCAAGGGACTCAGGATCTTCCGGGTCGAGGGCGGCGAGTGGGTCCCGATGACCGAGTTCATCCGGGCGCCGGCGATGCCGTGAAGGGGCGCCGGCGGACGCGGGAGACCGGGGCCGGCGCCGCAGCCGGAGCGCCGAACGGCCGCCCGCCGCCGAACTCCGCCCCCCTTCTGCGCCTCAACAACGTCGAGGTCCTCTACGACGACGTGATCCTCGTGCTGCGCGGCCTCTCGCTGGAGGTCGGCGAAGGGAGGATCGCGGCGCTCCTGGGCTCCAACGGCGCCGGGAAGACCACCACCCTCAAGGCGATCTCGGGGCTCCTTCGCGTCGAGGACGGCGAGGTGACCGGCGGCACCGTCGTCTTCGACGGCGAGGAGATCCAGGGGACGGACGCGCACCGGATCGTCGAGAAGGGGGTCTTCCACGTGCTCGAGGGGCGGCGCGTCTTCGAACACCTGACCGTGCTCGAGAACCTGGCCGCGGGAGCGTACGCGCGCCGCGACCGGCGGGGGACGGGAGCCGACGTGGACAAGGTCTTCCACTACTTCCCGGCCCTGGCGGAACGGCGGCGGCAGCTCGCCGGCCACCTCTCCGGCGGCGAACAGCAGATGGTGGCGCTGGGCCGCGCGCTGATGGCCTCGCCGCGGATGATGCTCCTCGACGAGCCCTCGCTCGGTCTCGCCCCCGTCCTGGTCGAGAGCATCTTCGAGATCGTGCGGCGGATCAACCGCGAGGAGGGGACCACGATCCTGCTGGTGGAGCAGAACGCGCGCCTCGCGCTCTCGGTCGCCGATCGCGGTTACGTCATGGAGGGCGGGCGGGTGGTGCTGGAGGGGAGCGCCGGCGAGCTGCGCGCCAACGAGGACGTGAAGGAGTTCTACCTGGGGCTGGGGGACGCGGGGCGGCGGTCGTACAGGGACGTCAAGCACTACAGGCGGAGGAAGCGGTGGCTGTCGTGAGCGAGGCGATCTTCGATCCCGGCAACGAAGCGCACCCGGACTGGGCCGCCCTCCAGGACGAGCTCGCCGCGAGGGCTGTCCGGTTCGGCTGCGCGCACACTCGCGAAATCCGGATGCGGCTCGCGAAGGCCGGGGTGCGGCCGGAGGATGTCGGCGGCGTGGACGGTCTGGCCGCGATCCCGGTTCTGGAAAAGGACGACCTGCCCGGGCTCCAGTCCGAACGGCCTCCCTTCGGCGGGATGCTGGCCCGCCGCGCGGAGGCGTTGAAGCGCATCTACCGTTCGCCGGGGCCGATAAACGACCCGGAGGGGGACCGGGGGGACTTCTGGCGGGTGGCCCCCGCCGCATGGGCCGCGGGCTTCCGGGCGGGCGACGTCGTCCTCAACTCCTTCTCGTACCACCTCACGCCAGGCGGCCTGATGCTCGACGCGGGACTGCGCGCGCTCGGCTGCACCGTGATCCCCGGCGGCGTGGGCAACTCGGCCGCGCAGGTCGAGATTGCGCGCGCGGCCGGCGCGACGGGCTACGCGGGGACGCCCCAGTTCCTGCTCGCACTGCTGGAGCGGGACCGCGAGACGGGCCGTGGAGCCCTCTTCCGCCGTGCTCTGGTGACCGGGGCGCCGCTGCCGCCCGCTCTGCGCGCGCGCCTCCAGGACGAGTTCGGCGTCGACGTCCGCCAGTCGTACGGAACGGCCGACGCGGGCACGCTGGGCTACGAGTGCGAGGCGAAGGACGGGTGGCACGTCGCGCCCGAAATCGTGATCGAGGTGCTGGTGCCGGGCGGCGACCGCCCGGCCCCCGAGGGGGAGGCCGGCCAGGTGGTGGTGACGAGCCCGAACGAGGTCTACCCGCTGGTGCGGTTCGGGACGGGGGACCTGTCGGCGTGGAACCGGGAGCCGTGCGCGTGCGGTCGGACGAGCCACCGCCTGGCGGGGTTCCTGGGCAGGGTGGGCGAGGGGGTGAAGGTGAGGGGGATGTTCGTGCATCCGCGCGAGCTGGCGGGGGCGCTGGCGGGGGACCCGAAGGTGGCCCGGTACCAGGCCGTGGTGACGGAGGACGCCGGGGGCGGCGACGTGTTCACCGTGCGGGTCGAGGCCGCGCCGGGGTGCCGGTTGGGGGACGATGAGGTCGGCGCGCTGGGGGCGCGGATAAGGGAGGCCGTGAAGGTGCGCCCGGTGGTGGAGGCGGTGGGGGCGGGGGAGATCGCGCCGGACGCGGAGGTGGTGGTGGACGGGAGGGGCGGGCGAACCCTGACGTGAGGGTGGGATGCCGGGCTGTGGCTGTGATCGCGTGATCGTTGCGGAAGAGATTGCAAAACCATTGCTATTTCGTCTGCAATCACCTTGCTTGCATGTCGGACTGCCGGAGCGTAGCCTTGGAAGAGCCTCAGGTCACTCCAATCTCGAGCCGCCAACCATGACGCCCGGATCCGACCGTTCGGGAGTGCCGAGTCCCGTCGCCGGGGGAAGGGGCGTTCCCCCGGCCCGCCCGCCCGCCGGCAACCGTCGGGCGGAGTACCGGCCGCGGATCGCCGACCGCGAGCTGGCGGAGCGCTTAGCCTCGGCCGGGGCGGTGGTGATCGAGCGAGGCCTCGGGGAAGGCCTGGACGGCGCGCCAGATCGCTCGGAGCGAGGTGCTTCTCGATGTGGACGACGAAGCTCGCCGCCTGGCCCGGCTGGAACCCGGCGAGCTGCTGGCGGGCCGGACTCCCCGCCTGATCGACGAATGGCAGCTGGAACCCCGCCTGTGGAACCACATGCGCCACGCCGTGGACGACCGGCAGGCGAGAGGGCAGTTCATCCTCACGGGCTCCGCCGTACCGCCGGACGACATCACGCACCACAGCGGCGGGGAAACCCAAACCCAAAAAATCCGAACCCCCAAGGAGCCTTCCCCATGAGGAATACGGCAATCCTGCTGGCACTGGCCGCGCTGGCGGCCTGCGAACACAGTCCGCCGGGCGCGGCGGCCCCGGTTCCCCTTACCGACGCCGACGGGGCGCTGCTGCTTGACGGCCTGGGCGAGTTCGGGCCGCTGATCCGGGAGGCCATGGGAACGAGGACGGAGCGCGCCGCCCGCGCCCCCTACTCGCCTACGGGCTGGCCGCTGCGGCGCGGGGAAGACATCACCCGTGCTCGCAGGCGGGAGCTGGACGCGGCGTTCCCCGAAACGTGCGGGATCAAGGCCCCCTTCTGGGTGGGCGACCGGGTCTTCGGGGCCGCCTGGAGGTACCGCGATCCGTACGCCGGCGTCTTGTTGACGGCCGATATGGAGTACGTCGGCCACTACCGGGAGTACATCGGGGATTGGGTTGGGGAGTACGACAGCTGGGAGTGCCGGCTTCCGCCGCACCTCGGCGTGGCGGCGGATGGGCGATACGGGAGGGTGAGCGAATTACCCGCCGCTCTCGTCCGGATTCCTTACAACGAGAAGGTGGTAAGGGATGGCGACAACAACTCCGAACACCCGCCGTACTGGACGCGGGAACTGTGGCTGGCCGGATACACCGGGGAGGACGACCGCCGCGCCCAGCGCGAGGCCCTCGGGCTCCCGCTGCCGGAGCCGTGGCCCGACAAGGAGACCATGTTTTATTGGTGGCAAAAGTGTAACGAAGCTAATGGAAATGCAGCGGGCGTAGTCGTTTGCTGCCGGAAGCCGGAGCCGATATTGGTTAGGGGGGTCGAAATATGGTACTGATGCTGGCGGTGCGGCTCGCGGCCGTTTTGGCCGCATCGCTGGTTGCACCGCCGTCCGCGGCGCAACCGGTGAGCAGGAACGAGAACGGCGTCCGGAGTCTCCTGCGGTTTGCCGAGCGGGTGGACACGAGCCGTTGCGGGAGGCCCGCCGCCCTCGGGGTCATCGTCCATAGCGGCTACGCGCACACGCGCCCGGACGGAGTGGCGGTCATACCGGCGGGAGCGCTCGGACCGTAGATGCGGCCTGCTCGCGATCCCCTTCGGCTCCACATCGTGCCGCTTATCGTCACGGCGGCGATCCCGTTCGGAATCGCCGGGGGCGCGGCGTGCGGCGCTTCCGACTCCGACCGGAGCGTGGCGATCGGTTCGGGCCGCACGGACGGCCCGGGAGTACAAGTCGTCTCGAACACGGTTGCGGCGCTGCCTCGCGGGGAACTCGTTCAGCCCGCCAAGCACCTCTTTGGGTCCGAAGCGGAGGGCCCGGAACTATTCGGTGGAGTCGCCGACGCTCAATTGCACCCCAACCGTTCGTTGTGGATCGCGGAGCGGCAAACCCAGGAGATCCGGGTGTTCGACTCCCGCTCCGGGGCCCATCTGTTCACGATCGGCGGGAGAGGTGACGGCCCCGGCGACTTCCAACGGAGTTTGTTTCTCGGTTTCGATGCCGAAGGATACGCTTATGTGTATGACCACAGGCACCGGCGAATATCGGTCTTCTCCGAGCACGGCGAGTTTCAGCGTACGGACCTTATGCCTTCGTCGCTCGGTATCGGACCGCGGCCACTTCATGTGACCCGCACGGGAACCCTCCTCGGCCAAATCCCGAGAGGAACGGGACGCATGCCGATAGACGGCTCGACGGCGAGGGACACGGTGAAGATCTGGACAATGCCGCTGGACGGCAAGGTCCCGAAACTGGTGTGGGAGGCCCCGGGCGCATTGTGGTTCTTCCAAGATGGAAGGTCGGTCGTAGTACCGTACACCGGGAACCTTCCGCGACCGTACGCTGGCGGCTTACTTTTTGGGTTCTGGGACGACCGAATCTATGTAACCGACGCCGCCGGGGAGGCGTCGTATTTTGTGTACGGCCCGGCTGGGCTCGAGCGCAAGGTTGAAATGGACCGAGCGTTCCGACAGGCCGGTGACTTCTCCGCGACCATGTTCGTGGAGTATATGCGACAGCGCCGGTTTCCGGAATCCTTGCTGGAGATTTATGAGGATCACCTGACCGATATGCCGGTACCGAAAACACGCCGAACCTGGGACGCTCTGGTGGTTGCGGATGAAGGTGGCACTTGGCTCTTGCGCGCCGACAACTCCGAAGCGGCCACGGTTGGCGCCCCCGAAGAGGATCGAGTCTGGGACGTATTCGATGCCGAGGGCGTTTTTGTCGGCCATGTACGACTGCCCCCCGACGTCGGGTTGGCGCAGGTGAGCGGACAGTCCGCGGTGACTATCGTGTCTGACGAGCTGGGTCGCGTCACTGTCGCTATCCATGACGTCCGGTGGATTGGACCGTAGACGCGGCCCCCTAACGCCCCCCCGGCAACACGTACCGGACGACACGGCCCTCCCGGTCCACCACCGCGAGCGGGATCCGCAGGATGTCGTCTCCCCGCCGCACGGGACGGGATGCCTGCGGGGCGGAGTTGGGCGACGACTCCGGGAGCTCGTAGTCGTCGGCGAGATCCAGGTCCACGCCCTCGTAGCCCACGTCCTGGAACGAAGCGAGGGTGACGATGCTCAGCGGATTGGCGACGCCCCCGTCGAGATAGGGGGTCATCAGCTCGGTGTCGAACACAGACTCCCGCCAGTGGCCGTTGACCACCCCCCTCCCTCCCAGATTCTGCACGGGCACCGGCTCGCCGTCCTCGTAGTCGTCGCCGCCGACGCTGTCGAAGGCGGCTAGCGCCTCCTCTCCGACGAAGTGGGTGTCTTCGTCGCCGGTGGGATCGTCCGGGTCTACCGGGTCCACCAGCAGTCCCAAACTTTCCCACACGGTCCCGAATCCCATCACGTGCGCTATCTCGTGGAGAATAGTGCCGTCGAGGTGTTCGCCGTCCTGCGCGTCTTCCATTTCGTCTAGGTCCTCGATGTCGAAGAACATGACTCCCACGATCGGCAGGAAGGTCCCGACGCGGACCTGGCAGGGGCCCGCCCCCGCGAAGATGCCTCCCGGACCGTCGATCTCACGAGCGTCGGCGTAGATGAGCAGGTCGTCGACGATCCGGTCTCCGGGGACATCGAGTTCGATGTCGGCGAGGGAGAGGCACCGTTCCAGCGAAGCCTTTCGGATCGAGTGCCACTGCAGGTTTCCGGAGATGGCGTCCTCCCAGAACGTCTCGGCCCTCTCGAAGGCCGCAAGCTGCCCATCCGACAGCGCCGAGGAGTCGGCGTGTACGATCTCGATGTCGTAGACGGCGGGCGTGGCGGTCGCGGTGAAGGCGACCGGTCCGACGGCGTCGTCCTCCTCCCGGGCCGCCGCGGCCAGCCGGTAGGTAGCGTCTACCGTGGGCCCCAGCTCCCACCAGTCGACGGCGGCGAATCCTCCGGAGTCGGTGTCCCTCGCCCGGGGAGTGACGACGCTGCCGCCGCCCGCCTCGAAGGAGACCGTCGCGCCGGGGACTCCGTTGCCGTAGGAGTCCCGCACTTGAACGCGGGGGTTGACCGGGACGGGCAGCTTCGTTTCCGAACGCTGGTCGTCTCCCTCGGCGATCACGATCTCCGCCGCGGGGCCCGGCAGGGCGTTGGCCACGACGCGGGCGGGGTTGTTCTCAATCCGGTCCCCTTCGACGCTCGCCTCGATCCAGTACTCGCCGGCCGTCGTCCCCAGCGTCCAGCTTCCGACCGCTGCCCGCCCAAGGGTGTCGGTAGTCGCCTCGGCGCCGGTGACCGCGGCGTCCCGCTCGGTGGCGAATGACACGGGGATCTCCGGGAGCGGGGTTCCCGCGGAGTCGGTCACCAGCACTTCCGGATTGACCGCGACTTCGGTTCCGACCGCTGCTTCCTGGCCGGCCCCCGCCACCACCGCGATCTCGGCGGGGATGCCCCGCGCGAACGCCCGAAAGACGACCGGTTCGAGTCCGGCGACGGCCGCGCGCAGCCGCTGCGGCCCGGGATCGCCCAGCGTCCACGCGCCCGGCGAAGCGATTCCGTCGCCGTCGGTGGCGGCCGTGGCCGACTCGGCCGAGCCTCCGCCCTCGATCGCCTCGAAGCCCACGGCGACATCGGCCAGGGGCTCTCCCGTCGTGCCGGTCACGCGGACTTGGAGGGGATCGGCGACGGGCGTTCCCGTGGTCGCCCGCTGTCCGTCGCCCGCGTGAATCGCCAGGCCGGCGGGAACGTCGAGCGAGGTCGCGCCGAAGACGACCGGAGCCAGCCCCGCGACGGTGGCGAGAAGCTGTTGCGGCCCCAGGTCGCCCATCGTCCAGTCGCCCGGCGACGCGATGCCGTCCGCGCCGGTGACGGCCGCGGCCGACTCCACCGAGCCGCCCCCTCCCGCGACCTCGAAGGCGACGGCGACCCCTTCGAGGCCGTCGCCGGTCGTGCCGGTCACGCGCACCTGCACGGGGTCGGCGACCGGCGTTCCCGTCGCCGCCTCCTGGCCGTCGCCCGCGTGTACCGCCATGGCCTCCGGGACATCGAGAGAAGTGGCGCGGAACACGACCGGATCGAGCCCGTCCACGGAGGCGCGCACCCGCTGCGATCCCGGGATCCCCATCGTCCACCGGCCCGCCGAGGCGACGCCGTCGCCGCCGGTCGCCGCCGCGGCGGTCTCGACCGAGCCGCCGCCCTCCGTCACCTCGAAGGCGACCGTCACGCCGGCCACGCCGTCGCCGGACCGCCCGGTCACGCGCACCTGCAGCGGACCGGTCGCGGCGGTGCCGGTGTTGGCGGTCTGCGCGTCGCCGGAGTGGATGGCCAAGGCGGCCGGCGCTTCGGGTTTGCTCCCGCCGTCGCAGGACCACAGCGCCAGCAGGGCGAGGAGGGCGGGGCGAGGATCGGTCTTGGTTCGCATGGAACGAATTGTAGGGCCGAGCGTGCGGTCGCGACACCTGGAACGCCGTTTGCGGCGACCGGGCCGGATGTCAACCGGCGAGCGGATTCGCTCCGCGTCGAGCGAGAAGAGTGTGGCGCGAGAGGAGTGGCCCGGGTATCGTTGACGAACGATGATCTCCCAGCTCCCCCGAGAACGGCGCACGCTGCCGCTCGGCGTCCAGTCCTTCCGCAAACTGCGCGAAGACGGACTCTACTACGCGGACA
This sequence comes from Gemmatimonadota bacterium, assembly GCA_028873825.1. Classification (GTDB taxonomy): domain Bacteria; phylum Gemmatimonadota; class Gemmatimonadetes; order Longimicrobiales; family Gaopeijiaceae; genus Bin94. Next base: position 12,687 of record JAPPNM010000173.1, on the reverse strand, counting down.
AGACGCGCCACATCGAGCACTTGGTTGACAACGGCGCGGCCTACTTCCTGTCGCGCCCCCGGCGCTTCGGCAAGAGCCTGCTGATCGACACTCTGGCCGAGCTCTTCCAGGGCGGCGAGGAGCTCTTCCGCGGGCTTGCGATCCATGACCGCTGGGACTGGTCCGTGCGTCGGCCCGTCGTCAGGATCGACTTCGCCAGCGGGGTGTTCTCCAGCGAGGAGCGGCTGGAACAGGAGGTGGTCGAGCAGCTCAGGGACCAGGCGCGCCGAACCGGGCTTGGTGAGGCCGGGAGTTTCGGGCAGGGCGCAGGGCGCATCGCCCCGCCCTTGCTGCGTCGCCTGATCAAGTCCCTGCACGCGAAGAGCGGCCACCGCGTCGCTGTGCTGGTCGACGAGTACGACAAGCCCATCGTGGACAATCTCGGGGCCCCCGACGTCGCCCGAGCTAACCGCGACTTCCTCTCCGGCCTCTACGGGACCTTCAAGGCCTGCGACGCCCACATCCGCTTCCTGCTGCTCACCGGCGTGACCAAGTTCTCCAAGGTCAACCTGTTCTCCGGGCTCAACAACCTCACGGACATCACGCTGGACCCGCACTTCGCCACCATCTGCGGCTACACCCAGGAGGAGCTGGACACCGTGTTCGCGCCGGAACTGAACGCCCCGGGGCTCAGGCCGCTCGACCGGGGCAAGATCAGGAAGTGGTACAACGGATACCGCTGGCTGGGCGAGCCCGTCTACAATCCCTACGACATTCTGCTGCTTCTTCGCACCCGCAAGTTCCGCCCGCACTGGTTCAACACGGGCACGCCCCGGTTCCTGATCGACGTGCTGGCGCGGCGCGGCGTCACGAGCTTCGCCCTGGAGGAGATCGAGACGGACGAGTCGATGCTGTCCGCGTTCGACGTGGACCACATCTCGACCGAAGCGCTGCTGTGGCAGACGGGCTACCTGACCATCGTGGGCGCCGAGGAGGACGAGGACGACTACGAGGTCTTCCGGCTGGGCTACCCCAACCTGGAGGTGCGCCGGAGCCTGAACCGCCACCTGTTCGCCCGCATGACCGGCCGGCCAACCGACCCCGGGTCCGCCCTCTGGCGGGACCTAGCGCGCGCCCTGCGGACCGGAGACGCGACGTGCGTGGAGTCCGAGCTGCGCGCGCTCTTCGCGGGCATCCCGCACGACTGGCACGCCCGCAGCGACATCGCGCGCTACGAGGGCTACTACGCCAGCGTGTTCTACGCGTTCCTGCTGGGAACGGGCCTGGATGTCCGTGCCGAAGAGAGTTCGGCGGCCGGCCGGGCGGACATCGCGGTGGTGCTGGACGGCGCGGTCTGGCTCTTCGAGCTCAAGATCGACGAGCGCGCGTCGGAGGGCGCGGCGCTGGCGCAGCTGAGGGAGCGCGGCTACGCGGACCGGCACCGCCGCGGGGGGCGTACGGTCCACCTCGCGGGCATCCACTTCAGCGAGGAATCCCGAACCGTGACCGCCTTCGAGACGGCGGAGGGGTAGGGGTGCGGCAGCCCACGGATCAAGCCCCCCACACCACGACCCGCACGTCCTCCCTGGCGGGGGCAATCTCGTTTCGATCAGTGCCGACAGCGACACGCCAAGCGATCGCGCATGTAGCTTCGCGGCGGCGACAACCTCGGGGTCGACGGTGACTGTGAGTTTCTGTTTCATGGCGATTCGCCCATGCACCTCGCAGGTTCGGTTGCGTATCCATTATAGTGGTCGCCGGACACGTCGAGCAGCGGGGCACCATCAGCGGATTGGCGGACATGGCCACGAACCCCACGATCAGCGGCGACGCACCGGGCGGCCTGGGGGGCTGGCTTATGCTCTACCTCTGCGCCTCGGTCCCCTACCTGCTCTTCCATTCGGCCGGCCTATCGGGGCTCTTCGACTATTCCCTCCCGCTGCTGGCCGCGATCTTCCTTCTCCTCTCCTCGCCGCTCGCCCTCGTCCTCCTGAAATCGCCGCTGGCTCCGCGGTGGAACGTCGTCGCGCTTTGGGTCGTCGCTCTCTCGATCGCGCTGCGCGCCGCCGCCGTCCCTTTCACTCACCGGAGCGACGCGGATGCGCATCGGAGGAGCCCCGAGGAATGGGCCGCCGCGATCGCGATCCTCGCGGTCATCGTGGCCGCGTCGCTGGCGTGGGCGACGATCTGGGCGGCCTACTTCCGGCGATCGGTCCGCGTGCGGAACACCTTTCTCGGCTCCCGCCCGGCGCCCGCTGAAACCGACGGGGGCTCGTAGCGGGTACGACTCCGGAATTGCCGCCCATGTCCCTCTTCTCGTCCAGCCGCGAACGCCGGCTCTGGATCTGGACGGCGGTCGTCGTGGCGGCCATCTACTCCACCCTCGGCCTCGCGCGCACGCTGGTCGAGCATCTGGGCAACGACTTCGTCTCGGTGTGGCTGTTCCTGCTCGGCTGCCTTCTGGTTCTGCTGACCGTCGTCACGCAAGGGTTGAAGGTGCGGCCCGGCGGCGCCGAGATCGCGGTCGCGCTGGGCGTCGCGGCCGCCTACCTGCTGGTCCTCGTGCGCATGTCCGTCCCGACGGAGCGCTCCCACTTGGTGGAGTACGGCGTGGTCGCCGTCTTCATCCACGAGGCGCTGACGGAACGGGCCGCCCGGGGCCGCCGCGTGCCCGTTCCCGCCCTGCTCGCGATCTTGGCCGCTTCGCTGGTCGGCGTGATCGACGAGGGGATTCAGAAGCTCGTTCCCGGCCGCGTCTTCGACCCCGTCGACATCCTGTTCAACGTGCTGGCCGCGGCTATGGCCGTAACCGCCGGCGTGGCGCTGCGTTGGGCGCGGCGCGGGGGTTCGTTGTCGGCGGCTGGCGCGTGTCGCGGCGGCACCATCCCCTCCGGCCACCCGGCCCGCGCTGATCCGCTGGCTGTTGGTGCAGGGACTGGACCGGATCGAGAAAGCGAAGCAGGGCGCGAGGGCGAATGAAACCGGCGGGCGCGGCGGTGAAACTGGACGTGTCCGCGAAGACGGCCCGCAAGGTGCGTTGCCCCGGATGCGGGGCGTTCTACTTGGCCCCGAGGCCGTCCGGCGGTTGTGAAGGGGGCGAAGTGAACCGCGAGGCCCCGCAACCCGGACGCTGGCCGACTGGCTGGCGGCGTTGCAGGCGTCCGGTTGGGAAGGCAAGCGGCGCGGGCGCGAATGGTGCGGTCTCAAGGCGACCCTACCTACGGTGTACCCCCGAGAATCGACCGGATTCGGCCCCGGCCCGGCCCGCCGGGCCGCCTGCCGAATGCAAGAGCTTGGCGACGACGGCCCGGCGCGGGTAGCTACCGATCCGGTGACCCTAGCCGGGTAAATAAGCGGGGAGACACGGTTGTTTTCCCTCCAAAGGGACCGGGTGTTTTCTGACAACGGCCCGGCCTTGCCGCGCTGGCCGGGAACAGGAACGCCTTCCGCGAGAGGAGCCCCGACGATGCGACCGAACTGAACCCCTTCAACCCTCTTGGCCGCCGCGCTGGCCGCGATGCTGGCCGGATGCGGCGAACGGATCGCCCCTCCGGGGGCGGACGGCCCGGAAAGTCCGAAAGAAGCCCCGCGCGACGACCCGGAGGTCCCGGACCCGGAGGGTAGCGGCCCTCTGGAGGCCGGGGACGAGGGCGCCGCGGGCGGGGCGCGGTTCACGGTGACCCGGAGCGACGTGCGGGACTCCGGCGACCCCACGGGCAACCCCCTGGCGGACGGGGGGGACGGCTACTTCTGCGACGGCGTGAAGGACTGCTGGGAGAAATGTCCGCCGCCGCAGAAGGACGGAACGTCCACGCTGTGCAGTTGCAAGTGGGTGGCAGAGGGCCGGGCCTTCTGCGCCGTCAGGACGATTTCGAACGACGGGTGGGACGGGGGCGGTGACGGCTGCGGTAGCGGTGGGGGCGACGGCATCGACGAGAACGATACGCTCCTAAGCTGCCCCGAACCGGACTTCACGGTGCGCCTGTCGTGCAACACCGCCTTCGTGACGCGGGGCCGGTACGTGTCCTGCACGGCCTACCCGTCCCACAACAAGGGGGAGGTCGACTACAGCTGGACGTTCGAGCCCGACGGGGGAGGGGCGGAGATACGCTATGGGACGCTGGAGACTCTGCCGGAGGTGACGCTCGACGACGTGAAAACCGCGACATGGGCCGGAACGGGGGTTCACGGCGGAACCGTGAAGGTGGCGGCTGCCGACAACAGCTCCTCGTTTCCGGCCTACGCGACGGACCGCTTCGCGGTGGACGACCGGGGATGGACGATCAAGAAGTATCCCCTGAGGCCGGGGGGCGACCTGACGAACTACCTCTGGCCGGACACCATACTCGGGATGAACGCCAACGCGAGCGGAAGCGCGTCGACGGCGGACGTGGCGGAGGGCGCGTCCTTCGTCTCGGCGGTGGCGGAGGGGCCGAACAAGGGCTACGGTTACGTGGAGTCCGAGATCTACTACTTTGCGCGCTACTGGCATGTGAACAAGCGGCTGAGGGCGGATGGCCCGGAGGAAGTCCCGGACACGGACCGCTACGTGAGGCATTGGGACTACATGAAGCGCCGGGGCAAAAACCCCGAATTCCTGCTTGACGGGGTGACCGCCCACGAGACCTCCGGCCAGAACGGCATGAAGGGCCACCAGGCACAGTTGGAAAAGGCGCTCACGCTGGAAGCCTGCGGCGACGTGTCCGCAATCTTGGACCGCATCGTGGCGAGGGACAAGACGAGGGCCAAGAGGCTACGCAACATTGCGGAGGGGGCCGCCGATTCGGCGTTCTGGATGGCATCGGGCCACCACGAGGTGTACGGCAACCACGTTCGCGGCGGGACGGGCTCGCCCGTGGTGTGGTGGAAGCCGGGGAAGTCCCCGAACCTTACCGTTCACATCGACTGGAAGCGTACGGACCCGTTCTGGTGGACCCCCGGCTGCGACTGGGCGGCATTCTGACACGCAAGGGAGAACCGAAAATGACGATTCGAAACACGTTTGCCGCCGCGGCGCTGGCGGCGGTGCTGGGCGCGCCCCCGCTGGCCGCGCAAGAGCAAGGGTACGAGCGTCCCGAAAAGCTGGCTTGACGACCCGGAGGGGTTCGTCCGGGTGCTTCTGGAGGGGCAAACGGAAGACGGTTTCGCGGTAGATTATGGTTTGCTGTTCTACGCTGGCTGCCCGTCCGACGGCGGGTGGATCGGGGCCGCGTTCGCGGCGCTCGAAGGGATGGCGGAAACCGATCCGCGCGCCCAACGCGCAATGGTGAGCTTGTGGTACGGGGAACTGCTGTTTGCCCATGAGAAGGAGCTTGGCCTTGACGATGACGGCGCCCAGTGTCCGGCAGACTTTCCGGCGGACCGGGCCGGGCCGTGGCTCGCCGCCGAACTGCGGCGGGCGTGGGAGGGCGGGGTGTTCTCCGACATGAGGACCCCTTGGCACCCCCTCGAACCCGTGCGGACGATGCTGCTCAAGGCGATGGCGTGGACCACGGCCCCGGAGGCGTACGCCGTGCTCCGGGACATCGCCCGCGATCCGAGGGTGTACAGCGAAGGCTATCACAGCCTTTCAATGGACTTCCGGCGCGACGCCGCGCGCTCCATGCTGGACTGGCGAATGGCCAAGGGAATGAGCGAGGCGGAGGCCGTGAAGGCCGTCGAGGCGGACCTTGCCGGGGCTCCCCCCGTGGGGGGCTGGCAGCACCCCAGATACCCGAAACGCCGGTAAGCCAGCCTACCCGGTGTGGGAACAACCGGGGCTAGCAGGGGGGGGTCCCCTTCGATCCCCCGGCAAGCCTCCAACCGCGCCGGTTCGCCCGTGCGCGCTCCACTAACGCCCACACCGTCCCGCCCGGTAGGGGATCAAGCCCACGGATCATCCTTCTGGAGCGTGGCGACCGGCCCTGTCCGGGGGTGACGGTTCTGGCGCTCACCTCGCCTTGACAGTATATGGCAACCATATACCATACATTCCGTGAAGACGATCAAGACGACGGTGTACCTGAACGCTGCGGACTACCGCAGGCTGAAGTTGCGGGCGGCCGACGAGGGGCGCTCTGCGGCCGAACTCGTCCGCGAAGCGGTGGCGGAGTACGCCGCGCGGATCGAGCCGCATCTTCGGCCGAAGTGCGTCGGGATTGCTAACAGCGGCGACCCGCAGTTCGCCGAGCGGTCCGAGGAGCTCCTCGACGACTTCGGCGAGGAGGACCTCGCCGAGGACCCGGGGGTTGGCCCGTTCCGCAGACTTCCCGCCGCAGCTCGACGCCGCGGGATACCGGAGTAGGCCGGTTGGCCGTCGTAGCCGACACGAGCGCGGTGCTGGCGCTCATGGACATCGGGGATCGGCACCATGCGCCACTCCGGGAGACCCTCGAAGCGGGCGCCGGCCAGTGGGTGGTGCCGTGGGCCGTCATTCCCGAACTGGACCATCTCGCGCGAAAGAAGCTGGGACGAGCCGCCGCCGAGGTCGTCTGCGCCGACCTGGCGGAAGGCCGGTTCCTGGTCGAATGGGGCGAACCGCACGACCTGCGGCGGGCGCTGGAGCTCGACCGGGAGTATCGCGACCTGTCATTGGGCTTGGTCGACAGCGTCGTCATGGCCGTGGCGGAGCGGCTGGAGGCGCGGGCGATCGCGACCCTCGATCTGCGCGATTTCGGGGCTGTGACGCTGAGGGGCGCGCCTGAAATTTGGCCGCGGGACCTGTAGTTCAGCCTGACAGCGTGTACTCCATGGTCACGCGCCGTTGATCGGGACGGGCTTCCCGCCTCTGAGGCGGACGCCGGGGTACTGGTACACTGCGCAATCACGGAGCTTCGCAGCCGGACGCCGGACGCCAAACGTGTGTGTCCGGCCTCCCTTGTCTGCACCGGCCCGGCTGCCTTCATACTTCCAGTCCGATTCGTCTAGGAAGACCACATCCACCCGCCAGATCACCACGTAGGCTCCTCGCTTGATCGTCCGTGTGGGATCCACCAAGTATCTCCAAACAATGTACCAACCCGAGTGATTGTAGTGCGACTGAATGGACCAGGGGCGTTTGCTGGCCTTGCTCTCGAGGCAATCGGCGGGACGTAACGGGATCACCGCACCGCGTCTCCGCAGATCGGGGAATCGCGTCTGCGCCTCGAAGCTGTGCCTGTGCTTCTCGTAGTTGCTCACGCTGTCCAGCGCCTTGGTACCGTACATCCCGACGATGGCGCTGAACACGTTGGCCTGCTCGAAGTAGAGGTCGATGAAATCCCGGTCGTTCAGGGCGTTTTCGGTGTACTGGATGGCCCTGCGAATAGCCGCCGCGTCCAGACCCGGCGGTAGGGCGACGTCCGGATTGAACCCTTCAGACATTCAGGGCCGCAAGCCTGGGGATCGCCGCCGCCCCCATGCGGTAGTATTCGGGATTGCACTCGATTCCGACACTGCGGATATTGCAGGCCGTGGCCGCCGCGAGCGTCGATCCCGAGCCCGCGAACGGATCGAGCACGACGCCTTTGCCGAGCGGCAGGCTGGACCTCACCAGCAGGCGAAGGAACGCCTGCGGCTTGAGTGAGGGGTGCGGGGCGATGGCCCTTTCTCGCCGGGGAGCGCGCCCGGACTTTACCAAGTCCCGAAACGGCTCGCTCGCAGACAGTCTTCGCAGTCCTCCAGTGCCCCACTCCCGCAGATTGTCCTGCACCCGCCCCTGAACCGGTCGCCGGAAGATACCCCACGGCTCGAAGCACGATTTCGGCATTACCGTCACGTCCGGGAACTCGTCGTGCGCGTTCTTGGGGCGGTCGCCGCCGCGCAACGTGTGGACTTCCCGGATGAGTACTCCGCGCTTCTCGAAGCCGGCCGCCGTGAAGGGCTCGAAGACGAGCTCCGAGAGCAGCGGATTCGTCGCAACGAAAACGTGAGCACCCGGAACCAGCACCGGATAGAGCAGCCGGGAAAACTCACCGAAGAACAGCCGGATTGCCTCTTTGTCTTTGTCTTTCAACACGGTGAAACGCGGTACGGGCTGGCGTCGGCAACCGTCGAACGATGGCGGCTGCCTCCAGACCCCGCCCTTCCCGCTCCGGCGCTTTCTCAGCTCCTCCGGCGTATATTCGAGCAAGCCGTAGGGCGGGTCAGTGACGACGGCATGAATCGACTTGGGCTCTGCGTTCCCGAGCCACTCGAAGGCGTCACCGCGGACGAATTCGTATTGAGCTGGCGGGGGCTTGGAGGCCTCCTCCGAATGCTCCAATTGAAGACGTTCCTGGGTGGCGTGGGCAGTGGCGTTCACCGATTCACTCACTCCCCCTTCCGTAACGACGGATCAAGCGGCGTCGGCGACGGAAACGGCCTCTCGGCCACCGCTCCGGCGGTTGCGGCCCGCATCGGCGGTGGCCCCGTCGCTGAGAGAGGGGGTATCGGGGGCATCGTGTGGCTCCGTGGGTGGCTTGGATACATCCACTAGAGTACCACGAGGCTTCAGAACATGCCAAGCGGCGGCCTCCGGGCGGATATCCGGCCGCGGGCGGTCCGCCACGGCTCCGCACTCTACCCGGGCGCGGGTTTCCTGGAGTACGCGGTCAGGCACTCGGCCGGGAACCGTCGGCGGCTCGACATGCCGCCGCAAGGCTTCGACCCATTCGACGCGCCGCCGCCGTTCCATCCCGCACCGCCTTCCGTTAGGGTACTGGCGGAGCGATTTGTTTCGTACGACACCCTTGGAAGGAGAGGAAGCACGGATATGACGAAGCGGCCGGCATGGACGGTGGTTGCGGTCATCGGGGCGGCGGCGTGGGCGCCTGCGGGACTGGCGGCCCAGGACAAGTGCGAGCACCGCGAGGAGGTCGGACTGAGCGGACCCGCCTCGGGGAGTCTGGAGGTGGAGGCCGGTGCCGGGAAGTTGGTGATCCGGGGTGGGGACGGGGTCGGCGAGATCCGGGTCGCGGCGACGCTGTGCGCTTCCGACGGCGACCGGTTGGAGGCGCTGGGCGTGTCTCTGGAGGGAGACAGGCTCGAAACCCGCTACCCGCGCCACGGGGGAGGCGGCTGGTTCGGCCGGAACGGCTACGCGCGCATCGATCTGGTCGTGGAGGTGCCCGCGGGGACCGACGTGCGCCTGGACGACGGTTCGGGCAGCGTGGAGGTTTCCGGAACCGGCGCGGTCAATGTGACGGACGGATCGGGAAGCGTGAAGCTCCGGAGCGTGGGTTCGGTGGTGGTCGAGGACGGCTCCGGCAGTCTCACGATCGAGGACGTGACCGGTAGCGTCGTGGTCGAGGACGGTTCGGGAAGTGTCCGGGTCCGGAACGTGACAGGATTCGTCACGGTGGAGGACGGCTCGGGATCGCTGAAGATCCGAGGCGTGGGCGGCGACGTGGCGATCACCGACGGTTCGGGGAGCATCGAGGTCGTGGCCGTCGGCGGGACCGTTCGCATCGACGGGGCGGGCTCCGGCAGCGTCTCCGTCAGCGACGTGGACGGCGACCTGGTGGTAACCGACACCCGCCGGTCGCGGATCCGGTATTCGGACATTCGCGGGGCTCTGGATCTGCCGCCCTCCAAGGGAGGAGGCTGAATCGGCCGGGGAACGGGTCCCTGCTTTGTCTGCGGTGCGGCGCCAAGTGCGCGGTGTCGCCGTACTGACGTCCGGTGACGCGGTGAAGTCGGAAGGGGAGGTCAAGGCGTCCCTGATGGAGGCCCGCATCCCATTGTGGCTGGCAAATGCAATGTCCACAGTCGCGCCGCTGGCGGGCAATCCCGGCCGCATCGACACCGTCACACCCCGAATCGTCCGGGCGGAACCGGCGCGCCCGAACCCCAGCAATATTCCGTTGGCTCTTGCGGGCCGGAATCGCGGCCCGTACCGTGGGAGCATCTTCATGTCATTGGGGGAGGGCCCGATGTCGGTCGCCCGCCGAATGGAACAGGCCCCAAGGCCGAATAAGCAGGAAGCCCTGTGGTTTGCCTTTCACCATGAGAAACACTGCAACCCTACTCGCCCTGGCCGCGCTGGCGGCCTGCGATCCAGAGGCCGGGCCGCCGCAGGAGGTGGAGAACCACGCGGGAGCGGCGACGCTGACCGGACCGGAGACCGCCGAGGCGCTCCCCCCCGCCCCCCCGCTCTGGCGCATCGACCCGGCCGTCGATCCGAACGGGGCGCTTCTGGACGGGGTGCCCCAAGATCCCGAGCGCGGCGTCCCCCCGGCGCTACGGGGGCTGCGGGACAACGTTAACGTCGACTGGGGCATCCGGTCGCATTCGAGACCGGGGTTTCATGCCGGGTGGAGCTCCCCGGCCCTGTCGCGGGAGGACTTCCGGAGGGGGTCGCGCGAATGCCTGGAACACATGCGGAGATGGAACTGGGATCCGTGGCTTGACTTCGGGGATTACCAGTCAGTCGAGCTGCAGACCTTCTGGTACGCTTCGCTACGGGCGAAGGAGGCGGTGTACGGCGCGGGGGCGGTGGAGGCGGCGTGCGAGCGGGAGCTGCTCGAAAACGCTCTGCACGTCGCGCGCGGCAACTGGCGGGAAGTATACGCCCGGAACCCGAACCGGGAATCCATTCTGGCGGAAGCGGAGGAAACGGAGGCGAGGGAGGCGAGGTACTGGGGATTGTACGATGAGCAGTGGCCGGCGGACCCGGCGGCGGCGGCGCGGCTCGAGCTGTGGCTGAAGTGCGATGGGTAGGCGCGCGCCGTGGGTATTCGGAGCGCTGGCGGCGGTGCTTTGGGGGGTGCTCGCCGGCCAAACGGGGCCCGGGCCCGACCCCAGGAGGTTCCCGCCCGGCTCGAACGATCCCGACTGGAACTGGGATGCCTATCATAGGAAGGTCACCGACCGCGTCCGGGGCGAGAGGATCCGGGGCATGATCGAGCAGCATGGGACACGGACAAGGGCGGCTGGTGCCAAACTCCCATCAAGAACACCGTTCTGCGGGCGCTGAACGACTCGAATCACAACTGGTTCATCGTGGAGGTGAAGCGTGGGAGCGATTCGAACGGGCGGTATTATCCCGCCGGGCGGGACACGACCGGGGAGTATCCCGGCCATAACACCCTCCTGAAGCAAGGCCTGACCATCGAGGAGCAGCGCGCCGTGGTGATCCACGAGGCCATGCACTATGGGGATAGGGGGTTGAAAGACGAGGATCTTGCGTGGAAGCCCGTCGACGAGAAGTGCATGGGGACGTATGCGAAGAGACCACCGCCCGGCGGCGGCGCGAACGGCCAAGGCGGAGGGGGCGGAGGCGGTGGGGGCTTCGGCGGCCCCGGCCCGCGCGGTGGCGAGCCGAATGGCGGCGGCGGTACGAACGGCGGCAACAACCCGTCGTGGGAGTGCGACATGTACCTCAGGTGCGGCGGACAGGGCGGTGAGGGCGACGGGGTGCCGTGCAATCCCGAGTGTCCCCCGATAGGGGTCGACTGCTGGGCGGAGTGGAGGTGCGTCCGCATCAAGTGAGTTCGGGTGTGGGGGGGCCCCCCCCCCCCCCCCCGGGGGGGGCCCCCGCCCGGGGGCCCCCCCCCCCCCCCCCCCCCCCACCCCCCCCCCCCCACCGGGCCGCGGGGGGGGGGGGCGCCCCCAGGG
>JAPPNM010000173.1:0-1145 GCA_028873825.1 Gemmatimonadota bacterium | reverse complement strand
GGGGGCTTTGACTCCGCGTGGGCCCCCCGCTGTGGGGGGGCTGGGGTGGGGGGGGGGGGGGGCCCCCCCATTTTGGGGGGGGGGGGGGCGGCCGGCCCCCCCCCCCCCGGCCCCCCCCAACACCGGCTCTTGTCCACCGCGCACCCGGTGCGCCATCACGCCCTCCGATCTTCCGGCCGCTGGTTCGCCGTCGCACCCTTGCTGGCGCTGGTCTGGCGCCCCTGGACGCCGTGCCGACTGGGATGTCCACCCAGAAGGAGTGGCCCGAGTCCATGTCGAACCCCGGCGGTGCCGGCGCTACCGGCCTTCCCGCCCCTCGCGCTACCTTGATTGCCGGTGCGCGGTATCATCCATGCGGGAGGTGCAGGCGGTGCCCGTGCGAAAATGTGGCGAATCGACGCGAAGACGGCGGCCGCCCGTCCCGGGGGACGCGGCGGGCGCTTCTGAACGCAGCCCCCCCGGCGTTCGGCCGGCGTCGCTTCCGGCCGTTTCGATCTGGATCCACGGAATCCTCGCGCTGGCCGTCTGGTCTTCTCCCGTTCCGGCCGAGGGCCAGATCGTCCAGCTCCTGAAGGCGGTCGGGAACGGCGGCAGCTGGATCAACCTCCCGGTCAAGGACGGACGGGCGTCGCTGAGCAGTCCCGTCCTGCCGCTTGCGGGACTGTCCGTCAACGGGTGCCTGCACGTGTGGGAGCGGCACTCCGGCTCGTGGACCGTCAGGGCCAGGGACGTGATCGGCGGCCGGGAGCTGGAGGCGAAGCTGGAGCCGGGCACACCCGAACGGTTCGACTACGATGCCGGATTTCGGGCGCAGCTCGATCTCGAAGTGGAGTGGAGCGAGCCCCGGGATACGACTCTCTTCATGTGGGTCGGCATCGAGCGGGCGAAGAAGAGGAAGAAGGACGACGAGAGGGACATTTGCCAGCCTCCGCCGCTGTGACGAAAGCGGGCCGGCGCTGGCAGCCCGTGGACAAAATCCCCCCGGCATTCTGAACGGCGACGCATCCGCGCTGGCCGCTTCGCTTCACCAGTCCACGCTGTAAAGTACACATTACATTATGTAATGTCTGCTATACATTTTGCCACTCCAGGGCTGCGCTCTGCGTTGCTCCTCGGGCGAATAGCGCTGCTATTCCCCCTTCGTC
>JAPPNM010000080.1 GCA_028873825.1 Gemmatimonadota bacterium | reverse complement strand
AGTTGAACTTACGTAATCTCTTGCCGGGATTCGTTCTGCAGGTGCTCTGTCGGGCCGGCAAGGCGCGACGAAGGGCTTTGTCCACGGGCGGGCGGCCCCGGGGCCGCTACAGATTCGCCATGGTGCCCCGCACGTGATCCGCGCTTCTCGCCAGCGCCGCGGCCTCGCTCTCCGTGAGCTCGACCTCGACGATTTCGCGCAGTCCGCCTTCCCCCAGCTTGCAGGGAACGCCCAGGTAGATCCCTTCATGCCCGTATTCGCCCTCCAGGTAGGCCGCCGCGGGCAGGATTCTCCGCTTGTTCTTCACGATCGATTCGGCCATCTGAACCGCCGCCGCCGAGGGCGCGTAGTATGCGCTGCCGGTCTTCAGATGGCCGACGATCTCGGCGCCGCCGTTGCGCGTTCGCTCGATCAGGGCGTCGAGGCGGTCCGGGGGGATCAGGCGCGAGACCGGGATGCCGCTCACCGAGGTGTACGACACGAGCGGCACCATGGTGTCGCCGTGCCCGCCCAGGACCATCGCCTGGATGTCCTCGACGCTCACGTCCAGCTCCATCGAGATGAACGCCCGGAAGCGGGCGGTGTCGAGCACCCCCGCCATGCCGATCACCCGCTCGCGCGGGAACCCGGTCGTCTCCTTCGCCACGTACGCCATCACGTCGAGCGGGTTCGACACCACGATGACCACCGAGTCGGGCGCGACCCGCGCGATCCGCTCGCTCACCGAGCGCACGATCCCGGCGTTGGTGCGCAGCAGGTCGTCTCGGCTCATGCCCGGCTTGCGCGCGATCCCCGCCGTCACGATGAAGAGGTCGGACCCCTCGGCGGGGCCGTAGTCGTTCGCGCCGACCACGCGCGTGTCGAAGCCCTCCACGGGGGCGCTCTCCCACTGGTCGAGCCCCTTCCCCTGGGGGATCCCCTCCACGATGTCGATGAGCACGACTTCCCGGCACAGCTCCTTTTCGGCGAGGCGCTGGGCGCAGACTTCGCCCACGTGCCCGGCGCCCACTACGGTGATCTTCCCGGCCATCCGCGGTCTACTCCGATGGTTTGCGTGAGAATCGGCGCGAATCCCGGCCGCCGGCGGAAACGAACGCGAGCGAGCGGGCTTCCCGGGCGGGCTCTCTTGTCCGCGGACGGCCGGAGCCGGCGCGAGCAGGCGGCCGCAGCGACTTCATCCGCCCGTCTGCGACAGCGCGACCAGACCCCCGGAGCCGGCCGACGAGCCCCGGACCAGCATGTGCTTCTCGGGCTTGATGCGGAGCGTCTCGTCGATCAGCGGCTCCAGGGGCTCTCCCCGCCTCAGCGGGCCGCGAAGGGGTGTCTGCACGGTGCCGAAGAGGCAGGGGCGGAGCTGTCCGTCCGCGGTCAGGCGCATGCGGTTGCAGCGGCTGCAGAAGTTGTGGCTCATCGGCGTGATGACCCCGATCGTGCCCTGCGCGCCCGGGAAGCCGAAATAGGTCGCCGGGCCGTTACCGGGGGGACCCGGGACGGGCTCGAGGGCGCCCACCTCGGCGACGCGGACCAGCGCCTCGTCGCCGGAGAGGAAGGCGGCCTCGCTCAGCTCCAGGTTCGACTCTGTCGGCATGACTTCGATGAAGCGCACGTGCAGCGGGCGGGCGCGCGACAGCTCGGCGAAGCCGGCCACCTCGTCGTCGTTCTCGCCGCGCATCAGCACCACGTTGATCTTGACGGGGTCGAAGCCGACCGCGTGGGCCGCATCGAGCCCCTCCATGACCCGCGCCAGGGTGCCCGGGCGGCGCGCTATGGCGTCGGCGCGCTCGGGCCTCAGCGAGTCCAGCGAGATGTTGACCCGGCTGACGCCCGCGTCTCGGAGACGGCGAGCGACCGGCGCCAGCAGCACGGCGTTCGTCGACAGTGCGATGTCCTCGATCCCGGGCACGGCCGCAAGCATGTCCACGAGCCGGGGCAGGTCCTTGCGCACAAGCGGTTCGCCGCCGGTCAGGCGCAACCGGCGCAACCCCATGCCGGCCATGACCCGCACGATCGCGGCGATCTCCTCGTACGAGAGGATCTCGTCCCGCCGGAGCCAGGGCAACCCCTCCTCCGGCATGCAGTACACGCAACGCAGGTTGCACTTGTCGGTGACCGAGATGCGCAGGTACTCGATCCGGCGCCCAAAGCCGTCCGTCATGATCCGGGAGCCGCCCCTCGAGAGCGACGAAGCCGGGAGCACGCCGTAGCTCATCGGCCGCCGCGTCCGTTGCCGCGCGAGCCGTCCCCGCGGGCCGCGGGCGCGGGGACGCGTCCCTCCAGCCACTCCGCCCCGCCGTCCAGATAGCGTTCCCGCTTCCAGACCGGCAACCGCCTCTTGATCTCCTCGATCACG
Organism: Gemmatimonadota bacterium; assembly: GCA_028873825.1. Lineage (GTDB taxonomy): Bacteria > Gemmatimonadota > Gemmatimonadetes > Longimicrobiales > Gaopeijiaceae > Bin94. Next base: position 2,377 of record JAPPNM010000080.1, on the reverse strand, counting down.
TGGCGGGACGCCTCGAAGGCTTCGCTGCGGTGTGGCGTGGAGACGGCGATGGCGACGCTCGGTTCTCCCACCTCCAGCTCCCCGAGGCGATGCACGGCGGCGACCCGGTCGCTGCCCGCCCGCGCCGCCGCCTCGGAGACGATCGCGGCCAGCTGCTCCCGTGCCATCTCCGCGTATCCCTCGTACTCCATGCCCCCGACGGGACGTCCCTCGTTGGTGTTGCGGACGATGCCCACGAAGAGGGCCACCGCCCCGTCGCGCGGGGATCCGACGCGCGCGAGCACCTCGAGAGGCTCGATGGGACGGGTCGTTATATCGCTCCAGATCATCTCCGGCCTTCCCAACCTCACCCCCCCGCCACGGGAGGGATCAGGGCCACTTCGTCGCCGTCGGCCAACGCGCTGTCGCCGCTGGCATACCTGCGATTCACCGCCACGGCGGGCGACTGCGGAAGGTCGCCCCATCCCCCGCCGCGCGCCCGCAGCCGCGAAAGAAGCGTGCCGACGGTGGAGCCGTCCGGCAAGGACACCACCGCGCTTCCGGCGCCGACCCGCTCCCGGTGAGCGGCGAAGAGCAGAACCGTGATCTCCACGGGGAGGGGACCCCGCCGGCTATCCCGGTCCCCAGGAGGGGCCGCCGGGCGGCTCCTCCGGACCCTCCGGCCGCCTTACCCGGGCGAGAAGGTACTTCGACGGCTTGAAGACCGGCGATACGCGGGCCGGCACCCGCACCGGCTCCCCCGTCCGCGGGTTGCGCGCCATGCGCGCCTTTCGGTGCCGCAACTTGAAGGTGCCGAACCCCCGGATCTCGATCCCGTTGCCCTGAGCGAGCGCCCGCTTGACCGCATTGAGGAAGCCGTCGACCACCAGGGCGCACTCCTTCTTGGTGATCCCCGGCCCGATGGCCTCGGCCACCTGTTCGACGAGATCCGCTTTGGTCATTTGCCCCTCCTCCGAGCCGGCGCTCCGGAAGCGCCCGGTTGGCTGCACCGCCCCTCTGGCCATGGCGAGCCGGTTGCCGTCCGCCGGTCGGTTCGCGGTGTCAGGTTGCCGGCGGCCAAGTGTCGGTAAGTAATATGCGTAAGCCCGCAACGTCAAGTCGCGGCCGAAGATGGGGGCTGCGGGGCGCCGCGTCCCCCGGCCGCCATCAGCGCGACGAATTCGTCGAAGAGGTAGCGGCTGTCGTGCGGTCCGGGAGCCGCTTCGGGGTGGTACTGAACGGCGATGACCGGCAGCGTGGCGTGCGCGACGCCCGCCACCGTCCCGTCGTAGAGGTTGCTGTGCGTGACCCTGAGCGCCGGCGCACCCGGCACTTCGTCCCCCTCTCCGCCCCTTACGGCGAAGCCGTGGTTCTGCGACGTGATCTCCACCGTGCCGCGATCGCGGTTCATCACCGGATGGTTCCCCCCGTGGTGTCCGAAGGGGAGCTTGAAGGTCTCGGCCCCGAAGGCCCTGGCGATCAGCTGGTGCCCGAGGCAGATCCCGAAGACGGGGATCCCGCGGCCGGCCACCTCCAGGATCGTCCCGGCGACCCGCTCCACCGCCGCGGGGTCGCCCGGCCCGTTGGAGAGGAAGAGCCCGTCCGGATCCAGCGCCAGCACGTCGGCGGTTCCCGCCTCCGCCGGCAGCACGGTAACGAGGCACCCCCGCTCGGAGAGCATCCGCGGGGAGCTCGCCTTGACCCCGAAGTCGAAGGCGGCGACGCGGTACAGCTCCCGCCCGGCCGCGGGAACCGCGTAGGGACGGCCGGTGGAGACGCCGCACGCGAGCTCCAGCCCCACCATCCCGGGGTGGGCGAGCACGTGCGCGAGGATTTCGGTCTCCGGCGCGTCCCCGGGGGCGATGGCGCCCCGCATCGCCCCCTCGCTGCGGATATGGCGCGTGAGGGCCCGGGTGTCCACCTCCCGGATTCCGACCACGCCGTGCCCGCGCAGGTAGTCCCCCAGCGTCTCCCGGCTGCGCCAGGAGCTGGGCGCCCGCGCGGCCTCCCGCACCGCGAAGCCGGCCACCTGGGGCCGGGCCGATTCCACGTCCTCGGCGTTGGTGCCGTAGTTGCCGACGAGGGGATACGTCATGGCGACCAGCTGCCCGGCGTACGAAGGGTCGGTGAGGACCTCCTGGTAACCGGTCATCGAGGTGTTGAACACGACCTCGCCGACGGCTACGCCGGGGGCGCCGAGCGGCAGCCCGTCGAAGCGGCGACCGTCCTCCAGAAGGAGGAAGGCGGACGCCGGAGGGGAGCGGGGGGCCGGGATCCGGGGAGACGTCGGCGCGGTCATCGCGGTGAACCTACGGTTTCGGGCCGGGGCGTCAACACTGGCAGTCTTGCCAGCCCGGCGCCTCGCCGCTCTCGGTGCTCGGGCGGCTTTATCCACGGA
>JAPPNM010000134.1 GCA_028873825.1 Gemmatimonadota bacterium | reverse complement strand
GAGGGTCAAGGCCGCAGTCAGCGCGGCGGGCCCCCCCCCCCCCCCCCCCCCCCCCGCCCCCCCCCCGGCCCCCCCGCCCCCCCCCCCCCCCCCCCCCCGCCGCGGCAAGGAGGAGGAGAACCGCACCGTCCCGGCCCCGCCGTCGCCGGACGTACCCGCGGGGACCGTTCACGCCGGGACGGCGCGCACCGCGCCGGCGCGGTGCCTCGGAACGCTGAAGGTGACGGTCGTGCCCACGCCCCAGGCGCTCTCGGCCGAAACCTCGCCCCCCATGCTCGAGACCAGGTGGCGCACTATGGCCAGACCCAGCCCGGTGCCCCCCTCCTCCCGCGACCGCGCCGTGTCCACTCGGTAGAAGCGCTCGAAGATCCTGGGCAGCGAGGCGGCCGGAATGCCCGCCCCGTTGTCCTTCACCCCCACGACCACGAAGCGGCCGCGCGATTCGATCTCCACCGAGATCCGCCCCCGGTCCTCGGGCACGTACCTGAGCGAATTCTCGAACAGGTTGCGGAAGATCTGGTAGAGGGCCGTTTCGTCGCCCACGGCCTCTCCCGCCCCCGCGACCTCGAAACCGACGCGCCGGCGCACGGCCTTCGCCTCCTGCTCCTCCCACGCGGACCGCGCCACCGCTCCGACCGAGCACGGCTCCCGCGCGGGCCGCCACGCCCCGGACTCGTAGCGGGAGAGGTCGAGCAGGTCGTCCACCAGACGCTGGAGCCGCACGGTGTTGCCCTCGATCGACCGCAGGAACCTCTCCCGGAGGCGGGGGGGAAGACCCTCCTCCAGCACGGTTTCGGCGGCGGCGCGGATTACCGTCAGGGGGGTCTTGAGCTCGTGCGAGGCGTTGGCGACGAAGTCCGACCGAACCGCCTCCAGGCGCCGCAGCTCGGTGATGTCGACGAGGAGCACGACCGAGCCGCCCCCGGTGCCCATCTTGGTGCGGACCTCCAGTTCGCGGCCCCCCACGGTGACCTCGAGGCGACCCTCGGGGCGGATCACCGACGCCTCGAGGAGATCGCGCATGACCGGATCCCGCACGACCGACCCGGCCGGAGCGAACGGAGGCACCTCGGCGAGGCCGAGAAGGTCGCGCGCCGCGGGGTTGATGCGCAGGATCCTCGCGTCGTCGGTGAGGGCCATCAGCCCTTCGCCGACGACGTCCATGAGATGGGCCAGCTCGTCACGCTCCCGCGCCGCCCGCGCCACCTGCGCCTCCAGCTCCGACCGAACCCGGTTGGCCGCCGACGCCAGCCGCGCCAGCTCCGTGATTCCCGGCAACTTCGCCCTGGGACCCGGGGCGCGTCCCGCGGCCAGCCGGGCGAGGAGACCTCTCACTTCGCCGAGAGGCCCGGTGACGGAACGCAACGCCCGGTGCAAGAGGACGAGGACGACCAGCCCCGAGACGAGAACCCCGGCGCCCGCCATGCGGGCGGCCCGGGCCGCCTCCTCCCGGATGGGGTCCGCAGGATCCCCGAAGCGGATCACCACCGATTCGCCTTCCCAGTAGACGCGGGCCGCGCTGAACAGGTATTCCCGGCCGTCCGGGAAGCTCGGCCGGCGCGACGAGGCGGTGCCGCGCAACAGCGCCCCGGCCACCTCAACGCGTCGCCTCCGGTCCCCCGGAGTGCGGGGAGGCCCCGAACCCAGGTCGGAGTCGGCCAGCAGCCCGAGATCCGCGTCGAACACGCTGACGCGGTATCCGGTCGCGAGGCCGAGAGCGCTCGCGAAGCCGTCGAGGGCGGATCGGCGGGACGCCGCCAGCTGCTTGGCCCCCAGCTCGACCGCCACGTCGAGGTGCCTCAGGCCGTCGCCGTACATCGCCTCCGCCACCGCGAGGCGCGTTGCCGTCCACGCGACGGCCGCTACCAGGACCACGGCTCCCGACCCGAATCCCAGCGCCGCCGGCCCGAGGGGCATCCTCATTGCGAAACCCGAAGAAGGTACCCGAACCCGCGCACGGTCTCGATCCGGGCCCCCGCCGAACCCAGCTTGGTGCGAAGACGGCGTATGTGCATGTCCACGGTCCGGGTGTTGATACGGCGGGCCGCATCCGGGTCCGTCCTCCACGCCTCGCGCAGGAGCCGCTCCCGGCTCAGGGTACGCCCGCGCTTCTCGAGAAGCGCGGTGAGGAGCCGGAACTCGGTGGGCGTCAGCCTGACCTCCGCACCGGCGAGCGTGACCCGCATCGAGCCCAGGTTCACCCGCAGGTCGGCCGCGCGCAGGATGCGGCCCTCCCCGGCCGGCGCCAGTCCGTCCGACCGCGCCCGCCGCAGGATGGCGTCGACGCGCAGCACCAGCTCGCGGGGGCTGAACGGCTTCGTAAGATAGTCGTCGGCACCCATCTCGAGGCCTTCGATCCGGTCGGCCCGCTCCCGCTTCGCCGTGAGCACGAGGACCGGAACCGCGGCCGTGGCGGGATCGCGGCGCACCAGCTTCAGGAGCTCGTCGCCCGAGAGTCCCGGAAGCATCCGGTCCAGCACCACCAGGTCGGGGATTTCCCGCTGCAGCGACTCGAGGCCCTCGGTCCCGGTTGCGACGGTTTCGACCCGGTATCCCGCCCGGGCGAGCTGGTACGCCACGACCGCCGCGATGCCCGGGTCGTCCTCGACGACCAGCACCCGCGTCCGAACCGCGGACTCGTCCGCCGCCGTGCCCGCCTCCTTCAAGCGGAAGGTTCCTTCCCGGCTCGCCTTATGATGCTCCCCACCTCGTCCTCGGTGAGCGTTCGGTTCGCGCTCTTGGCCCGCGCGAAGATCCGGTCGCAGAGATCCGCGTCGCCGGCGTCGTATCCCCGCTTCTCGAGCCAGTATCTGACGTTCGATATTCCCGACATGGGCCCGATCTCGATCTCCTGCTCCCGCCCAACCATGGATGCGGGCACGCCGGAGTACACCCGGTCGGCCAGCCAGCCGGCTCCCTTGGCCTGCGCCTTGGCGATGGCGGCGGCATGCACGCCGGTGGCGGTCCGGAAGGCGTCGCTGCCCAGAACCGGATAGTTGGCGGGAATGGGAACGCCCCACTCGCGCGCCACCAGCTCGCAGTAGTCGGCGAGGCGGGTGAGAGCGGCGTCGTGCATCCCCGCCAGCACCAGGTTGACCAGGATCAAGTCCATCTCGACGTTGCCTACGCGTTCGCCGATTCCCAGGGCGGTGCCGTGAATGCGGTCGGCGCCGGCCTCGATGGCGGCGAACGCGTTGGCCAGCCCCAGGCCGCGGTCGCGGTGTCCGTGCCAGTCGACCTTCACATTCTCGCCGGAAGGCCCCACGATCTCCCGCTTCACGAAGCGAACCAGCGCCCTCGCCCCCGCCGGCGTCGCGTGGCCGACCGTATCCGAGAGACAGATCCTGCGGGCCCCCCACCGGATGGCGTTCCCGTACAGGGTCTTGAGGGTTTCCGGGTCCGCCCGCGTCGTGTCTTCGGTGACGAACATCACCGGCAGCCGCTCCCTAACGCAGAAGGAAACGGATTCCTCGGCCGTCCTCAGCATCCGGTCCAGGGTCCAGCCTTCGGCGAAGAGGCGGATCGGCGAACTGCCGATGAAGGTGCAGACCTCCATTGCGACGCCGGTCTTCTGTGAAATCCGCGCCGCCGGTTCCACGTCGGCCAGCACGGTGCGCGCGGCGCAATTCGGCTCCACCGACAGCTTCGCGTCCCGGATCTCCTCGCAGAGACGCGCGATATGGGCCACCGCGCGCGAACCCGCGCCCGGAAGCCCGATGTCCGCGGAGTGGATGCCGAGTTCGTCCATCATGTGGATGAGCCGGATCTTGGTTTCCACGGGGGGGTCGACGGCGGAGGCGGACTGCAGGCCGTCGCGCAACGTCTCGTCGTCCAGTTCGACGCCGCCGCCCCATGCGGGCGCCTCGAGCTCCGAGACGTTCCAGTCGTGTACCAGCCCCTTGTGGTCCATGGTGGCTCCCGTTTGCTGCCGTTATCGCATGTTGCCCGTCGTCGGCACGGCGGCTCCGCCTCGCCGGGATCGCCGCCGGGGACCGCGACCGCGCAATCCGCGGCGCGACCGATTCAAGATTGCCGCGACCCGCGACCCCGCGAAAGAACCTCCGAGCGATCCGACCCGGAGGCGCCCGGCGTTCAAGCGCCGCCAGGTTGACCTCGGGCGCCGGTATTGGACAGCTTCGTACGATCCGCCGAAGCCGACGCGGCCCTCGGACACCTCCGAGTATCGGGGAACAGCGAGAATGTGGAAGGGATTCACCGAACGGACGGCGCGCACGAGCCCCGATTCCCCCGATCCCGCCCTGTGGGGGCGCACCTACTCCATCCCCTTCGACCCCGTCTGGAACGCGGCCCTGGATCTCGCCCGCAGCGAGCTGAAGGGTTGGAAGCTGATCAGCTGCGACGATGTGCTCGGCGTGATCCGAGCCGACATCCGGGGACTGCTCCTGCCTCTGGAAGCCAACGCCCTCATCTCGGTCACGCTCGATCCGAACGCCCAGACGCGCGTCGACATGTCCGCGCTGGGGAATCACCGCGGGGGAGATCTGGGAGTGAACCGGCGCCGCATCAAGCGGTTCTTCCGCGCCCTCGACCGGTCCCTGCACGTCCGTCCCGGGCAGATACTGGAACCTCGTCCCCAACCCCCTGCGCGGCGCCCGTGAACAATACTGTCCACCGGCCGGCGGCGGCCGTTCACGGAGGATCCGGCCGCTTTCGAGCCCCGGCGCATCCCGGCCGGACCTTCCTGCTGTGTGCGGCCGCCGCACTGGCCGGGGGCGCCACCTGCTCCGGCGAGGGAGGCGACGACAACCCCGAAGAGGCCGACGGCAACTCCGGAGCCGTCGAGTCGGAGGGCGAGGGATCCGATTTCTCGGCCATGCGCACGTACTACCGCACGGTGGTCTTCGCGGACGTATCGCGGGATCCCACGATGTTCGTGCCCTGGGACTTCGAGAACCGCGCCGATGCCGGCGGCATCCACCGGATCCTGAGGGGCTGGCTCGGACGAGGGGGCACCTGGAGGCGGTTCGCGAACGAGGAGTGGGACACTCCGCCGTCCCGGACTCCGTGGCGCATTCTGCCCCGGGGATCGATGAGGCTGGTAATGGGCCTCAACGACGACCTGCGGGAGCTGTACTACCTCGAGGGGTTCCGCGACCTGTCGGTCCAGCCCGGACCCGTCATGGCCGAGTGGAGCGGCCAGCGCGGCGACACCTACCGGCTCCGCGCCGGCTCCGCGCGCCTCTCCGGCGTGGAGTACGAGGGAGTCGTGGTGGACGCGTACGCGCCGCGCGTGGGGGGCTCCGACCCGCCATCCGAATGGTGTCTGCTGATCGGCAACGGATCGCTGTACCTCCTGATCGCCGACCTCGAGGGCCCGGGGGCGCACCGGGCCTGGGTCCTGCGGGACTCCGAGGAGACCTTCTGGCCCGCGGTCACGATCACCTGGGACGAGACGCGCAGCTACCAGCCCGGCCGCCGGGAGATCCCGGTGCTGTGGGGTTTCCGGTCCGACGACGGCACCCTGGCGGGCGAAATCGAGTCCACGAGCTCCTACCCCCAGAAACTGGAGGGCGAAGGCCTCGTTCTCCCCGTCCTGGTCGTACACGAGGTGGCGGGCCAGGTCACCATCGGCGACGCGCAGGTGGCCGTGAAGGGTTTTCTGCGCCACCTCCAGCGATGACCCGCGACCGGCGGCCCGGGTCCCCGGCGTGAGCGAGGCCGTCCTCAAGGCGGTCGTCGCCGTCGCCGCCGGCGCCCTGGCGGGCGGGCTCACCAACACGGTGGCGATCTGGATGCTCTTCCACCCGTACCGCCCTCCGGCGCTCGCGGGACGGCGGCTCGGCTTCCTGCACGGGGCCATCCCCAAGAACCGGCGCAGGCTCGCCTCGGCGATAGGGCGCGCCGTCGGAACCCGGCTCCTGACCGAGGAGGACTTGGCCCGGGTCCTCGGGCAACCCGAATTCCGCAAGGCCTTCGACGAGGCGCTGGCCCGCTTCCTCCACGAAGTCCTGGAGGTGGAGCGCGGGCCCGCCGTCGAGCTGCTCGGACCCGAGGCGCGGGAGGAGGTCGACTCCGTGGTCGAAGAAGTGCTCGATCACGCCGCCGCCGGGATCGCAAGCTACCTGAACTCGGAATCCTTCGAGAAGGCCGTTTCGGGGCGGGCCAGTGCGCTCGCGGTCTTCGTGGCCGACGAACCCGTGGGGGACATGGTCACCCCGGAGAGGGAGGCCGCCATCGCGGCCGCGGCCGGGAACTGGATGGACGGCGCCGTCTCCGGCGAAGCGTTCCGCGAGGCGGTTGCGCAGTACGTGAGGCGCGCCTCCGAGAAGCTGCTGTCCGCCGATCTGACGGTCCGGGACGTCCTGCCGGACGGAGTGGCGGGTACGCTCGAGCGGGCGGTCGAGGGTTACGTGCCCCTGGCGATACGGCGGCTCGGATCCGTTCTGGACAAGCCGGCGGCGCGCCGCCGCTTCGAGCGGGCCGTCCACGATGTGCTCAAGCGCTTGCTGCACGATCTCAGGTTCCACCAGCGGGTCGTGGCGCGCCTCGTCGTGACCGAGGAGACGGTGAGGAAGGTCGTGCGGACGCTGGAGGTGGAGGGCGCGGAGAGGATCCGGGCCATGCTCGGGGAGCGTCCGCTCAGGGAGGCCATGGCGGGCGGGATCAACGAAGCCATCTCCGACCTCCTCGACCGTCCCGTGAACCGGGTATTCGGCAACCCGGACGACGAGGCCGTCGTCGAGGCGCGGCGGGCGATCGTGTCCCGGATCGTCGAACTCGCGCAGGATCCGTCCACCCGCCGCTTCGTCACCCGGAAGCTCGAGGCGGGGCTGGCCCGGGCCTCCGGCGGCACCTGGGGCGACCTGCTCGGCGGCGTCCCCCCCGAGCGGGTCTCCGAGTGGGCGGTCCGGGCGGCCCGCAGCGAGATCGCCGGCAGGATCTTCAGGCAGGGGGCCCGCGCTCTGGCCGCCGCGGCGCTGGAGCGCCCCCTCGGGCGTCCGTCCCGGCTCCTCCCGCCCGGCGCCACCCGAAGGATCGAGCGCGCCCTCGCCGAGCCGCTCTGGCAGTGGCTCCAGGCGCAGATCCCCTCCGCGGTACGCCGGCTGGACGTGGCGGGCCGGGTCGAGACGAAGGTGCTCGAGCTGCCGGTCGAGAGGGTGGAGGAGATGGTCCGGGGGGTCACCGAACGCGAACTGAGGATGATCGTCTACCTCGGATACGCCCTGGGCGCGACCATCGGGGGCGTCACGGTGGCGGTCGACGCCCTCCTCGGGTAGCGGCTCGCGGACGATTTGCGCGTACGAATCCGGGCGGGCCGGTCAACCCCTCCCGCCCGGCGACCGCGGCCCGTCCCCCTTGCCCCGGCCGGCGGGAGCGGCTGTGCGGAAGTAGCGTCTCGCGCGGCGCCTGTGCGACCCGCGCCTGTCGCGCCCGAGCAGGTCCAGAGGAGTGAAGTACCGTTTCGTCCGGCGCCTCGGCCCGGTCGTACGTCCCAGGTCGCGCTGCAGCTGCTGCAACTCGTCCTCGTCGTGCACTCCGGACGAATGGCGCCCGGGCCCGCGCATCCTCCAGCGACCCTCGCTCGCGGCGCTCCGTCCTCCCCTGCCGGGCAGACCCACCAGGACGCCGAGCCCCAGTGCCAGAACCGCGATCAGGATCTTGAAGAGCGTCGCCGTCATCCCCCCCCCTCCTCCCCCGCGCCAGCCGAATCGTGCCGCCTGCGGGCGGCCGCCAGGTACCCCGTCTCGAGTCCCACGAGTCCCGAGATCCTTCTCATGACGTAGTCCTCGCGGGCGGCTAGTTTCCCGTCCGCCAGCACCACGCCCCACATCGCCTCGGCGAGGACCAGCTTCTGCCCGGCGGAGTAGTGCATCCTGACCAGGTTGGCGAAGCCCCACAGGTCCACCCTGCCCCGCCTCTCCTCCTCCGCCAGCGCGATCAGCTCGTCGGCGGCGTCGCGCCTGAGCCCGAAGTGCCGCCGCACCAGCGAGCGCAGGTGCTTCCGCTCGCCTTCGCTGAAGTGGTCGTCGGCGTTGGCCACCTCGAGCAGCAGCGCGCAGGCCGCGATGCGCAGCTCCTGTGCGCCGGGACCCTCCGAACCGACCTCCGCGGGCGGCGTCATCTCGGTCAGGAAGAAGGACCTGATACGCTCGATCATGCCGGACACGGACTCCTATCCGCACTCCCTTCGCACCCACTCCAGATAGGCCGGCGCCCCGTCCGCGACTTCCTGCACGAGGAGCTCGGGCACCTCGTAGGGATGCAGGGTCCCGGCCCGTTCCAGTACGCGCGGAACGAGCCGGCGCAGCGTCTTCAGGACGACCACCGCCTCCTCTTCCCGGTGAACTTCTCCCTCCCAGCGGTAGAGGCTGACCGCCCCGGGGAGCACGTTGCCGCAGGCCACGAGCCTATCGTCCAGAAGGCCGCGGACGACGGTCTCCGCCGCGTCCGTCCCCGGCGCCGTCATCAGCACCGTCACCACCCCGTCGCCGCCGGAAGTCACAGTAGCGTCATGCCGGCGTCACGCGGCGAACATCGTCCGCTCCACGGACTCGGGACGGTAGAACGACTCGATCAGCTCCGCGTACTTCGCGGTCACCGCCGTGCGTCTGACCTTCTGGGTCGGGGTCAGCGTACCGTTCCCGACGGTGAAGGGCTCGGCGATCAGCCCGATCTTCTTCGGAGTCTCGAAGCGGGCCAGATCGCGGAACTCGGCGAAGAACTCCTCCTTGAGCAGCGCCCGGCACCGCGGGTCGGCGAGCAGCGCCTTCGCGCCCGCCGCCCCGACGCCCGCCTCCTGGGCCCAGGCCTCCAGCCGCTCGAAGGCGGGCACCACGAGGACCGAGCAGAACTTGCGGCCCTCTCCAACCACGACCACCTGGTCGACGTAGGGGTTGCGCTTCAGCAGGTTCTCGATGAGCTGGGGGGCGACGTACTTTCCGCCGGAGGTCTTGATCAGGTCCTTCTTGCGGTCGGTGATCCTGAGGTATCCGTCGCCGCTCAGCTCGCCGATGTCCCCGGTGCTGAACCAGCCGTCGTCCGATATCACCTCGCGCGTCAGCTCGTCGCGCCCGTAGTAGCCCTTCATGACCTGCGGGCCGCGGATGAGGATCTCGCCGTCGTCCGCGATCCTGATCTCGGTGCCGGGGACCGGACGGCCGACCGTCCCGATCCGGAAGTGTTCGATCGTGTTCACGTTGGTGACGGGCGACGTTTCGCTGAGCCCGTACCCCTCCAGGATCGTAACCCCGGCACCCAGGAAGAAGCGGTTGATCTCGGGAGCCAGCGCCGCTCCCCCGCTCACGAAGAAGCGGAGCCGCCCGCCCACGGCCAGGCGGATCTTCGCGAAGACTAAGCTGTCGGCAACCTTGTATTGCAGCTTCAGCAGGAACGACGGGGCCGTTCCCGCCTCCCCGTGCAGCGCGCACCGCCGCCCCACCCCCGCCGCCCACGCGACCAGCCTCCCCTTCACCCCCCCGGCGTCGAGCACTTTCTGGTAGACCTTCTCGTACAGCCGGGGCACCGAGACCAGCACCGTGGGCCGCAGGCGCTTCATGTCGGCGGCCACGGTGTCGATGGCGCCGTGCGTGACGGTGCATCCCGAGCGGAAGAACATGTAGTCCACCATGCGCTGCAGCACGTGCGAGAGGGGAAGGAACGAGATGCTCACGTCGTCGGGACCCACCTCGATGAGCCGCTCCGTGGCGCGGATGTTGGACGACAGGTTGTTGTGGGTGAGCATCACCCCCTTGGGCTTGCCCGTCGTGCCCGAGGTGTAGATCATCGTCGCCACGTCTCCGGGTCCGGCCCGCTTCGCCTCGGCGAGAAAGTCGTCCAGGGCAGCGTCGTCTCCCCGCGCCAGGAAGTCGTCCCACGCCACCGCCCCGTCGCCCGCCGCCGCCGCATCGAAGACGACGACCTCGATCGCCTTCGCCAGCCCGTCCGCCGCCTCGCGCACCTTCTCCAGCTGCTCCGCGTCCGACACGAAGACGAGCGCCGCCCCGGAGTCCTCCAGGATGTACGCGACCTGGTGGGCCGTGAGCGTGTCGTAGATGGGCACGTCGATCACGCCGGCGCACAGGCACGACCAGTCCGCCAGCGCCCATTCGGGGCGGTTCTCGGAGAGGATGGCGGCGCGGTCGCCGCGCTTCAGCCCCGAGCGCGCCAGGGCCGCCGCGCCTCGCCGCGCCACGTCGCGTACGCGGTCGTAGGTAAGGGCGCGGGCACCCTCGCCGGTCACGTCGTAGGCCGCCCGGCCGCCCAACCTGCCGACGGCATCCAGAAAGAGGTCGACTAGCGTCCCGGACGGGATGTCGGCGGGACTGGCGTAGTAGTTGACGGTGTCGGACACGGTGTGCTATCCCCCTTCGATGACGATGTCAAGCTCGAGGTCCCTCCGGAGCGAAAAGAGGACCGAGCAGTACTTCTCGCGGGAGAGCTCGACGGCCCGCTCCACCCTGGGACGGGTTCCGGGCGGCGCTCCCGCGACGTTGAAGACCAGCTGCAGGGCGCTGTAGTGGCGGGGCGGACGCTCCCGGCGCTCTCCCCGGGCGGTGACTTCGAGCGCCCCGAAGGGCACGCGTCCCTTCTCGAGGATCACCTTGACGTCGATCGCCATGCAGGCCGCCACCGCGGTGAGCACCAGGTCCATCGGCGACGGTCCGGTTGCGGAGTCCCCGTCCACGACCAGCTGCGGCCCGCCTGCGGGACCCCCGTCGAAGACCGGACCCGAGCCCGTCCAGGAGAGCCGCACCTCCTTGTCCGCCTTCATTCCGGCGGCCCGCGGAGGGGTCCCTTCCGAGCGCCTCGCCGCCCTCGGCGCCGGCGGCCCGCGGACGAGAGACCCTCCCCGCGTTCGGGGGGCGGCGCGTTCGGGCCGGACGGCCGCGCCGACCCGGTCACGCTGTAAACTCCGGTTTCCAAAATGTCATGTTTTCCATACGTTCCATCTCTTCGCGGCTCCGATCCTCGTCGCTCCTCGAACCGTCGGCGCGGATTCGTCCGCTGCCGCTCCCTTCAGGAATCCTTGTCGGACTCGGGTTCCTCCTCGGTCGCACGCAGCTCCTTCAGAGTCTTGCGCGCGTGGTCGACGTAGTCCCGCGCCTCGGCCTCGGCCGGGGGATTGGCGAGAAACGCGTCCAGGTGCTCCACCGCCTCGCCCGGCTCGTCGTGGCGCAGCAGCAGAAAGGCCAGGCCGTAGTGCGCTCCCGAAGACTCCGGGTTTCTGTGGAGGACGTGCCGGTAGGTCTTGATGGCCTCCTCTTCCATGCCGATCCTCGTGTACGCGATGGCGATCTGCTGGAGGACGATCGGGTCTCCCGGAGACTCCTTCAGCGCCAGGCGCAGCGAGGTGAGAGCCTCATGGTGCTTGCCCTCCTGGGCGAGCAGGAGCCCCTCTTCGTAGTAGTCGATCCGCTCGGCCCTCACGGGCCCGCCGAAGATCTTGTTCCATAGCGACATGGACGAAGGTCACCGTCCTGATCCGGGAATGCGCGAACCCGCTACGCCGACATCTTGGCGTCCGTAGGAAGGTATCGGATTCCGTGGTGCGGACAAGATCGGTGCCGGCACGCGCGGTTCTCGCGAGGCGCCCTGCCCTCCCCGGCGCCGGCGCCTCCTATTTGACGTCTCCCATGAGGCGCTTCATGAAGGGGCTCACGACGACCGCGACCAGACCGCCTCCGCCGACGATCAGGGCAACCGACAGGAAGAGCGGCGAAGGTTCGAGACCCTCGAGCCGTCCGGCCACCCGTCCTGCGATGAGGTTCCCGAGGGCCGCCGCTACGAACCAGACGCCCATCATCTGGCCGACCCGGCTGCGCGGCGCCAGCTTGGTCATCGCCGACAGCCCGACCGGAGAAAGCGCCAGCTCGCCGACGGTGTGCAGGAAGTACATGACGACGAGCCAGGACGGCGAGACCGGAGAGCCCGGCGTCGCGTTGGCGGCGCCCCAGGCGATCACGAAGAAACCGGCCGCGAGACCCAGGAGCCCGAGGGCGAACTTCATCGGCACGGACGGGTTGGCCTGCCGGTTGGCCAGCCACACCCAGAACCACGCGAAGACGGGCGCCAGGATGATGATGAAGAGGGCGTTCACCCATGCGAACCAGCTGGCCGGGAACTCCCAGGATCCGATCGTGCGGTCGGTGAAGTCGCGGGCGAAGAGGCTGAGCGAAGTCCCGGCCTGTTCGAAGCCGGACCAGAAGAGCGCCGCCAGCAGGAAGAGCCAGAAGATCACCACGACCTTCTTGCGCTCGTCCGTATCGTGGCCGCCCCAGAACAGGACGTACAGGAAGTAGACCCCCATGATGCCCAGAATCCCGTAGGTCATGTAGTCGGCGATATCCGCCAGGCCCAGCGGGATCGTGCCGTTGGACACCAGCATCCCGAATGCGACCAGGCCCACGGCGACGGCGGTGCAGGTGCCGAAGAACGTCCGGCCGGTGCGGGCCACCGCCTCGGGCGGCCTCTCGGTCCGCAGGATCCCCGCATTTCCCAGATTGCGGTAGCCGTACCGGAACTGGATCAGGCCGGCGATCATGCCGATCCCCGCCAGCGAGAACCCCAGGTGCCAGTTGTACCCTTCGCCCAAGAGGCCGCAGAGGAAGGGCCCGAGCATGGCCCCGACGTTGATCCCCATGTAGAAGATCGAGAACCCGGCGTCGCGCCGCGCTCCCCCTTCCGGGTAGAGGTCGGCCACCACCGCGCTCACGTTAGGCTTGAGCAGCCCGGTGCCGACGGCGATCAGGATCAGTCCGAGGAAGAAGGAGAATCGCGTCGGGACCGCCATGCTGAAGTGGCCCGCCGCGATGATGCAGCCCCCGACGAAGACCGCCTTGCGCTGCCCCCAAAGCTGGTCGGCGACCCAGCCGCCCGGGAGCGCGAGCAGGTAGACCATGCTCGTGTACAGGCCGTAGATGGCGCCCGCGGTCACCACGTCGAATCCGAGTCCGGGGTTGGTTCCGATCGTCGCGCCGGTCAGGTACAGCGTCAGAAGCGCACGCATCCCGTAGTAGGAGAAGCGCTCCCACATCTCGGTGAAAAAGAGCGTGGGAAGCCCTCGCGGGTGGCCGGGGAAGAGGCCGGGTTCGAACTCGATCCCTTTTGGAGTCGACATATGCACCTCTGGGGTTGCGGGAAGCCTGAACGACCGGTTTGGGTCCGACGGGCAACCTACGGCCCGTTGCGCCTTGCGGCGAGTCGCGAAGCGCCCGGCGGTCCCGATCGGGGCACGCGCCCCTCCGTGATGGCACCGCCCACGCCCGGGTCGGTGTTGCCGCCGGAGACGAGGGCCGCGACCGGGCGCCCTGCCAGGAGAGGCAGTGAAGGGGGTCGCGGTCTCGACTTCGGCCGCGGAGTCGGCCGCGGACGCACAGGCCGGCGGGCGGGACAACCGGACGCGGCCGGCGCACGTCTCACACAAGGGCGCCGCCGGGGTTTCGGCACCGGCAACTTCGGATCCGGAAGCTCTCCGACGTCCGCTGTGCGCACTGCGCGCAACCCAGATCCCTTCAGCAAGGACCCCGAAATGGCCGGTACGGATTCTTCAGTCTTCAAGATCGACGGCAAAGCGGGCCGGTCCGGCTCGCCACTCGCCGACTTCCTGTACCCCGAGCCCGCCAGACGGAGCGTCGGCGGCATCTTCGGGTGGTGGGAGAAGCGGCGGTTCGCATACAACGCGATCATCGCGGCGGGAGGCGCTGTCTCGCTCTCCGGCCTCGGTTTGCTGGCCCTTCTCCACGGCGAATCCGTTTCCCCGCGGTCGGCCATGGGTCCCGTCGCCGTCGTCCTGTTGGCGGCAAACGCGTGCTACACGCTGGGACCCGTCGTCGAGTCGCTGGTCCACAAGCTGTGGGGGCGCGAGGTCCTGCCGGTCGGCCCGCTCCTGTTCCGCGCCGGGCTGACCTTCTCGGTGGGGCTCACCCTGGTCCTGCCGGTGATTCTCCTCGGCTTCCAACTGGTGATCTGGGTGCTGCAGGCCATGATTTAGAAAGTCGATAGAGCCGCCCGAGGGGGGATTTTGTCCACGGGCTGCTAGTGGGGGATCAACGGAACGAACCGAACGGCACCGAGCTCCTCCCGCTTGAAGTTCCCCGACCTCCCGCGCCGCTCCAGGGTCAGCCGCTGCCGTCCGCAATGCGATCCCACCGGCATGACCAGGCGCCCGCCCGGTCCGAGCTGGTCCCGAAGCGCGCGGGGCACGCGGGGACCTGCGGCGGCCACCAGGATCGCGTCATAGGGCGCGTGCCGTCCCCATCCCAGGCTCCCGTCTCCGTGGCGAACGCGCACGTTCCCGTACCCGAGCACGCTCAGCCGTTGCAGAGCCTCCTCCGCTAGCATCCGGTGGCGCTCAACGGTGTAGACCGTACCGGCGAGCCGGCTGAGCACGGCGGCCGCATACCCCGAGCCGGTCCCGACCTCCAGGACGCGGTCGCCGGTGCCCAGCTCGGCCGCTTCCGCCATCCAGGCGACCACGTACGGCTGCGAGATTGTCTGGCCGTGCCCGATGGGGAGCGGTCCGTCGGCGTAGGCCCGGTGTGACAGGCTGCGCTCGACAAAGCGCTCGCGCGGCACCGCGGCCATCGCATCGAGAACCCGCGCGTCCGAGATCCCGCGTCCCGCGATGTGGCGGCGCACCATCCGCCGCCTCGCCCTCGTCAGCCTGTTCGCGCGGCCCCTCAACGAACGCCGCCGGGAGCGCTCGGCTCGGGCCAGAAGTCGATGCCTCCCGACTGGTGCTCCAGCTCCAACGTCGCCACCACCTCGAGCGACCGCAGGTCGATCACGTCGAGGGTTCCGCGCACCGAGCCCACGGACTCGTTCGACACGAAGGCGTACCGGCCGTCGCGGCTGGCGACCACACCGTGCGTGACCGGCCGCGAGGTCGCCACCCGCCCGATCTCCGCACCGCCGCCGAGATCGAAGACGGCGACCGCCCGCTCGCCCTTGAGCGTCGCGATCAGCAGCTCGCCGTCCTGCGTCACCTCCAGGTTGTACGGCCCCTTCCCGGTGGGAAACCGGCGCGAGACCTCCCAGGCTTCCGTGTCGACCTCCAGCACCTCGTCGTTCCCGTTGCAGGCCACGTACACCACGCGGTTGGCGCGCGACCCCAGCCCCGGCTCGACCCAGGTCGGGCTGCACGCCCGCCCGCCCCCGTGGTCCCCGTGCCGTCCCTCGCCCCCCCGCCCCGCCAGCGCGCCCTCGAGTCCCGGAGTCACGTCGAAGCGGGCGGTCACCTCGAAGGTCGCCACGTCGATCTCGACCAGCTGCTCGGAGTGCATGCACGCCGAGTAGTGCCGGGTCCCGTCGGGGCGCACCCGGCTCCCGTGAGGCATCATGCAGGTTTCGACCTTCGTGACCTCCAACATGTCAGGCGTGTAGACCACCGAGACGGTCGAAGGGACCATGTCACCGTGCAGGTTGAAGTTCGCGGCCAGCATGAACTGCCCGTCGGGCGTGATCCCCATGGTGGCCGGGAAGAGGCCCAGCCGGGTGCGCGCGACCAGAGTGTCGGGGCCCGCGCGGAACTTCCAGACTTCGCCGTAGGGGGTGCCGTGCGCGATCGTCACGTACCAGTGGCGGCCGTCCGGCGACACGCTGAGCCCGTGCGCGCCGTCGTTGTCGCCGGGCATGACGCCGACGGCGATCTCCTTCTCGACGACCGCGCCCGCCGCCGGCGTGAAGGCCACGCGGCTGACCAGGTCCGAGGACTCGTTGGCGACGTAGACCCGGTAGACGGGGGACTGGGCCGCCGCGCCCCCCGCCATGAGCGCGAGCGCCAGACCCGGCAGCGTCCCCGCCATCGCCGCGCCCGCCGACATCCTCACGCGCACTCTCGCGGGCACCGCACCCCGGACCTCGTCACGACGCCGCCGCCTTCTTCCGCGGCACCACCCGCAGGACCCACAGCCCGGAGTTCAGATCCGACACGAAGACATGACCCCGGAACGGCTGCGGCCCCCACGCCATCGGCGAGTTGGCCACGTGTCCATCCGGCGTTCCCGTCGGGAACCAGGCGATCTCGCGCCCCTGCCGGAAGAGGTCGCCCCTGAGCTCCCCCGACACGTCCACCACCCGGAGTCCGGCCTGGTAGTAGGCCACGTACAACCGGTCGTCTTCGGCCCACAGGTTGTGCGCCCCGGCCTCGGGGACCTCGTAGCGAGCCACCTCGCGGGGGTTCGCGGGATCCTCCATGTCGAGAACGTGGACGAAGCCGCGCGACCCGTCCCCCGGGTGTCCGTTGCGCGAGATGCAGTCGTCGCAGCCGAAGATCTCGTCGCCCACGAAGAGGTAGCGGCGCCCGTCGGAGTTCGTGTAGGGGAAGGCGACGTGCGTGTTGCCCTCCTCGTACGCGAAGCTGCCCACCTCCGCCGGCTCGGTGGGCGTGCCCCCCCAGCGGCCGTCGCCCACGTCGAGGATGTAAACGCCGTCGTGCCAGTAGGAAACGTAGGCGAGCCCGTCCGCCACCCAGATGTCGTGCAGGTACTTGCCCGGCCGGTCGATCCCCCAGCGCCCCACCTCCTCCACGTCGTCCGGGTCGGAGATGTCGAGGATGTGGACGTCGAAGGTGCCGTTGTGAACGGCGTAGAGGACGTCGCCCGCGAAGAAGACGTTGTGTACGCCTCCGGTCAGGTCCTTCGTGTACGTGTCGGCGACGACCGGGTGGGCCGGATCGGCCAGGTCGAGCACGACGATGCCGTTCTTGCGGTCCGACGCCCCCTCGCGCGTGATCGCCGCGACGGTGGCGTCGTCGTTCACCTTGACGTCGTTGACCACCCGCGCATCGACCTCCACGAAGTCGGTGAGCACGGGGTTGGCAGGGTCCGTGACGTCCCACGCGAGCATGCGCTGGCCGCCGGCGTGCGTCCCCGTGTAGACGTAGTCGCGTCCGTCGGTTCCGGTGAAGGCCCACAGGTCCGAGGTCGGCCGGTCGGCCACCGCGCCGCGTCCGGTCAGGACGATCTCGCGGCTCGCGCCCCGTTCGGCGACTTCCACGAGCATCTGTCCGCTCCGGCCGGCCACGCCCGCCGTCACCCGGTACAGACCCGGCCGCTCGGCGACGAACGCGCCGTCCGGGTACACGGACGCGCCCATGTCCGCGCGGGTCTCGAACGCCGCCGCCGCGAAGTCGACCGGCGCGCCCGCGACCTCCCCTCCCGCCGCGTCTCGCGCGACCGCCGCATACCTCAGCACGTCTCCCGTCCGCCCCCGCGACGGCCCCGACACCTCGACCGCGACCACCGGGTTCTCCTCGACCTCGAAGGTCCGGGCGCCCACTATCTCGCCCACGGCGGCGGTGACGGTCACCGTCCCCGGCAGAAGCGCTCGCAGGAAGCCCCGCTCGTCGACGGTGGCGAGGCGGCGCCGGTCGCTCGTCCAAGCCACCTCGACGAACCGGCGGGGCTCGCCCCCCGCCGCCAGCGCCCGCGCCTCGAGCCGGATCGCCGTCCCCGCAAGGAGGCGCACGCCCGGATCCACGATCTCGACGGCCGCCACGGGCGGTCCGACCACCCTGAGCGGCGCGCCGAAGGTCCGGACCTCGGGCGGTCCCGTGCCGGCGGCGGGCGGAACCCGGATGGACATGCGAAGTTCGGCGTCTCCCTCGGCGATGCCCTTGACGTAGCCGTCCTCCAGGACCGCGAAGCGGGAGTCGAGGTTCGAGAGAATCCGGATGCCCTTCACCTCGCGGCCGTCGGCGTCGTAGGCGATCGTCTTCACGTCTTCGCCCACCGCCAGGGAATCCCCGGCCTCCAGCACGATCTCCGCCGGTTCCGTACGGATTTCCGCGACCCGGGCTCCTATCCGGACGGCGGGCGGGTAGCCGGGCGCGGCGGGGACGCCGGCGCGGGGAGTCTCCGGGGCGGCGCCGTCGGCCGGTTCCGCCTCCGCTCCGGTCTCTCGGGCGGGCGCAGGCGTCTCGGGCGGGGGAGGCGGCCGCGAGGGATCGACCTTCACCCTCGAGGCGCCACCCGCCCCGCAGCCCGCGAGGAGCAAGGCGGAGCAGAGCGAAGCGGTCCGGCACACACGCGTCGCCGCTCGATCGCCGCGGGCATTCCGTCCGCGGGCTCCGAAACGCCGGCCAGTCCCCATTCCGTTCCTCCCTTGAAGGCGCGCATGTACACTGCGCTTTACATTCCGTATACTCCACCTTACCGACATCCGCTCCCGCCCGCCTGTTACCCGCCCGCCGCGCCGGCGGTCCCCGAGAATCGTAGCGAGGCCGGGCGGCCGGGAACGGTTTGCGCCCGATGAGCGCGTTTTCCGAACGAGTATACGACTGCGTACGGCGAATCCCCAAGGGGCGGATCACCAACTACGGAAGCATCGCCGTCTTGGCCGGGGAGCCCCGGGCCGCACGGGGAGTGGGGTACGCGCTCAGCCACCTGTCCCCCGAAACCGACGTGCCCTGGTGGAGGGTCGTGAATCGGAGGGGCGCCATCTCGACATCGCGCGTTTCGGGGCTTGCGCAGCGCCAGAGGGCTCTGCTGGAGCGCGAGGGGATCGTGTTCGACGACAGGGGAGAAGCGTCATGGGAACGGTTCGCCTGGGACCCGTACGAGTGAGGACCCGCCGGCCGCCGGTGCGACGCGCAGGAGCGGCCGGGATTCGCGCGCCCTTGGCGATCGCCGTAGTGCCCTGCGCGCTGGCGGCGTGCGGCGGAGACGGTCCCGGACACTCGGGCGCGGAGACCGCCTACGCCGAGATCGTCGCGGAAGAGGACGCGCGAGGCGAAGCCGGGCTGGACCGCGTGAGGGCGCATCTGGCGAGCCGGGATCCGGATGTTCGCGGATGGGCGGCGCGCGCGCTGGGGCGCCTGGAGGATCCGGGCCGGGTCGAGGAGCTGAAGCCGATGCTCGACGACCCCGAGCCGGTCGTAAGGACGGCGGCCGCGGCGGCCATGGCGCAGGCGGTGTACGGGCGGGACCCGGGAGTCGTGTTGGCGGAGCTGGCCGCGCGGGTGCGGAGCGAGTCGGATCCCGGAGCGCTCGGAGGTCTGGCCGCAAGCCTGGGCCGCCTGTCGTTCGCCGACGCCGCGCAGCGGGCGGATGCGGGCGAGGCGCTGGAGGAGATCGCGCGCGGGGTCGAGGGCCTGGCGGAGGATCCCGGACTCGTCGCCGGGACGGGCTTGGCGCGCGGCCTCGAGGCCCTGGCGCGGGGCGGCGGCAAGGACGCTCCGGTGTCGCCGGAGCTGGTGGCCGTGTTGGAGGGACTGTCGCGAGTGCGATCCGAAAACGCCGGCGGGCCGGCCGCCGCCCGCATTCGCAGGCTGGCGGTCGCGGCTCTGGCCCGGACCGGCCGGCTCACCCTCGACCGCGCCGTCAACCTGCTGGCGGACGACGACTGGGGCGTGCGGCGGCAGGTGATGATCTGGGCCGCGGACTTCGGGACGGGGGCGGGCACGCTGATCCGCGTGGGTCTCGGGAATCCCGATCCGCGCGTCCGGGTGGAGGCGCTGCGCGCCTACGACCGGCGGATCCGCCCCGGCGAGGGATGCCCCGCGATCCTCGACGCCGTCGGCGACCCCGACCCGCACGTGGCGGCCACCGCCATCGGGCTGGCGGCGCGGCCGTGCCCCGACGGGAAACGCCAGCGCCGCGTGCTGGCGACCCTCGCGAGGGAGCCGGAAGACCGGGGGAGGGACTGGCGCATGCCGGCGCGGGCCCTGCACGCCCTCGCGGGGGTCGCGCCGGACGAGGCCCGCAACGACATATGGCGGTTCGCGCGGCACGCCAACCCGTTGGCGAGGGCGTGGGCGGCGCGGGCCGCGGGCCGGGCCCGGCTGGCGGAGGCGCTGAACGACCTGAGCGGCGACGAGGACCCCAACGTGCGCCGGGCCGCGCTGGAGGGGCTGGGGGCGGTGGCGGAGGGACGGGGGCGCGAGCGATACCTGGCCGCCCTGGAAAGCGACGATCCGCAGCTCGTGATGACCGCCGCCCTGCTTCTCGTCGGGCATGCGGCCGCCGAGACGCCTGTTTCCAGACTGCTCGAGCCCCTCGCCCGCTTCACCGCCGCCCGGCGCGAGACCGAAAGGGACGTCCGCGTCGCGCTCCTCGAGGGGATCGGCGCCGCGGGAGGGTTCTCCGGCGACGACCTCGCGCCCTACCTCACCGATTTCGATCCCGTTGTTGCCGACTTGGCCGCCGCACTGCTGACGGAGTCGACCGGGACGGTCCGCGAAGCCGCGCCGAGGCGGCTGCCCCGAACGCCGACCCCCGGCGCTGCCCGCATCCGGGCCCTGGCGGCCTCCGGCGTGCGGCTCCGGATGGCCGGCCTGGGCGACATCGTGATCGCGCTCCGCCCCGACCTCGCCGCCACCAACGCCGACCGCTTCGCCCGCCTCGCCCGGGAGGGCTACTTCGACGGCCTCACCTTCCACCGCGTCGCGCCCAACTTCGTGATTCAGGGCGGAAGCCCGCACGGCAACGAATACATGGGGGACGGCCCCTACAGCCGCGACGAGATCAGCGACCATTCCCACTGGCGAGGCACGGTGGGGCTGTCGACGCGCGGCCGCGACACCGGCGACGCGCAGATCTTCATCAACCTGGTGGACAACCCGAGGCTGGACTTCAACTACACCGTCCTCGGCGAGGTGGTCGAGGGAATGGAGATCGCGGACGCCGTTCGCGAGGGCGCCGTGATCGAGCGCGCCGACGTCGTTGCGCGATGATCCTCGCCCGAATCGGGCGCGCCGCGTTGCGTGAGGCTACCGGGCGGCAGCCCTTGGACAAGCTTGGGCGACGTTACCTACAATTCCCGCCGATCAACTCGATGCGGAATCGATCCGAAAGTAGCGACCATGACCTCCGGCCTACCGGCGACGCTACGCCTTGCGGCGCTCTTCGCCCTCCTTCCCCCCGTCCCCGCCACCGCCCAGCCCCCCGATCCGGCGCGGGACGCCTACCTCGACGAAGCGGCCCGCCGTCTCGTGCACGGCGCCCGCGACGCGCTCGAGTCCACCCGGCAGGCCATCGACACCTACGGCGCCCTGGTCCGCGAACGGCTGGCCTTCGACGCTCCCACCGGCCGGCACGACCGCCCCTGGATTCGCGGCGAGCGCGTCCTGCGGGCCCAGTGGTCGCGCTCCGGTCCGGGCGCCTTCGATCTCCTGGAGGATCGCTTTCGCCACCCCGGGATCGGCCCCGCCAGACCCGGCCACTTCCAGGGTCTCCGCGCCGGCCGGCTGCCCGTCGACCCCCTCGCCGACCCCTTCGCCCTCGGCTTGGCGCTCTTCATGGGCGGCGACGCGGCCGGCATCGCCGTACACGGCCCACTCGGCCCCGGCGCTGAGCGATACTACCAGTTTCGTTCAGATGATACTACCGTCGTCCGGCTTCACGACGGCGAGACGATCCGGACCGTCGCCGTCACCGCGATCCCGCGCTACCGCAGCATCCGCCTCGTCGCCGCGATTATGTGGATCGACCCGGAGTCCCACGGCCTCGTGCGCGCCGCCTACCGGCCCGCCAAGCGGATCGACCACGAGCTCTCCGGCGTGCTTCGCGAGCGCGACGGATGGTGGGTCGGGCTCCGGGTCGATCCCGGCGACTTCGTCCCCGCCGGACTCCCGGACGCCCGGCCCGGCCGGTTCGGGCGGCTCGTCAACTGGACGTTCACGGCCGTCCTCCTCGGCATGGAGACGGACCTGTCGTCGGTGATCGTGGACTTCGCCCCCGCGCAACCGGGCCGCTGGCTGCCCCGCAGCGTCCTGTGGACCGGGTACGCCGGCGTCGAGAGCGCCACCGCGACCGGATCCGTCGCCCGCACCCTCCCCTTCGTCATCGACTGGACAGCCTGTCCCGCGGGCATCGGCGGCTGCGACCGGACTCGGGAGCCCGCGCACGACGCACCCGCGTGGGACCTCCCG
The DNA here is from genome assembly GCA_028873825.1 of Gemmatimonadota bacterium. Classification (GTDB taxonomy): domain Bacteria; phylum Gemmatimonadota; class Gemmatimonadetes; order Longimicrobiales; family Gaopeijiaceae; genus Bin94. The sequence continues at coordinate 24,624 of JAPPNM010000134.1, read as the reverse complement.
CGCGCCCGCGCCGAAGCGCTCCAGCTCGGCGACTCCCTGGCCGGCGTCGGTGACGGCGAAGGCGGCAACTCCCGCGAAGCGGCCAGCCCCTGGTACCTCTATCCCCCCGTCTCGACGCTCAGCCTGATGCGCTACAATCCGGTCGAGGGAGTGTCGGTCGGGGCCCAGGCGCGGCGCGACTTCGGGTGGGTGAGATCGGTGCTTACCGCGCGGGTCGCCACCGGCGGCCGGAGGGAGGCCCCCGACCTCGACCTGACGCTGCAGCGCGACCGGCCGGGCGGCCGCGTGCAGTTCTCCGTCTATCGGGCCCTGCGTACCGGAGCCCCGGGGGCCGGGGGCGTCGACGGCTTTCCTCCCACACTCGTCTTCGAGGGCGATTCGCTCGATTTCCACTGGTCGACCGGCGCAGCCGTGCGGTTTCTGCCCGGCAGCGGCGAACGCCTCGGATTCTCGCTGGGACTCTACGCGGAGCGCGACCGGGAGACCGGCGACGGCGACGAACTGATCCGGGCCGGCGCCGAGCTCGCCTGGAAGCCGTGGTGGGGCGGCCTGGGCCGGGAAGCGATCGGCGCGGGCGGCACGGTGGGCGTACGCGCGGCGGCGGGCGACAGGGCCCACCTCCGGACGATGGTCGAAGGCGCCGTCCTCCTGCCTCTCGCCGCGCGGATCTCGCTGGGCTTGCAGGGCGGCGTGGCCGACGTGTCGGGCGACCCGCTGCCGCGGGACCTGTGGGAGATCGGCGCCGCCGGGGTCTGGCTGCGCGGGTACTCCCCGGCGATCGAGACCTCGCGGGCCTGGATGGCGCGCGCGGACCTGCAGTTCCCGGCCCGCTTCGTGCGCCTGTCCCTCTTCGGCGACTGGGCGTGGGCGGAGAGGGAGGACTACCTCTCCGCGGGAGCGGGTCTGGTTCTCCTCGACGGGTTCCTCCGCGTGGACGTCGCGAGGGGACTCGGCGAGGAACGCGAAGGCGCTTCGAACCCGGCGCTACGGCTCCATGTGCTGGTGGACGCTCTCTTCTGACGAGCCCGGGGGCCGCGGGACGACCAGGACGGACGGCGCAGAGGCCGAGAGGCGCACCGGGCGGGAAAGTGCGCGAAGGGCCGGAATTGCGAGTGCCGCGACCGTTCGGGTCCAAGCCTTCTAGAAGGCGTTCCCCAGCCGGACGTAGTAGACCGGTTCGCTGCCGACCCCCGCGCCGGGGTCCTCCACCAACGGGAAACCGGCGCCGAAGCGCAACGTGAGTCCGCTCTGGTAGACGGGGGCGACGATCAGCGACACCTCCGCGCCGACACTCATGAGCATGTCCTGCTTCGGGTTGTGGTAGCCCTCTTGTTCCTGCTCCGGGCCCCAGGCATTGCCCGCGTCGAAGAAGACCGAGCCGTGGAAGCGGTCGAAGAAGAGGGGGAGCGGTCCGAGACCGCGATCGATGAGCATGACCGGGAAGCGGTACTCGGCGCTCGCGGTCCAGGCCACCTGTCCGAAACGCGCGTTCTCGGGGTAGCCCCGGAGGGGGAAGAGGCGGGCGGAACCCCCGAAGAGGCCGTACCCGGTCAACGCCTCCGGCGTACCCTCGGCTCCTCCGATGTCGAAATGGCCCTGGTGGGCCCCGGGCCCGTAGCCCTTGCCGGCCGAGAAGCGAAAGGCCAGCACGTGGTTCGCGAACCCCGCGGCGCGGAAGCCTTTGTAGCCGGCGACCTCGCCGGTCAGTTCGTTGAAGCTACGGTCGTGGCCGAGTTCGTCGCGGAGCGAGTCGAGTCCCGCCATTCGCCGCGTCCGGGCGCTGACCCACCCGCTGACCCCGTCTTCACGCGAGACGGAAAAGGCTCGCTGCTGGGCCGTCGAGGCCGACACCGTCGCCCTAAGCTGGGTGGAAGTGCTCTCGCGGAAGTGGTCCGGGAGTCGTTCCGAGGGGCCCGGGTCCCCCTGCAGATCCTGCAGCGACAGGTTCTCGCGCACTACGCTGCCGCTGAGCGAAAACGCCGTCGCGTTCCGGTAGCGGTTTCTCCGGAACGAGGCCGACAGCGTGGCCCACCGTTCCCGCTCGATCAGGAAGAAGTCGGTCAAGGAAATCGTACTTGACGAGGCGTCGTGGCTCTGGCCGGCCGAGAATCCCAGCACCGGGTTGCCCAGTCCGTAGTAGCCGTATCCGAAGTCGCCCGCGAAGCGCTTCCCGTCGAGGGAGACGTGCGCGTTGAGCGAGAAGCGGTGTCGTCCGACCAGGTCCTCGCCCTCGGTCGACAACCCGACGAACGGCTCGATAGTCGCGTAGCGCATGCTGTCCCGCGTGCTGATCCCGCTCTCTCCCGCCTTGAACAGGGGCCGCCAGAAGTACGGGCGCAGCGTGGGCAGGGCCCGGTAGTTCCTGTCGGCGTCCGCGATGGCGGGAGTCTCCGCCGGGGCCGGCGGCGTCTCTGCGAATCGTTCGTGCGTCGGCTGCGGCGCGAACCACTCCCACGGCTCGAAGGGGATGCGCTCGACGTGCCATCCGTCGCGGTGATAGGAGGAGAAGTGGATCCACCGGCCGCGGGGGTCCACGGAGGGGTGCGCCGCCCCGCCGAGGACGTTCGTCACCTGGAGGATCGGCGGCTTGCCGCTCGCGGGGAAGGTCGCGGCGAAGATGTTCGGGATGCCCGTTCGGTCCGACGACCACAACAGCGTGCCGCCGTCGGGAGTCCAGAACGGGGTCGTGTCCACGGCGCGGTCCCGGGTCACCTCGGAGGTCACGGTGCCGTCCGAGTCCAGGACGACGATGTCCATCATGGCCGGGCGGGTCCAGCGCACCGCGGCGATGCGGCCTCCGTCGGGCGACCAGCGCGGGTAGGCCCAGTGTACGCCCGGATCGGGGTCGGTTAGCGGCGTCACCTCGCCCGTGCCCAGGTCGACCAGCACGAGCGCGTTCGTGCCCCCGCCCTCCTGCACGGCGACGGCCCGTTCGCCGTCCGGCGCGACATCGGCCGAGGTGAGGCGGCGCCCCCGCGTCAGGCGGTGGACCCATCCCTCGGTCGTGACCCTGTAGAGATCGCTCGCGATGCGGTAGGGATCCGTGAACTCGAACTGCGAGAACACGAGCGCGCCGTCCGGGCTCCAGGACAGGCTGCCATCCGTCCCGTTGAGGCGGGTGAGGCGGCGGGACGCGGAGCCGTCGGGTTCGGACACCCGGATCTGCGGGGCCTCCACCCCGTCCGCCCGTGCGAAGGCCAGCGTCTCCCCGTCCGGCGCCACCATGGCCTGCCGGGCAAGCCTGCCCGAGCCGTCCACCGTTTCCCCGACGGTAACGGGAGCGGACTCGGCGAGCCTGGCGGCCAAGGCGCGGTATTCCTCCGTGGTCGCGCGGCGCCAGTCCTCCCAGCTCTCGCCGATCCCGGTTCCGAAGGCGTCCCGGGCGGCCGCGCCCATCCGGTACGGGACCGCGAGGCCCGCCACGGAACGGGCGAAGTCGCCGAGCGACTCCTCGCCGTGCGCGCCGGCCATGTGGTCCACGTAGCGGGCGCCGTACACGTAGTGGCGATGGCCCGCCGGCCACACCGGCGAGTCCCCCGAAACTTGGTCCAGCTCGTCGAAAGAGCCCTCCAGGGCGGCGGTGCGGAGCACCATCTCCTGCCAGGTGCCCTTGACGCGCCCCGCCCCCGTGAGCTCCGACTCGAAGTATGTGGCCAGCCCCTCGAGCACCCAGGTGGGCGACGAACCGGAGGGGAAGACCGGCCACGTACCGGGAGGTCTGCCGAAGAAGGCGCGGACAATCCGGCCGATCAGCCCGGTCATGTCGAGATGGAAGGTGTGCACCAGCTCGTGCGTGACGACCAGCTCCAGCCAGTCGTCGAAGTACGAGAGGCCGTCGCCGTTCATGGGCGGGCGCACCAGAACGGTGATCCGGTTGTACGGGAACGGGGTGGCCGAGCCGTTTGAATAGTCCGCGTGATCGCTGAGAAGGAGCTGCACCCGGCCTTCGGGGGACTGCACGAAACGGTCCTCGAGGAGGGCGTAGGCCCGTTCCGCGCTCGCGGCCGCGCGGGTGGCCAGCTCCGCGAGGCCTTCCGGATAGGTGACGACGAAGTGCTCGGTGGCGAGCTGGCGCCAGTCCTCGTCGGGCGGGACGGCCTGGGCCGCGGCGGGGCGGGCGGGCGCGAGGAGAAGCGTGACCAACAGGGGGAGGGTGGGGTGTTTCATGATCGCAGTCCGGTCAGGGGTCTCCGCGCCGCCGTCCTCGATTATCGGGAGCCCGCGCGGCCGCCGCCAGTCTCCGCCGCGTCCGCCCCGCGGTCCGGGAGCGCGGCGATCGCGCCCCCCGCGCGGGCTAGCTCCGCCGCCGCCTCGTCCGCCCCCGCCCCCAGCCGCCTCATGGCCAGCGCGGTCTTCACGTGGCCGCCGGCTTCGTCCAGCAGCGCGCGCGCCTCCCCGCGGCCGAGCCCGAGCGTCGCCATCAGGATCCGCTCGCCGCGGTCCCGCAGCTTCGCGCAGGTTGCCCGCAGGTCCACCATCAGGTTCCCGTGCACCTTGCCGAAGCGAACCATCGCGGCGGTAGTGATCGCGTTCAGCACCATCTTGGTCGCCGTCCCCGCCTTCATGCGCGTGGACCCGGTTACCACCTCCGGCCCGGTCAGAGGCGCGATCACAACGTCGTGCGCGTCGAGCAGCTCCCGCTTCGGCGGTGTGCAGAGCAGCAGTCCGGTGCGGGCGCCCCGCTCGCGGGCGCGGGCGAGCGCCCCGTGCACGTACGGCGTCGTCCCCGAGGCGGCGATCCCGAACACGAAGTCGGGGGCGCCCACCCCCCTGTCGTCGATGGCCGCGGCTCCGTCCCCCGGGCGGTCCTCCGCACCTTCGCGGGAACGCACCAGCGCCCCGAAGCCTCCCGCGATGACCCCCTGCACCATATCGGGATCGGTGCCGTAGGTGGGCGGCATCTCGGCGGCGTCGAGGACGCCCAGACGCCCCGAGGTCCCCGCTCCCACGTAGATCAGGCGTCCTCCGCCGCGAAACGCGGCAACCGCCAGGTCCGCCGCCCGCGCGATGGCGGCGGCCTCCCGCTCCACCGCCGGCGCCACCCTCGCGTCCTCACGGTTGATGAGCCGCACGATCTCCAGCGACGAGAGCCGGTCGACGCCCTCGCTCGCGGGGTTTCGCTGCTCCGTCAGCCGGTCATCCAGCATCTTCGGCGCACTGTATACTATACATGACATAATGTAATGTTGTCTTTACATCGTGAACAGTCCCCGGCGGAACGCTCCCGCGACTCTCCCGGAGACCGGCCGGCCTCCGTCCGCCACGAATTCGCCGAGCGCCGAACCAGCCCGGCGACACATCGTTATCTTGTGCCGGCACCGCGCGGCGCGGCAGCGGACGACTTCCGCACCGCCCTCAGACACGAGAGTCCGCCACTCCGGCCCCGGGAGTCCGAGATGACGCTCGCCCGTCGAATCCGCAGCCTGACAGCCCGTGGACACAATCCCCGCGGCATTTCTGTGAAACAAGCACCGCTCCGCACCGCGAGTTTCAGCCCGCGGGATGGCCGCTCGCGGCCATGGAAGATTCGAGCGGCGACGCATCCGGCCTGGTCGCTTCTCATCCTCCTGGCCCTTCCCGGCTGCGAGCCCGCCGCCCCCCGCACTACCGCCGGCCACTTCGCGCAAGCGGGCGGCGCCTTTCCGGACGGCTGGCCCTTTTCTCCCGGCACGCCTCCCGTCGCGGCGCGGGGAGGGATCGTCGCGACCACCGACGAGTACGCGTCGCGGGTGGGCCTGGGGATCCTCGCGGCGGGCGGCAACGCGATCGACGCGGCGGTCGCCACCGGGCTCGCGCTGGCCGTCGTGAACCCGGAGGCGGGGAACCTGGGAGGCGGCGGCTTCATGATGGTGCGTCTGGGCGACGGCAGCGTCCACGCGCTGGACCACCGCGAAACGGCGCCGCTGGCCGCCACCCGCGACATGTACCTCGACGGGGACGGCAACCTCACCGACCGGTCCGTGCTGGGGCACCTGGCGGCGGGCGTCCCCGGGACCGTCGCCGGGCTCTGGGAGGCCCACCGGCGTTTCGGCACCCTGGACTGGGCCGCCCTGGTGGAGCCGGCGATCCGCCTCGCGGGGGGATTCGAGGTGACGAAGCGGCTGGTCTCCACCCTCGAGGCAGCCCGCGACCGCATCCTCCTCTTCCCCGCGAGCGCCCGCGTCTTCCTGCCCGGCGGCGAGGTCCCCGCCATCGGGGACACCTTCGCGCAGCCCGATCTCGCCGCCGTCCTCACCCGGTTGCGCGACCGGGGACCCGACGACTTCTACCGCGGCGAGACCGCCCGCCTCATCGCGGCCGAGATGGAGCGCGGCGGCGGCATCGTCACGCTCGAAGACCTCGACCGCTACCGGGCGGTGTGGCGCGACCCCGTCGCCTTCCGCTACCGCGGCTACGCCGTCCACTCCATGCCGCCCCCCTCGTCGGGCGGGGTCACCATGGCCATGATCGCCGGGATGCTCGAGCGCTGGGACTTGGCCGCGCTGGGGTGGAACACCCCCGAGACCGTCCACCTCATGGCCGAGGCGTTTCGCCGCGCCTACGCGGACCGCAACGAATACCTGGCCGATCCCGACTTCGTGGACCTGCCCGTCGGCGCGCTCGTCTCGGAGGCGTACGCGTCCGAGCGCGCCGCGACGATCTCGCCCGGCCGCGCGACGCCCTCGGCCGAGGTGCGGCCCGGACTCGGCGCCGTGCTCGACGAGAGCCACACGACGCACTACTCGGTGGTGGACGACGACGGCAACGCGGTCGCGGTCACGACCAGCCTGAACCTGTGGTACGGCGGCAAGGTCGTGGTGGACGGAGCCGGGTTCTTCCTCAACAACACCATGGACGACTTCTCGGCGAAGCCAGGCACCCCGAATCAGTTCGGCCTGGTACAGGGCGAACGGAACGCTGTAGCGCCGGGCAAGCGCATGCTGTCGGCGATGAGCCCCACCATCGTCGAGGACTCGGAGGGCGCGCTCTTCCTGGTGACCGGGACGCCGGGCGGCGCCACCATCATCACCACCGTCCTGCAGACCCTCTTCAACGTGGTGGACCACGGGATGAACGCGGTTCAGGCCGTTCACGCTCCGCGAGTGCACCACCAGCACCTGCCCGACCGGGTCCTCTTCGAGCACCGGGGGCTTCCCGAGGCCGCCGTGCGTGCGCTCGAAGCCCTGGGCCACACCGTGGAGGAGCGCGACCCCGGCCCGCCCGGCGCCTACTTCGCCGGCGGCATGTCGGGCGACGTGCAGCTGATCATGGCCATGCCCGACGGTTCGCTCGAGGGATGGTCGGATCCGCGGCGGGGCGGCCTGGCGCTGGGAATCCGGGACGCCTCATCCCGGATCCCGGAGGACGGGAACCCCCGCTAAGCCGCCGCGCTCCAACGTATCCCGGACGGCCGAATCCGCCTCCTGCGCGGAATCCCCCCGCGGGACCGGGTCCGCCGGCGCCGCGAAGGGCGGCACCTCGACCGGGTCGCGCAGCTCGACGGCGATGACGGTGCCCGCCACGATCAGGCCGGGCACCTCCGTAACCGCCGCCACGCGCCCGGACGCGGATCTGCGGGCCCGCGCGGCCGCCGGATCCAGGATCACCGGCGCGTTCACGACGACGCCCTCCACCGGGCGCTCGTAGCTGTAGGCGGACAGAGTCTCGAAGGCGATCTCGAGCACCGGCCTCTCGCCGGGCCCCCCGGAGCCGGCGGAAGCCTTGACGCGCCCCAGCAGCCTGACCCCCTGCGGGAGCAGGCGCTCGCCGCCCGGGCCCCGCACGTCGCGGATGACCGTAGCGACCACCGGGTCGCCGACGCGGTACGCCGCGGTCGAGATGTCCGCGTCGGCCACGACGTCGATGCGGGTGCCGGCGGCGATCCGGGTGGTGCGGACGGGTTCGGGGGCGAAGTCGTCCCTGGGACCGTCCGCCTCGATCCCGCCGAGACCGCCGGACGCGTCCGCCGGGGCGTCCGGCGGGGCGTCTCCGTTCTCCCGGACTTCCCCCTCCGCGCCCGGCGCGACGGCCTCCTCGCCTTCGGAGGAGGGAGGGACGTCTCCGTCCGCCGAGTCCGGAGCCGCCTCGCCGTCGGCGGCCGACTCCGAGTCTCCTCCGCAGGCAGCCGCCAGGGCCGCGAGAAGGAGCGCCGCCGGCCATGCGCAACGACCCCCGGCCGCCCTCGCACGAGACCGCCCCGCGGCTCCCGGCGCCCGCGCGGGTTCGCCCGCGGACCTTCCGGCTGTCGCCATCACGGTGTCCTCCCGGGACCGGTCCGGTCCCAACGCTTCAATCGCTTCCTTCTCCGACCGTCCTAATATACGGTGGGGAGCCGCGCGCTCCCTCCGCGGACCCCGCCGCAGACCCGCAGACCCGCAGACCCCCGGCCCCATGGACCAGCTCAGAACCGTCCTGCCCTACTTCCGCCCCTACCGGAGGGCCATGTTCTGGGGCCTGGTCCTGGTGGTGCTCGCCAACGGGTTCGGTCTCGCCAGCCCCTACCTCCTCAAACTGCCCATCGACGCGCTCACGGCCGGCGCGGGCGCGGACCCCGACGCGACGCGGCGCACCGTCGGCGGCTTCGCCCTCCTCATAGTGGCCGCGGCCATCCTCGGCAACGCCGCCCGCTACGGAATGCGCGAGATCCTCAACGGCCTGAGCCGCCGAATCGAGGTGGACCTCCGCAACGACTTCCTGGGCCGTCTACTGCGCCTCGACGCGGGCTTCTACGGGAGCACCCGCACGGGCGACCTCATGAGCCTCGCCACGAACGACACCCTCGCGGTGCGCCAGGCGGTGGGTCCGGCGGTGATGTACTCGGCCAACACGGCGGTCAACTTCGTCTTCGGGCTGGGCGTGATGATCTGGATCAGCCCCAGGCTGACGCTGGCCGCGCTCGTGCCCATGACGCTGCTCCCCCCCGTCGTCCTCCTCTTCGGCCGCGCCATCCACACCCGCTTCGAGCGCATCCAGGAGCAGTTCGCGGCTCTGTCGACGATGGTGCAGGAGAACCTGGCGGGGGTGAGGATCGTGCGGGCGTACGGGCGGGAGGCGGCGCAGGCGCGCGAGTTCGACGCCTTCAACCGCGCGTACCTCAAGCGCAACATGCGGCTCGCGTACGCCTCGGGCGCCTTCCACCCCGTCATGGGCCTGCTGACCGGAGGGGCCATGGTCGTGGTGCTCTGGTACGGGGGCCGCTTGGTCATGACCGGCGAGATCACCACGGGCGACTTCGTGGCGTTCTCCTACTACCTCGTGCTGCTGGGCTGGCCGATGATCGCGCTGGGGTGGGTGGTGAACCTCTTCCAGCGCGGTGCGGCGTCGATGGGGCGCATCAACCGGATCATGGCGATCGAGCCGGCCGTCGCTTCGCCCGCGGTTCCGCGTCCCCCGCCCTCGGGCGACGCGTCCATCGAGTTCCGCGACGTCTCCTTCCGCTACGCGGCGCGCGGGCAGGAGGCCGAAGGGGGGACGGAGGGGGGGAGGAGGAGGAGGCCTGCCGACGCCGGAACTCCCGCGCCGGAGCCTAACCGCCTCGTCCTCAGGGGGATTTCGTTCACCGCCGAACCGGGCCGCACGGTCGCGATAGTGGGCCCCACCGGCTCCGGCAAGAGCACGCTCGTCTCGCTCGTCGCGCGCGTCCACGACCCGACATCGGGATCGGTGCTGCTCGACGGCGTCCCGCTGCCGGAATACGACCCGGCGGAGATCCGCGCGAGGATCGGCTTCGCGCCCCAGGACAGCTTCCTCTTCTCCGCACGGCTCGGACTCAACATCGGGCTGGGCGTCGGCGCGTCCCTGCCCGAAGACGAGCGCAACCGGCGCGTCCGGGACGCGGCCGTCGCGGCCCGCCTGCACGACGCCGTCGAGGACCTCCCCGACGGCTACCGCACCCGGCTCGGCGAACGCGGCGTCAACCTCTCGGGCGGGCAGAAGCAGCGGGCCACCCTCGCCCGCGCCCTCGCGATCGATCCCGCGGTGCTGGTGCTCGACGACGTGCTAAGCGCGGTCGACACGGCCACCGAGGCGAGCATCCTGCAGGGCCTGCGGCGAGAGCTGAAGGGCCGCACCGCGTTCATCATCTCCCACCGGGTCACGGCCGTGCAGGACGCGGACCTGATCCTGGTGCTGGACGACGGGAGGATCGTGGAGCGGGGGCGCCACGACGAGCTGGTGGCGCTGGGCGGGACCTACGCGACGCTGCTCAGGCGCCAGCTGCTGGAGCAGGACCTGGCGGGGGCGGTCGCCCGACGCCTCAGCCCCACCATTCGGGCTCGTTCCCGGCCCTCCACTTGATGTTGCACCCGATGCTGGGCATCTGCTCCGGCGACGGCGTCTCCCCCGCCAGCACGGCTTTCATCGCCGCGCGCAGCTCGGACCCGGTCACGGCGGCGTCCGAGGACGGCCGGCTCGAATCGAACCGTCCCCGATACGCGAGGCGGCGGTCCGCGTCGAAGAGGAAGAAGTCGGGCGTGCACGCGGCGCGGTACGCCTTCGCCACCTCCTGCGTCTCGTCGAAGAGGTACGGGAAGTCGTATCCGCGCAGCTCGACCTCGCCCTTCATCTCCTCCGGCCCGTCCTCCGGGTGGGTCGACGCGTCGTTCGAGCTTATCCCCACCACCGCCGCGCCGTCGGTCCGGAACCCGCTGGCCACCGCCGCGAAGCGGCCGGCGATGTGCTTCACGTAGGGACAGTGGTTGCACAGGAAGGCCACGAGCAGCGCCGACGCGCCGTCGAAGCCCGAGAGCGACACGATGCGGCCCGTGTGGGGCTCGGGGAGGGAGAAGCCGGGCGCGGGAGTCCCGAGCGGGAGCATGGTTGAAGGAACCAGGGCCATCTTGCGGCGGTCTCCTTGGGCGGAAGTAAGGCGGGGCGCGGGCCGGCGCCGCGCTACAGGCGTTCCACCAGGAACTCCGGGGCGAAGCGGTTCAGCCACGCGGCCAGCAGGACGAACGAGCCCGTCACGAGAAGGAGGCCCAGCAGAACCAGGAGGGCGCCCGCGGCCTTTTGCACGGCGGGGAGGAAGCGGCGGAAGCGGGAGAACGCGCGCAGGAAACGCTCCAGTGCGAGCGCCGCCAGCATGAAAGGCGCGGCAAGCCCCATCGAGTAGACGAAGAGCAGGAGCATTCCCGTCCCGACGTGCTCCTGCGAGGCCGCCATCGTCATGATCGCGCCCAGCACCGGGCCTATGCACGGCGTCCACCCCGCGCCGAAGGCGGCGCCCACGGCGAGCGTCCCGGCGTACCCGGCCGGCTTGTCCGCCAGGTGCACCCGCTTCTCGCTCAGCAGGGGCAGTAGCCTGAAAACGCCCATGAGGTGCAGCCCGAAGAGGATGACGACCACGCCGCCGACGCGAGCTATCCACTCGCTGTTGTAGAGCAGGAAGGCGCCCACGAAGGTCGCGCCCGCGCCGAGCAGGACGAATATCAGGGTGAAGCCGGTCACGAAGAGGCCCGAATGGAGCAGCACGCGGCGGCGCTCGACGCCCTCCCGCATGTCCTCGAGCGACATCCCCGTCACGAAGGAGAGGTAGCTCGGCACCAGCGGGAGGACGCAGGGGGACAGGAAGGACAGCACACCCGCCAGAAAGGCGATGGGAAAGCCGACGGATTGGGTCAGGGTCTCGGGCGCTCGTGTGAAGGGATGCCGGGGGGCGTCGGTGAGGACACCCACGTTCGCGCGTCCCGCCGCCTGTCGCAACCCGCGCGACGTTCGCGACGAGCGACGTCCGCACCGCGCGGCGGCGGTCGCGAAATACTCCTCCTTGGTCCGGCAGCGGATCCGAACCGGGCCGGGCCGGCGCGGTCAGGCCGTGTCGATGGGACAGGTGATGCCGCGGTAGGGCACCTCCGCGCCCGACTCCTGGCTTGCCCGGCTCAGGCCGAAGATGACCAGCTTGTGGTGCGTGGGGCGGAAGCCGTGCCGGGCGGCGGTCTCCTCGACGATGCGGGCGAGCTCCTCGCTGCGGAACTCGATCACGTCCCCGCTCTCCGTGCAAACCAGGTGGTGATGCACCGGATCCCTGGAGAGGCGGTGCTCGTAGCGCCGAAATCCCTCGCCGAAGTCGTGCTCCTCGACCAGACCGCTCCGGACGAGAAGGTCGAGAGTCCGGTAGACCGTCGCCTTGCCCGGGCGCAAGTCCTTCTCGCGCAACGCCGCTTCGAGGTCCTCGACCGACTGGTGCAGCGAGGACGAGAAGACGGCCTCGGCCACCGCCGTCCGCTGCTGCGTGACCGGCAGCCCCTGTTCACGCAGGTACCGGCCGAAGATCGCCAGGTACGGCTCGATGTCGGCGGGACCGAGTTTCATCGCCGCCTCCGCCTCAATCCGGAGCCCGCGGCCCGGCCACGGCTTCCTCGAAGAGACCGCCGGGAAAGCCGGACATGAGGGACTCGAAGGCGTCCGTGCCCCCGTCCAGGTCCACGGTGCGGGGACTCCCGAGCGGCTCTGGACCGCGACGCACGACGCCCTCCATCACCCGCGGCAGCCGGTCGGACGGCGCCACCCCTTCGTCGAGCAGCCGCGTGTCGAGGTAGAGGCCCCGGCCCGTGCGCTCGGCCGTGTAACGGGCGGTGACCAGCCTGCGCGCTTCGCCGCCCTCGAAGCAGCCGGCCGCGACCAGACCCCACTCGCGCCGGCCCCGCACCAGCGGCGGGAAGATCCAGAGACGGTCGATCGCGGCGGGACCGAGCCGCCTTCCCAGCTCGCGCAGGGTTCGGGGGAGGGCCTCGGGCACGCCGGGGCCGTCGCCGCCCTCGGGGGCGGGGCTGGGTCTTGAGGGCGCTATCTGCATGCTGCGGCAAGGATGGAGGTGCGGGCGCCCGCCGCTACGGCTGGTGCCAGCGCCCAATGTACCAATCCCTGGACATGCCCGCACACGCCGAGCCGGTCCGGCGGCGAATCGGCGGACTGTTCACCCCCCGCCCAACCCCCCTTCCACCCGCCGCAGCACCCGTTCCACCACCTCCTCCAGCGGCCCCTTCACCACCGCCGCCGCCGCCCGCACGTGGCCGCCGCCGCCGAGCGCGGTCGCGATGGCGTTCACGTCCACCGGGGACACCGAGCGCAGCGACACCTTGATGCGCCCGTCGGCCGTCGTGCGAAAGAGCACCGCCACCTCCACCCCCGCCACGTCGCGCGGAACGTCCACGAACCCCTCCAGGTCCTCGACCGTCGCTCCCAGCCGGTCGTACGCCTCCTTGGGGACGATCATCCACGCCAGGCGGCCCCCCGCGCCCACCGCCAGAGTGGCGAGCGCCTCCCGGAGGAGCTCGAAGCGGCGGAGACGAAAACCGCCGTAGGCGGCACGGTGGAGCGCCTCCGGCGCCGCCCCCAGCTCGACGAGGCGCGCCGCGGTCCGGAAGCACGACGGGTTCGCGTTCGCGAAGCGGAAGCCCCCCGTGTCGGTCAGCACGGCCATGTAGAGCGCGCGGGCGACGGTCTCGCTCCACGGGCCTCCCGCCCGCTCGATCAGCTCGAAAACGAGCTCTCCCGTCGCGCAGGCCGCCGTGTCGCGGAAGACCACCCCCTCGATGGGTTTCCCGCCCGGCGGGTGGTGGTCGATCACGACCTTGGGCAACTTCCGGACCAGCGACTTGACGCGCCCGATCCGGGGCGTCTCGGAGGTGTCCACGACAACCGCGAGGTCCGCCGCGCGGCAGCGCCGCCGCGCCTCTTCGCTCTTCGCCGCGAGCACCCAGCCGGGGTCGGGCAGCAGGAAGGCGCAGCTCTCCGGAAAGGGGGTCGGGTTGACGATCCAGGCCTCGGTCCCCTGCGCCCGGAGGAAGGCCGCGAGCGCCACCTCCGAGCCCGCCCCGTCCCCGTCGGCGTTGGCGTGGGTGGTGACGACGACCGACTTGGCGCCCGCGAGCAGCTCCAGAACGCGGTCGAGTTCGCTTTCGCGCTCCGTTCGACCCCCCTCCGCTTCCGCCACGGTCACGATCCCCTCGCCCGGAGCAGCCGCAACGCCTCGGCCGCGCGCTCCGCCAGCTCCCCGCGCGTGCCTCCGTTGTCCACGACGAGATCCGCCTTCCGGCGCTTCTCGGCTGCGGGCAGCTGGGCCGCCATGACCGCGTCGGCCTCCTCGCCGCCGAGCCCCCTCGTCTCCACGAGCCGCCGCCGCCGCACGTTCCTCGGCGCGTCCACCACCACCACCGCGTCCACCTCGTCCTCCATCCCCGTCTCGAAGAGCAGCGGAACCTCCCAGACCACGAGCTGCGCGCCGGCGTCGCGCCGCCGCCCGGTCCATTCGTCCAGCAGGCGCCTCACCTCCGGATGGACGAGAGCCTCCAGGCGCCGCCGCGCCCCGTCGTCCCGAAAGACGATCCGGCGCACGGCGGCGCGATCGAGGGTTCCGTCCGCCCGCATCACCTCCGGCCCGAAGATATCCGCGATCCGAACCAGCGCCTCCGTCCCCGGCTCCACCGCCTCGCGCGCCAGCTCGTCCGCCGACGCCACCGGCACGCCGCCACGCCGCCACAGCTCGGCGACCGCCGACTTGCCCGCCGCCGCGCTGCCCGTCAGCCCCGCGACCAGCATCTCACCCTCCCGCCCCGAAGATCCAGGACATCCCGAGGGCCACCGTCGTGTTGAAGATCGCGTTGCCGAAGAGCACCGCCGCCATGACCGCAGGCAGGGAGTACCGCATGAACGCCATCGGTATCACCAGCAGCTCGTTGGGCAGCGGCACGAAGCCCGCATAGAGGAAGAGGAGGCCCAGCGGCAACAACCGGTGGCGGGCGCGCAGCGCTTCGGCGCGGGCGCGGAAGCCGGCAAGACGGCGGTGCGAGAGGTCCCGGGTGGCGCTGCCGACCAGGTAGCCCAACAGGTCTCCGCCCGTCATGCCCAGGGCGATCACGGCCAGGGTCGGCACGGGCTGAAATCCCGATTCGACGAAGAAGGGGTAGAAGAACGCGACCGGGACCGGCCACACCACGTTGAAGCCGCTCGCCACCGAAGCCAGCAGCAGCCCCGGATAGCCCGCGGCCGCCGCTCCGTCCCTGGCCGCCTCGATGCTCCCCGCCCGCAGGTTCACCCACGCCATGAATCCCGCCAACCCGGCGATCGCGACGAGCTTGACGGAGGCCGGCACCCGGCCGCGCGGCCGCATGCGGCGCCGCATCCGGGCCGACCAGATCACGAAACGCTCGATCTCGTCGGGCGGCGGCACCGCGCCGGAATCGCCGTAGGCCGTCTCCAGGCGCCACCGCACGTACTCCCCGGACGGCAGGGGCAGGAAAGGGGGCCTCCGGTACCAGCCCTTCGGCCGGAACGCCCAGGCCGCCGAGAGCAGGGCGGGCCAGAGCCACGGGCGGCCAAACGCCAGGACGAGGAAGGGGCGGAGCGCGGAGCGGGGATTCGTCATACCCTCAAGGTACGACGAAGGGGGCCCCGCCATCCGCCGTTCAGTGCGGCGCCGGCGGTCGCGACGGCGTATCTTCCTTCTCCTCGCGCCCCGCCGCCGCCCCGCCCGCCCGCCGCCACGACCTCGCATGCCCAACCGCCTCGCCTCCGAGACCAGTCCCTACCTGCTGCAGCACGCGAACAACCCGGTCGAGTGGCACCCCTGGGGCGAGGAGGCCCTGGCGTTGGCCCGGGAGCGGGACCGCCCCATCCTCCTCTCCATCGGCTACTCGGCGTGCCACTGGTGCCACGTCATGGAGCGCGAGTCCTTCGAGGACGCCGAAACCGCGCAGCTGATGAACCGGTCCTTCGTCAACGTCAAGGTGGACCGGGAGGAGCGGCCCGACGTGGACTCGATCTACATGCGGGCCGTGCAGGCGATGACCGGCCACGGGGGCTGGCCCCTGACCGCGTTTCTCACGCCGGCGGGAACGCCCTACCACGGCGGCACCTACTTCCCGCCCGAGCCCCGTCACGGCATGCCGTCGTTTCGCCAGGTGCTGGCCGCCGCAGCCCGCGCCTACCGCTCGCGGCGGGGCGACGTCGCCGAGGCCGGCGCCCGGCTGACCGAGGTCCTGAGGCGGAGCGCCACGGAACCGCAGCCCGAATCCGGCCGCTTCGAGCCCGGGGACGGGAGGATCTTCGAGCACGCGGTCTCGGCGGCCGGCCGCACCTTCGACCCCGCCAACGGCGGGTTCGGCGGGGCGCCCAAGTTCCCGCAGCCGGACTTCCTCGACTTCCTGCTGCGGACGGGGGGCCCCGAGTCGCGGGGCGTCTCGATGGCGGTGCATACGCTGTCGCGCATGGCGGCCGGCGGCATCCGCGACCACTGCGGGGGCGGCTTCCACCGCTACTCGGTGGACGCGCGCTGGCTGGTGCCGCACTTCGAGAAGATGCTCTACGACAACGCGCTCATCGCGCGGGCGCTCACCCGGGCGCACCTTCTCGGGGCCCGCCACCTGGGACCCGTCGCCGAGGAGACCCTCGACTACGTGCTCGAGGACCTCTCCTCGCCGGAGGGCGCGTTCTTCTCCGCCCGCGACGCCGACTCGGAGGGGGAGGAGGGCGCCTTCTACCTGTGGACTCCGGCCGAGGTGCGCGACGTCTTGGGCTCCGGCGCCGCCCGCCTGCTGTCGCGGGTCTACGACGTGAGCAAGGCCGGGAACTTCGAGGGACGGAACATCCTGCACCTCCCCCACGACCTCGACGCGGTGGCCCGCCGGGAGGGGATCGGGCGCTCGGAGCTGGACGGGCGGCTCAAGGAGTCGCTGGCCGCGCTGAAGGTCCGCCGCGCCGGCCGGCCCGAGCCGCTGCGCGACGACAAGGTGCTCACCTCGTGGAACGGGTTCGCCATTCGCGCGCTGGCCGAGGCGGGCCCCGCGCTGGGCCGCCCCGACTACACCCGCGCGGCCGCGCGGGCGGCGCGGTTCCTGCTCGACGCCATGCGGCCCGCCGGCCGCCTCATGCGCGTCTTCGCGGGCGGGCGCGCTCACGTCGAAGGCTTCCTGGAAGACCACGGCGCCCTCGGCAACGCCTGCCTCTCCCTCTACGAGGCCACCCTCGACGCGCGCTGGCTCGCCCACGCATCCCGGATCGCCGACGCCGCCGTAGCCCGCTTCTGGTCGCCCGCGGAGCAGCTGTTCCACGACGCCCCGGCCGACGGCGAGGAGCTGCTCGTGCGGCCCCGCGACATCATGGACAACGCCACGCCTTCGGGGAACTCGCTCGCGGTGGAGCTGCTCGCGCGCTCCGCCGCGCTGACCGGGTCGGCGGAGCACAGGGGAATCGCGGAGGCGGTGCTGGCCCGCGAGCGCGGGACGATGGAGCGCTACCCGTCCGCTGTCGGCCGCCTCCTCACCGCCGCCATCTCACACGAGACGCCCCGCCTCGAGGTCACCCTCGTGGGACCCCCCGGGCGCGTCGCGGGCATGCTCGACCGGGCGCACCGGCATCCCCACCCGAACCGGCTCGTCGCGGGCGGGGATCCCGGCAATCCCGCGATCGCCGCCCTGCCCGCCATGGAGGGGCGTGCGGACCGTCCCGGCGAGGCGTTCGTCTGCCTCGGCACGGCCTGCCAGGAGCCCGCGTCGAGCCCCTCGGCACTGGACGCGGCACTCGCGCGCGCCCAATCTGAATAGCGCACCGCGCCTTCGGCCCGTTGGGCCCGCCCTTCGTCCAATTCACCCCGGGAGCATATGGCCAAACCGGAACACGAACCCGGCACCCACCTCGAATCCGGCCGTCCGGGCCCGGACAAGCTGCTCGCGTGGTACCGGACCATGGTCACGTCCCGCGCCATCGACGATCGCGAGGCCAAGCTCTACAGGCAGGGCAAGGTCTTCTTCCTGATCTCGGGCGCCGGCCACGAGGCGGTGCAGGTCGCCCTGGCCGACTTCGCGCGGCCGGGGTCGGACTGGTTCTACTTCTACTACCGGGACCGGGCGCTTGCGCTGGCGCTCGGCGTGTCTCCCATGGAACAGCTGCTGCAGGGGATGGGCGCCGAGGCCGACCCGGCCAGCGGCGGCCGCCAGATGCCCTGCCACTACGGGGACACCCGGTTCAACATCGTGTCGGCCTCCTCGCCGACGGGGACGCAGTTCCTCCAGGCCGTGGGCGCCGCCGAGGCGGGACTCCGGGCGTCCGTCGCCCCCGAGCTGCGCCGTCACCTGCGGACCTTCGCCGACGACGAAATCGTCGTCTGCACCGCCGGCGACGGCACAACCTCGGAGGGCGAGTTCTGGGAGGCGCTGAACACGGCGTGCAACCTGAAGCTGCCGGTCCTCTTCGTCGTCGAGGACAACGAGTACGCCATCTCGGTGCCGGTCGAGGTGCAGACCGCGGGCGGAAGCGTCTCGCGGCTCCTGACCGGCTTCCCCGATCTCAGGATCGCGGAGTGCGACGGCACCGACCTGCTCGACAGTCACCGGGCCGCGGGCGAGGCGGTCCGCTGGTGCCGGGAGCGACGCGGGCCGGCCCTGCTCCACGCCCACACCATCCGGCCCTACTCCCACTCCGGGTCGGACGACGAATCCGCCTACCGCACCCCCGCCGAACGGGCCGCGCAGGACCGCCGGGACCCGCTCCGCAAGGCGCGCAGACTGCTGATCGAAACCGGAGCCGCCACCGCGACCGAACTCGACCGGATGGAGGCCGACGTGCGGGCGGCGGTGGCGGCCGCGAGCGACCAGGCGCTGGAGTATCCGCAGCCGGCCCCCGAAACCGCCATGAAGTGGCTCTACTCGGAGACGGTCGACCCGACCGGCCCCGATTTCGACACCGAGGACCGCCCGGCCTTCGGCGACGACCGCCGGTTCACCATGGTGGACCTCCTCAACCGGTGCCTGCGCACGGAGATGGAGCGCGACCCCAGGATCGTCGTCTTCGGGCAGGACGTGGCCGACGCCTCCCGCGAGGAGGCGCTCAGCGAGGTGAAGGGCAAGGGCGGCGTCTTCAAGGTGACCCACGGCCTGCAGGCGCGCTTCGGCGGCAACCGCGTCTACAACTCGCCGCTCGCCGAGGCCAACATCGTCGGCCGCGGCGTGGGGATGGCGGCGCGCGGGATGCGGCCCGTCGTGGAGATCCAGTTCATCGACTACATCTGGCCGGCCTTCATGCAGATCAGGAACGAACTGGCCACCATGCGGTACCGCTCCGCCGGGAGCTGGGAGGCGCCGGTGGTCGTGCGCGTCACCTACGGCGGCTACATCAAGGGCGGGATCTACCACTCGCAAACCGGCGCCACCCTCTTCACGCACACGGCGGGGCTCCGGGTCGTGCTACCGTCGAACGCTCTCGACGCCAACGGCCTGCTGCGCACGGCCATCCGCTGCGACGACCCGGTCATCTTCCTGGAGCACAAGCACCTCTACCGGCAGGTCCACAACAAGGGCGCCGATCCGGGCCCCGGCTACATGGTCCCCTTCGGGAGGGCGAAGGTGGTGCGTCCGGGACGCGACGTGACCGTGGTGACCTGCGGGGCCCTGGTGAAGCGGTCGCTGGACGCGGCCCGCACCGCCGAGACGCGCCACGGGATCAGCGCCGAAGTCATCGACCTGCGCAGCCTGTCGCCGCTGGACATGGAGACGATCGGCGAATCGGTGCGGCGAACCAACAAGGTGATGGTCGCGCACGAGGACGCGCTGTCGTGGGGGATAGGCTCGGAGGTGGCCGCGCGCGTCGCCGACGAGCTCTTCCCCTGGCTGGACGGCCCGGTGCGCCGGGTGGCGGCGCTGGACACTTGGGTGGCCTACGCGCCCGAGCTGGAAACGGCGATCCTGCCGCAGACGGACGACGTGCTGGAGGGGATCTTGGGGCTGGCGGGGTACTGAGGCGCGCGCACGCGCCTGCGCCCCCCGTCAGAACCGCAGCTTCACCAGCGGGAACTTCCAGACGAGGCCGTGGCCATCGGCGCCTCGTCGGGGCGACTCCAACACGGGGCTGGGAAGCGGGGTCGAGAACGCCCAGTCTCCGTCCGACCAGCTGAGCAGCGCGCCGGGGGCCGGAAGCGGCGAGGCGCCGGCAGCGTCGCCGCGCTCATTCGGTCCGTCCCTGTCTCCGCCTGTCGCGGCCGAGGCTACAGCGAGGCCGGCGACACTGCTCGCGAGGATCAGACTCATGGCCGCCTTCTCGTCGTCGGGCTGGCCGATCAGCGTGAGCCCCAGACCGCCGAAGGCTCCGACCACCCCGCCCACGCTGATTATGCGGGCACGACCCCGGCTCAGGGGCAGGCGGCTTCCCGCGAGGGCGCCGGCCACCAGCCCTGCGTTGCCGGCGAGCATCGAAGCCGCAATCAGCCCGTCTCCCTCGACATCCGCCAGGAACGCCGTGGAGAAGCCGAACCACATGCCCCACAGGCTTCCCAACATGGCGGATGTGGCTGTACCGGGCGTGATTTCCCGCCGCGCCCAGACCAGACCCCCGGCGATGCCCGCCGCCCCACCCGCGATCATCGACGCAAAGACGGCCTCGGTGGCCTCCACGTCTTCGCTTTCGACGTCGTAGCCGAGGTTGGCGTAGTCTCGCCCCACCTTGCCCAAGTCCAGCGCCTTCGCCCAACCCCACCCCTGGATGGCCCCCCAGGTCCCGCCCCAGGTGATTGCCCTCGCCTGGCCGAGCGAACGCGGCCTGGACCGGGCCATCTCCCGCCCGGCCAGGAATCCCAACGGCCCCCCCAGCAGAAGGCCCATCCCGAACGCCTCCGCACTCTCCGCGTCCGCCGCGATCGGCACCGCAATGCCCTGCCAGATGCCGTACAGCGCCGACCACACCTTCAGCTCCACTTCGCCGCCCGCCTGGGATCGCCGGGCGGTGACGCCCTGGAGCCGACCCAGCGCGAAGGCGGCGGCGTCCGTGCCCGGGAAACGGTCCGCGACGTGCCGGTACAGGGCCGCGGCGATGTCGCCCTCGCCCCGGTCGTCGAAGTCCCGGGCCGCGGCGAGGAGGACGGCGGCCGTGTCGGCCCGGGCGAGCTGGGCGGAGGCGGGGCGGGGCGCGGACGCCGCCGCGGAGAAGAGGACGAGGAGAGCGAGGAGAGACGGGGGCCGGAGCCGGTTTGCCGAGTTCATGGACTTCGCGCCGCCACCCCTGCGATCCCGCCCTCCAGGTTGCGCACGTCCGCGTACCCCTCCGCGGCCAGCAGCTTCGCCACCTCGAGGCTCCTCGCGCCGCTCTGGCAGTACACCACCACGGGACGGTCGCGCGGGATCTCGTCCAGGCGTCCGGGCACCTCGCGCATCGGCAGGAGCACGGCCCCAAGGTGCGCCAGGTTCAGGTTCCGCCACTCCGCAACCTCTCGCACGTCCAGCAGGAACGGTGGCGGCTCGCCCGCCAACACGGCGTCCAGCTCTTCCGGCTCCACGCGGCTGATCGCAACCCTCCCTCCGTCCGGTTCGGGATCCGCCCCGCAGAACGCCTCGTAGTCGATCAGCTCCGTCTGGGTGGGCGCGTCCCCGCAGACGGCGCACCCGGGATCCCGGCGAATCTCCAGCTCCCTCCAGCGGTGGGAGAGCGCGTCGAAGATCTGCAGCCGCCCCACCAGCGCTTCGCCCACGCCCAGGAGCAGCTTGATCGTCTCCATCGCCTGAGCCGCGCCAACCACGCCGGGCAGCGCCCCGAAAACCCCGGCTTCGGCGCAGTTGGGGACCAGCCCCGGCGGCGGAGGTTCCCGGAAGAGGCAGCGGTAGCACGGCCCTCCCTCCGCGGCGAAGACCGAGAGCTGTCCTTCCCAGCGGTGGACGGACCCGTACACGTTCGGCCGGCCGGTCAGGACGCAGGCGTCGTTGACGAGGTAGCGCGCGGGGAAGTTGTCGGTGCCGTCGACGACCGCATCGTAGGCGGCCACGATCTCCAGCGCGTTGGCCGACGAGAGCCGCACGGCTCCGGCCTCCACCTTCACGTGCGGGTTCACGTCCTCGAGGCGGGCCCGCGCCGAATCGACCTTCGGCGCGCCCAGGCCGGACGTGCCGTGCAGGATCTGCCGCTGCAGGTTGGTGACGTCGACCACGTCGGGGTCCACGATGCCGAGCGCGCCCACGCCCGCCGCCGCCAGGTACAGCGCCGCCGGAGAGCCGAGTCCTCCGGCGCCGACGAGCAGCACCCGCGCCTCCTTGAGACGCTCCTGCCCCGCTCTTCCCACTTCGGGGAGAACCAGGTGCCGGGCGTAGCGGGCCGCCTCCCGCGGGGTCAGGCCGGATGCGGGACCGCTCACTCCCGCGGCCCGCCCAGGCGGAACCCGTAGCGCACCCCGACGCTGACGATCGGCCAGTAGTTCACTATTCCGCCGGCGTCGGCGTCGGTCTCCTTCGTCTCCTGTGCGAGGTCGACGCGGAACGACTCGGAGCTGATCACGGCCTCGTCCCCGGCCGCGGTCAAAATGAAGTTCACGCCGCTCGGCAGGGCGACGCCGACATCCGCCGCGAAGGAGAATCCGGACGACGAATGCGATCCGAATCCCAGGAGAAAGTACGGTGCGGCAGCCCCCGAGGAGAGGGTCGTCGTCAGGGTCTTGACTTCGGTCTCCTCGTAGGTTCCGCTGCCGATCACGATGTTGGCGCCGGGGTCGAGGGTGACCCGGTAGGCGGGCTGGCCGGACTTCAAGAGGACTCCCGCTCCGAGCCGCAGGCTGCGGAGCCGCACGTCCGCTCCCAGTGTGAACAGCGCCTTGGGCAGGGTCACCTTCGCGGTGCGGTCGTCGTCCACTCCGAAGCGGCCGGTGAGACCCAGGTCGAAGCCGAGGATGCCCGCGCCGGCGCGCACGGCGAAGCGCTCGTGCACGGGAACCGTGACGCCGACGCCGATGCCCATAGTGCCGACGCGCGCTTCCGCCGCGACGTCCTGCACGGCCCCGGCGGGGTGGGCTGCCGCAAGAAGGGACACGGCGGCGGCTGGGAGCGGCAAAGTCCGTTTCATCGAAAGCTCCTTGTTCGAGAATGGGCACGACCGGCGGGAAGCGGGAAGCGCGACCCGGCCGCGCGGCGGGCGAGCGGTCGTGCCGTCCGTGTGCCCGAATACTGTAACGCCGCGGCGCGGCGGGCGCCGGAGACCGGGCCGCCGAAGACCCTCCCGGCATGCTACAATATGTGACGGGACCGGGCGCGACGCTTCTCCCGCGCCCCGAACAATCCAGCAGCGGACGACGAACATGAGCGGTTTGCCTCTCCAGGGGATGGTCGCAACGGCCGCCTCGATCGCCTCCTTCGCGTCGTGCGAGGCGCAGGTCGTCTCCGGCCTCACGGCGTTCGCCGACGTGACTGTCCTTCCCATGAGCTCGGAAACGGTTCTGCCCGGCCGGACCGTCGTCGTCCGGGACGGCGCGATCGCGGCCGTCGGACCGGCCGGCGAGGTCGAGGTGCCCCGCGGCGCCACCGTGATCGACGGAACCGGCCGGTTCCTGATGCCCGGACTCGCCGAGATGCACGCCCACGTCCCCCCCGGCGCCGACCCGCCCAGGGAAGCGGTCGAGGACATCCTCTTCCTGTACGTCGCCAACGGCGTCACCACCATCCGGGGCATGCTCGGCTCGGACTACCAGATACCTCTCGCCGGCGAAATCGAACGGGGCGAGCTGCTTGGCCCCAGCTTCTACGTCGGCGCGCCTTCGATCAACGGCCGGTCGGCCCCGACGCCCGCGGACGCGGAACGCCTCCTCCACGCCCACGCAAGAGCCGGATACCACCTGCAGAAGATCCACCCCGGCGTGTCGCTCGAGACGTGGGACCACATGGTGGAGGTTGCCAACAGGGTGGGGCTCTCGTACGCGGGCCACGTTCCCGCCGAGGTGGGGCTGGTTCATGCGATCGAGACGGGCATTTCGACCGTCGAGCACCTGGACGGCTATGTTCAGGCCATCGCGTCCGACGACGTGCAGGCCCAGGTGGGCGCGGGCCGGATCAGTCTCGGCGGGCTGGCGCGGGGCGTCGACGAGGCCGGGCTGGCAGAGATCGTCCGCCTCACGATCGACCACGACGTCTACGTGGTGCCCACAATGTACCTGTGGGAGAACCTGTACCGGGCGACCGACCCCGACGAGATGCTCCGGCAGCCAGAGATGCGCTACGTCTCGGCGGCGACGCGCGAGGGCTGGCGGAGGCGGGCGGGCGCAGGCCTGGGCGCGGCGGAGGAGGTCGAGCTCTACCTCGCGCTGCGCAGGCGGATCCTCAAGGCGCTCTCGGACGCGGGCGCCGGAATCCTGATGGGGACCGATTCGCCGCAGCTCTTCAACGTGCCCGGGTTCGCGCTTCACCGGGAGCTCCGGGCGATGGCCGGCGCGGGGATGTCGAACTACGAGATTCTGAAGAGCGGAACGGTCGCGGTGGGCGAATACGTGGCCTCGCATCTGGGTCTCGACGGCAACTTCGGAACCGTCGCGCCGGGGATGCGCGCCGACCTTGTGCTCCTCGGTTCCAACCCGCTCGACGAACTCGCGAACCTGTTCGACCGCGTGGGGGTGATGGTGCGGGGGCGGTGGATCGGCCGCGCGGAGATCGACGCCGGGCTGGAGGCGCTGGCGGCGAAGCACGCGGGGTAGGGGCGCGGCCGTCTCGTCCGTACGGTGCGCAGGCGTGCCCTCCGGCATCTCGGCTACTGCCGTTGACCTTCCGCGTCTTCGCCTCAACCTGGCAGCCCGTGGACAAAATCCACCCGGCATTCGACCGGCGATGCATCCGCGCTGGCCGCTTCGCTTCACCCGCCCACGCTGTAAAGCATACATTACACTATGTAATGTCTGCTATACATTTTGCCACT
>JAPPNM010000077.1 GCA_028873825.1 Gemmatimonadota bacterium | reverse complement strand
GTTGCTCCTCGGGCGAATAGCGCTGCTATTCGCCCTTCGTCGCGCCTTGCCAGCGCGGCGCCTCGCCGCTCTCGGTGCTCGCGCGGCTTTGCCCACGGACTGGTAGGCGCCGACCTCGCCACCCCACTCCCCGGTCCTTGCCGCCCCCGCCCGTTCGAATAGCTTCCGAGTTCCATGTCCCACCTCGTGCAGGACCTCGCCCGCCACGCGGACGAAACCGTCACCGTCACCGGCTGGATCGCGGCGGTCCGCGTCCACGCCCGCGTCGCCTTCCTGGTGCTGCGCGACGGCACCGGCACGGTCCAGGGAGTGCTCGTCAAGTCCCGGCTCCCGGCCGACATCTGGGACCTCGCCACCTCGCTCGCCCAAGAGAGCTGCGTAGCGCTCACCGGGGTCGTCCGCCCCGACTCCCGCGCCCCCGGCGGACACGAGCTGACCGTGTCCGGCGTCGAGCTCGTCGGCGCCAGCGACGAGTACCCGATCCAGCCCAAGGAACACGGCGTCGAGTTCCTCCTGGACCACCGCCACCTGTGGCTGCGGTCGAAGCTGCAGCGCGCGGGGCTCAGGGTGCGCGCCGAGGTCGAGCAGGCGATCCACGACTTCTTCTACGAGCGCGATTTCGTGCGCATCGACACGCCCATCCTGACCGGCGCGATCGGCGAGTCGGCGGGGACGCTCTTCGAGACCGACTACTTCGGCGAGCGGGCGTTTCTGGCGCAAACGGGGCAGCTCTACGTCGAGTGCGCGTGTCCGGCCTTCCGCAAGGTCTACTGCTTCGGGCCGACCTTCCGGGCCGAGAAGTCGAAGACGCGCCGCCACCTGACCGAATTCTGGATGATCGAGCCCGAGGTGGCCTTCGCGGATTCGAACGACAACATGGATCTGCAGGAGGAGTTCGTCTGCTCCATCGTGGCGCGGGCGCTCGAGCGCTGCCGGCCCGAGCTGGAGGTGCTGGAGCGCGACCTGGGCCGGCTCGAGGCGGTTAGGCCCCCCTTCCCCCGCATCAGCTACGGCGAGGCGGTCGAGCGGCTGAACGCGGAGGGGCGCGTCTTCGAGTGGGGCCGCGATCCGGGCGCGGTCGAGGAGACGGCGATATCGAGCTGGTTCGACCGGCCTGTCTTCGTCTACAACTACCCGAAGGAGACGAAGTCCTTCTACATGAAGGAGAACCCGGACGACCCGAGGACCGTGCTCTGCAACGACCTGCTGGCGCCCGAGGGCTACGGCGAGATCATCGGCGGCAGCCAGCGCGAGGACGACCTCGACAGGCTGCTGGCCCGGATCCGCGAGGAGGAGCTGCCCGAGGAGGCGTACGACTGGTACCTGGACCTGCGCCGCTACGGGACCTTTCCGCACTCCGGTTTCGGCCTCGGCCTCGAACGGACGGTGGGATGGATCGCCGGGCGGCCGCACATTCGCGAGCTGGTCCCCTTCCCGCGCCTGATAAACCGGCTCAAACCGTGAGCCGCCGCGGGCCTCCCGTTGGAGGCGACCGCCTCCGGGGCCGTACCCGCGGCGCATCGCCGGCGCACCCGTCCCGCGCTCGCCCCACGCGCTGACCGGCCCCCCGATGGCCACCCTCGTGATCGACCTCATGGACCGGCGCCCGATCTGGGCGCTGCCCCGAAGCGCCCGCGAAGCCATCCTCGCCGCGGTTCCCTCCGGCTGGACGGCGAGGTTCATGGAAACGCCGGCCGACGGCTCGGGAGACGGCGTGCGGCGCGCGCCGCCGGAGCTCCTGGAAGCCGTGGCCGACGCGCGGGTCTACATGGGCTACGGGATCCCCGCCGAGGTGCTCGAGGCGGCGCCGGCGCTCGAGTGGGCGC
The DNA here is from genome assembly GCA_028873825.1 of Gemmatimonadota bacterium. Taxonomy (GTDB): domain Bacteria; phylum Gemmatimonadota; class Gemmatimonadetes; order Longimicrobiales; family Gaopeijiaceae; genus Bin94. The sequence continues at coordinate 2,935 of JAPPNM010000077.1, read as the reverse complement.
ACTCGGGCGCGGCGGGCGTGGGTGGCTCGCTGGGCCCCGCGATGCTCGAACGGAACGTTCTCTTCACCAACTCGGCCGGGATCCACGCAGCGCCCGTGTCGGAGACGGCGCTGGCGATGATCCTGCACTTCGCGCGGTGCCTCGACATCGCGGTGCGGGCGCAGCGGGAGGGGCGGTGGAGCGCCCCGTCGTACTGGGCGGCGGACGCGCCGGTCACCGAACTGGCGGGGTCGACGGTGGGGATCGTGGGCCACGGCGGCATCGGCGGGGAGGTGGCCCGCAAGGCGGCCGCGCTGGGGAGCAGGGTGATCGCGGCGCGGCGGCGGGGGTCGGGTGCGGGGAAGGTGGGGGCGTGCGAGGTGGTGGCGGGGAGGAGGGGTGTCGACCGGGTGGTTGCGGAGGCCGACTACCTGGTGCTCGCGGTCCCCGAAACGCCGCTGACCCGGGGCCTGATGAACCGGCGCCGGCTCGCCGCGATGAAACGCGGGTCCGTGCTGATCAATGTCGCGCGCGGGCGCCTGGTGCACGAGGAAGCGCTGCTCGAAGCGCTGGACTCCGGTCACCTCCGCGGCGCCGGGCTCGATGTCTTCCAGCGGGAGCCGTTGCGCGCCGGCCACCCCTTCTACACGCACCCGAAGCTGCTGGTGACGCCGCACGTCTCCGCGACGACGCGCCGGTTCTGGGAACGGGAGACGGAGCTGATGGTCGACAACCTGCAGCGATTCGCGCGGGGTCGGCCGCTACGCAACCTCGTCGACAAGAAGGCGGGCTATTGAGGGAAGTCCGGGGGTCGTCGCTCTCGACTTGTTCGCGCGCCCGGACGGCAATCCTCGCGGCTCGCGCAATGATCGGCCGGCGAACGCGCCTCGAGGCCGCGCCGCTCGGCGGGCCGGCGGGGACGTTCGCCGGCCCGCTCGAAGACTTCGCGTCGGCCGAATCGCTCCGCGCGGCGGAGAGCCTCGTTGCCCGTCGCGGCCGAATGACCCATGCTTCAACGGGCGATCACGCTCGGGCGGAAGCGAGAATCGGCAAGGGACTTCTCCGGCCGGGGGTCGGTTCGAGGCGGTCACGGACTTCGTGGCCGACCTGCGTGCGGGCGCTCGGCCGGGCGGAGGATGCGACATGTCAAACGGCGTGAAAGCGCTTCGGGTGCTGAAGTTCGGGTCGTCGGTGCTGGTGCGTCCCGAGCTGTACCGGCGGGCTGCGGAGGAGGTCCGCGCCGAGGTCGCGAGCGGGTGCAGGGTGGTGGCGGTCGTGTCTGCCATGGGCGAGACGACCGATAGGCTTCTCGCCGCGGCGCGCGCCGTGACGGATGCGCCCGACGACGCCCTCCTGGCCGCCCTGCTGGGAACCGGCGAGGAGGCGTCGGTGGCGCTGCTCGCCGTTGCGCTCGACGCGACGGGCGTTTCGGTGAGCGCGTTCACGCGCACAACCGTCCCGGTTCGCACCCGGGGACCGCTTCAGGACGCCGATCCGGTCGACGTGGACACCGACCGGATCCTGTCGGTCCTCGAGTCCGTGGAGGTCGTGGTCTTCCCCGGTTTCGTCGGAGTGGACGCGGCCGGAACCCCGTCGCTCCTGGGGCGCGGCGGCTCCGATCTGAGCGCCCTCTTCCTGGGACACGCTCTCGGAGCGGCCGAAATCCGGCTCGTGAAGGACGTTGACGGGATCTTTCCGGGAGACCCTCGGCGGAAGGCGGAGGCCGGTCCGTTCGCGTACCTGAGCTGGGAGGGCGCGCGCCGGATCGCCGGCAGCGTGGTGCAGGAAAAGGCGCTCGCCTTCGCGGCCCGCCACGGGCTGGGCTTCCGGGTGGCGGCGCCCGGGGGACGGGGGACATGGGTGGGGACCATTCCCGAGACTTCGCGCGTGTCCGCGACCCGGGCGGGCTAGTCTAGCCGCGTGCGCGAGCGCTATGCGCTGGCAGCCCGCCCCTTCGCCACATCGGAGGACGGCTCAAGAGCGACTACCGCCGATCTTCCTGTTCGCGGCCCTGACCGCCGTTGCGTGCGACCCCGGGGAGCCGCCGGTTCCCATGATCGCGATCGACAGCGCGGGTGTGCGGATCGTGACGAGCGACCCGGCGACGTTCACCGCGACGTGTACGCTTAGGCGAGGTGCCGATCTTCCGAGTTGGGGACGACGAGAGCGGCGATAAGCAGTGGTTCTCTAGCGTTCGGGGCGCGGGCCGGATTTCGGACGGCTCGGTGGCGGTAGCCGACCGGACGAGCGCAGAGGTTCGGATCTTCGCTCCGGACGGGCGGCATCTCCGTTCGACGGGCCGCCACGGCGAGGGGCCCGGCGAGTTCCAGGATCCCTTCGTACTCTGGGTGCTGCCGGGAGATACGATCTGGGTTGGAGATTACCGGCCCTACCGCTTCGTCGTCTTCACAGCCGAGGGCGAATGGGTTCGCAATGTGACGCTCGACCCGATCTACCCGAACCCGTCACGCGGCGGCGGGGTGCTCGACAACGGCGCGTCGGTGAACTCGGTCAGCCGGTCGCCGCGCGCCCGGGATTTCACGAAACCGGATACTCTGGTCGTGGAGGTTCACGACCGGGACGGCAACCGGGTTGGGGTGCTCTCCCGGTTCCCGACGCGGAGGCTCGGACCAGCCCCGGACACCAAGGCTTACAACTACTACATCGGTGTCCTGTTCGATCCCCTTGCCTTGGTGGACGCTAGCAGCCCGTGGACAAAATCCCCCCGGCATTCGAACGGCGATGCATCCGGGCTGGCCGCTTCGCTTCACCCGTCCACGCTGTAAAGTATACATTACACTATGTAATGTCTGCTATACATTTTGCCACTCCAAGGCTGCGCTCTGCGTTGCTCCTCGGGCGAATAGCGCTGCTATTCCCCCTTCGTCGCGCCTTGCCAGCCCGGCAGAGCACCTGAGGTCCGAATCCCGGCAGGAAGTCGCCTAAAGTCAAACGG
>JAPPNM010000118.1 GCA_028873825.1 Gemmatimonadota bacterium | reverse complement strand
CCTGGATCCCCACGATGTGCCCGCTCGCGATCAGCTCCAGCGAGGCCTCGAGGAGCAGCTTCTCGGTGAAGGGGTCTCCCACCTGCACCTGCGGCCGGCTGGCCTCGTCGTCGCCCTCCGAGAGCTCCTCCGACGCGAAGGTCGCGCCGTGGATCCCGTCGCGCCCGGTTCGGGCCCCCACCGCCATGAGCGTGTTGCCGACGCCCTCGGCGGTGCCCCGGATGAGGTCGTCGGCCCGCATGAGCCCCAGGCACATGGCGTTGACGATCGGGTTGTCCTCGTAGCCCTTGTCGAAGTACACCTCGCCCCCGGCGGACGGGATGCCGACGCAGTTGCCGTAGTCGCCGATCCCCCTGACCACCCCCGAGAAGAGGTAGCGGACGCGGGGGCTGCCGAGGTCGCCGAAGTGCAGAGAGTTGAGGGTGGCGACGGGCCGCGCGCCCATGGTGAAGACGTCGCGCAGGATGCCGCCGATCCCCGTCGCGGCGCCCTGGTAGGGCTCGACGGCCGAAGGGTGGTTGTGGGACTCGATCTTGAAGGCCAGCGCCCAGCCCCCGCCCACGTCGATCACGCCCGCGTTCTCGCCCGGGCCCTGGATGACCCAGGGGGCCTGCGTGGGGAGCAGCCGCAGCAGCCGCTTGGAGTTCTTGTAGCCGCAGTGCTCGGACCACATGGCGGAGAAGACGCCCAGCTCGGTGAAGGTGGGCTCGCGCCCCATGATGCGCAGGATCCGGTCGTACTCGCCGGGGGAGAGGCCGTGTTCGCCTACCAGCTCCGGCGTGACGGGGGGGTCGCCGGGGCGGGGGCGGGGGACGTCGCCGCCGGGGGGGGCGGCCGGGCGGGGGGCGGTTTCTCCCGGCGGGGTCCGGAGGCTCGCCGTTTGCCCGGCGCCTTCGCCGCTACGGCCGCGGCCGGCGGTCATCGGGCCGCCTGTGCGGCCGCGCTAGCGCCCGCCGTCGCGCCGGCGTCCGCGCACGCCGCTTCTCGAGAGCCGGCTCCGGCTCGCACCAGGGACTCGAAGAGCGGCAGCCCGTCCGCCGAGCCCAGCGCCTCCTCGACGGCGCGATCGGGGTGCGGCATCATGCCGAGCACGTTGCCGCGCCGGTTGACGATGCCCGCGATGTGATTCAGCGAGCCGTTGGGATTGGCTTCCGGCGTCACGCCGCCCCGGGCGTCGGAGTAGCGGAAGACGACGCGGCCTTCGCCCTCCAATTCCGCCAGCGTGCCGGAGCCGGCATAGTAGTTGCCGTCGGCGTGCGAGAGCGGCATGCGGACGACCTGGCCTTCGCGGTACTCGCGCGTGAACGCCGTGCCGGTCCGCTCCACCCGCATCCGGCAGTCGTGGGACTGGAAGCGGAGCGAGCGGTTGCGCAGCAGGGCGCCCGGCAGGAGCCCCGCCTCGCAGAGCACCTGGAAGCCGTTGCAGATGCCCGCGACGAGGCCCCCCTCGCGGGCGAAGGCGACGACCGCGTCCATGATCGGGCTGAAGCGGGCGATGGCGCCGGGGCGCAGGTAGTCGCCGTGCGCGAATCCTCCGGGCACGATGACCGCCTCGGCCCCTCCGAGCGAGCGCTGCCGGTGCCAGACGTAGCGCGGCTCCCCGCCGGCGAGCTCCACCGAGCGGTGGCAGTCCTGGTCGCAGTTGGACCCGGGAAAGGTGACGACCGCGACGTTCATCGGCTGCCCTCCGCGGTCACGCGATAATCCTCGGTCACGGGGTTGGCGAGCAGCTTGCGGCACGCCTCCTCGACCCGCTCGGTCGCCTCCGCCGCCGAAGCGGCCGCGACCTCCAGGTAGATCGCCTTGCCTACGCGGACGTCCTTCACGTCCTCGTATCCCAGCGACGCGAGCGCGCTGTGAACGGCCTTGCCCTGCGGGTCCAGAAGGCCCGGCCGGGGGGTGACCAGGACCTCGACGGTGAATCGGCTCAAGAACGGTTCTCCTTCCAGTCGTTCAAGGTGGGTTCGCGGGTGAGTTCGTGGTAGTCCAGATCGCGCGGCTCCACGGCGGCGTCCGGCGCCGCCGGCGCGTCGAGCAGGGGGTCTCGCTCGGGCAGGCGTTCCAGCAGGCCCATGAAGACCGACCTGAGCAGTCCCCAAAGGGTGTAGCCGATCAGGACGGGGAAGAACGCGTGCGCGGGGAAGAGGAGCAGCACGACTATGAGCGCCGCGACCGCAGTCGTCCGCGCGACCCCCCTGCGGCCGCGCAGGTCGATGCGCGGGAACTTGGCGTACGGCACGTGGCTGAGCATCAGGATCGAAACGAGCACCATCGTGATGACCATGATGCGGGCCCAGGGCAGGTCTCCCAGGTGCTGCTGGAAGAACGCCGTCTGCGAGAACGGGTGGTGGGTTGCCAGGATCATGCCGGCGGTGGGGGTCGGCAGGCCGTGGAAGTGCCGCCGCGCCTCGCCGCCCTGCTCGACGTTGAAGCGCGCCAGCCGGACCACCACCGCGGTCACGTAGACGAAGCCGATCACCCAGCTCCAGTCCGTGCCCGCGAAGTGGAGCAGGATCATGATCAAGGCCGGCGCGACCCCGAACGAGATCGCGTCGGTCAGCGAATCCAGCTCGGCGCCGAAGTCGGACCCGGTGCGGGTGAAGCGCGCGACCCTCCCGTCGAGCAGGTCCAGCGTGGCGGAGAAGACGATGAACCAGCCGGCCCAGGCGAAGTCTCCCCGCAGCGCCGCCACGACGGCGTAGAGTCCGAAGAAGAGGTTCCCGATGGTGAAGGCCGACGGCAGGATGATCACGCCGCGGCGCATGCGTCCGCGGGAGGCGCGCCGACGCCTCGCCGCTCTCGGTGCTCGGGCGGCCTTATCCACGGACTGCTGCCACCGGGGTCTCGCCGCCGCGCACCCGGTCTCCGCGCTCGACGGACACCGGCCACCGCGCGGGCAGAAGCAGTTCCACGCGTGAGCCGAATCGGATGAGACCGATGCGGTCGCCCCTGGCCACCGTGTCGCCCTCGCGCGGGTAGGTGGCGATGCGGCGGGCCGCCAGACCGGCGATCTGGCGCACCAGAAGCGGCCCGGCGCCGGTAGCGATGCCGAGCGAGGCGCGTTCGTTCTCGCGCCCGGCCTCCTCCCGCCACGCGGCCGCGAAGGTGCCCGGCCGGTACGCGTAGCGGTCCACGCGGCCCCCCAGCGGCGCTCGCTGCACGTGCACGTCGAAGATGTTCAGAAAGATGGTCACGCGCGTGGCGGTCTCGCCCATGAAGTCCTCGTCCTCGACCGGACCCACGCTCATCACCTTGCCGTCGGCGGGAGCGACGACCAGGCGCGGGTCCGGGGGGCTCCGGCGCTCGGGGTCGCGGAAGAAGTACGCGACGAGCAGGGTGAGCGCCAGAAGAAGGGCGGGGGCGGCCGAGCGCATGCCCCAGCCTCCGCCCAGGGCCCACAGGGCGGCCAGCCCGGTCGCGGCGAGGCAGAACAGGATGAAGGGAAGGCCCTCGCGGGCGACGGGGATGGTCACGAGGCGAACCGCGGCGGCTCGAAGTCGTCGAGCGCAGTGCCCGTGAGCCTTCGGAACACGTCCCGGTAGCGTTCGGAGGTGGTCGCGACGACTTCGGGGGGCAGGGGAGGGGGCGGATATCGCTTCCGCCAGCCGGAAAGGCGTTCCAAATAATCTCGTACTGGCTGTTTGTCAAGGGACGGCTGTCCCCGCCCCGGGGCGTAGTGTTCCCGCGGCCAGAACCGGGACGAGTCGGGCGTGAGCACCTCGTCGATCAGGAGCAGCTCGCCGTCCGGCGAGGTCCCGAACTCGAACTTGGTGTCCGCGAGCACGATGCCCGCGCCGGCCGCCGCCGCACGCCCCCGCTCGTAGATGTCGAGCGAACGGTCGCGCAGCCGGCCGGCCAGCCCGGCGCCCAGGAGTTCCGCCACGCGCGCGAGGGTGATGTTCTCGTCGTGGCCCTCCCTGGCCTTCGTGGCCGGCGAGAAGACCGCGGGAGCGAGGACGTCGCTCTCGGCCAGCCCCGGCGGCAGCGGTTCCCCCGCCAGCGTCCCGGACTCGCGATACTCCTTCCAGGCGGAGCCGGACAGGTACCCGCGCACCACGCATTCGACCGGGAGAGGGCGCGTCCGGCGCACCAGCGTCGCCCGGCCTTCCCAGAGGTCCGGCGGGCACGCGGCGAGCGCCGGAACGGCGCGGCGAATCTCGTCCGGGCGCACGGAGACGAGGTGGTGGGGGACGTCCGGCAGGTGGGCGCTCAGCCACCAGGCCGTGATCTGGGTGAGGACCCGGCCCTTGTCCGGAACGGGTTCGTTCATGACCACGTCGAACGCGCTGACCCGGTCGGTGGCGAGGAGGAGGAGGCGGTCGGGAGGGGGGAAGGGGGGGCGGGGGGCGCCGTCGTTCTCGCCTGCGGCGGACTCACCGCCGCCGTCCGTGCCGCCGGGCACCGCGTAGACGTCGCGGACCTTGCCGCGGAAGAGGAGGGGGAGGGGGAGCGTGCCGTCGCCTCGCCGGGTTCGCGGGGGGTGCGATGTCAGGGTGGTCTCCCGTGCTCTCCGTGTCGGTGGCGGAGCCCGCCTGCGGTTCCGGGCCGCGCGGAGCCCGTGTCGGCGGTGACGGCCACAATATAGCGGAGCGACCGGGCGGCGGGCCGGTTTGTCGGCCCGGGGAGGTGGGCTGCGGGCCCTCGGGCCGGGATCCGAAGTCTCGGTCGCGGCGCTGCGTGCGCCGGAGTTCCTCGGCCGCCTCGCGGGCCGTGTCCGCCATCGACATAACTTGAAATATGAGTAGCCTTCGCTCATATTTCAATAATGGAAATCCCCCGCGCACACCACCTGGACCGAATCCGCCTGCTATTGGAGGAGTTTCCCGTGGTCGCGCTGCTAGGTGCGCGCCAAGTCGGCAAGACCACGCTGGCCCGCCGGTTGGCCAACGCGTACCGGCATCCCGTCGCCTGGTTCGACCTGGAAGATCCGGTCGATCTCGCCCGGCTCGAGGATCCGGGCCTCGAGCTCCGGCCCCTGCGCGGCCTCGTGATTCTGGACGAGATCCACCGGCTGCCCGGCATCTTCCGGCTGCTTCGCGTCCTCGCCGACCGGCCCGGTCCTCCGGCCCGCTTCCTGGTGTTGGGGAGCGCCTCGACGGACCTGCTGCGGCAGACCTCCGAGTCGCTTGCCGGGCGCGTGGCGTTCCACGAACTCGACGGCTTCGACTTGACCGAAGTGGACGACCTGCAGCGGCTCTGGCTGCGCGGCGGCTTTCCGCGATCGTACCTGGCAATGTCGGGTGCCGCGAGCCGCAGATGGCGGGACGGATTCGTCCGGACGCTCCTCGCCAGGGACCTCCCGGGCTTCGGCAGCACCATTCCGTCGACGACCCTTCGGAGATTCTGGACGATGCTCGCGCACTGGCACGGGCAAGTCTGGAACGGTGCCGAGTTCGGACGGGCCTTCGGTGTCGCCCACACCACCGTGCGGCGGTACCTGGACCTGCTCACCTCCGTCCTCGTCGTTCGCCAGCTCCAGCCGTGGTTCGAGAACATCGGGAAGCGCCAGGTGCGGTCCCCGAAGGTCTACATCGCGGACTCCGGCATCCTCCACGCGCTGCTCGGTCTCGCGGATCGCACGGACGTGCTGTCGCACCCGAAGGTCGGGGCTTCCTGGGAGGGTTTCGCGATCCAGCAGGTCGTCCAACTCCTGAGGGCGTCCCCCGAGCAGTGTTTTCACTGGTCCACGCACACGGGCGCCGAGCTCGACCTTCTCGTGCTCGCGGGGGCGCGGCGCTACGGTTTCGAGGCGAAGCGTTCGGAGGCGCCGCGTCTGACCCGCTCCATGCGTTCCGCGCTGGAGACGCTCAACCTCGACCGCCTCGACGTGATCCATGCGGGAACGGAGCGCTACAGGCTGGCCTCGCGCGTGCGGGCGCTGCCCGCGGCCGAACTGGCGAGCACGTTGCGGGCCGTCTCCCGGCGGCGGCCCGAAGTATAGACGTAGACATGGTCGCGGTGGACGGCGCGGGCCAGCGGGCCGCCTCACCGCGCCGTGATCGCGACGTTCAGCTTGGCGGCCAGGAATTGGAGGGAGGCATTGTCCCAGTACGAAGCGAGATAGTGGCCGTCGGGCGTGTCGTTCCAGACCCTATAGCCTTCCGGAACCCGCGTGCGTGCCACGATGTCGCCGTCAGGGGTGACAACGACCCACAGACTCGTCTGCGAATCGTCGGGATCTTCCGGCATCTCGAGGATCACATTGAGGATGTTGCCGCTCGGCAGCTCGCCAACGAAGAACGACTTGCTCCAACGGTCGGTGTAGCTGATCGTGTTGCCCGGCGCTCGTTTGACCGCACGATCCAGCTCCGCAGAGGAAAGCACACTCTCGTCCTCAACAATCACGCGAGCGCCGTTTCCTTCTAAATCCGAGTACCTTGTTATTCGAAACGGCGCCGCATCCGAGACGAGCAGACCTCCGTCCCGGGTCAGCGCGACCGCGCCTCCCGACGTCGAGCGGACGACCTCCCAATCGTCGTGATCCACGGCCGGGTGCCAGCTTCCAAGGTGGCGTCCTCGCCGGTCGTAGCGATGGACCGCGTACTTCGCCAGTTCATCGTCCTTCACATAGCCGTAGCCGCCGCTCACAAGAAATCCGGCCTTCGGGGTCGCCGCGAACCCCCAAGCCCAAATACTTTCGAGCCTTCTTTGTCGTCTGTCGAAACTTCTGTCGGCTCGGAAGATCTCGTAGTTGTCCAGGGTCATCACCACCGCCCCCCCGCCGGGGAGCATGTCGATCCTGTGTATGCGACCCACCTCCCCCGGACCCTCTCCCTCCCGAAGAACGACACGAACATTCGCGCCGTCGGACGACACTTCGGAAACCTCCGCGAGCCGCCGGTCGCCGATCCATACGGTACCGTCCGGCCACTGCGCCATTCCTCCGATCGCACCGAACCCCGGATCGCCGGAAGTAGTCCAGATCTCGCGCACGGAGATCTCAAGCGGGTACTCGCCGGTGGCCTGGGCTGCGGCGCCCCCGCCGCCGGTCGCCACAGCCAGTAGACTCAGAGCGGCGGCTATGGTCGGTAAATGCCTCATGTTCGATTTCTAGTCGAGGACGAAGGCCGTTGTGGCTGCCGCATCGTCGGAGTGACACATCAACAATAGCGACCCGACCTCAAACCCGCACCTCCCCGCCCCCCGCCCCCTCCCCGTGCCGCCCCAGCACCGGCGCCACCTGCTCGGCCACGAACCGGTCCACCTGCTCGGCCGCCCGTCCCACCAGCCGCTCCGGCCTCGCCATCGCCTCCAACTCCTCGGCGCTCACTGCCAACTTCTCGTCCCCCGCGACCGACTCGAACAGCCCGCCCTCCCGCCCCTCGGCCATCCGCCGGGCGGCCTCCAGCGCATGCCCCCGGATCCTCTCGTGCACCTCCTGCCGGTCCCCCCCCGCCCCCGCCGCCTCCATCATCACCGCCTCCATCGCCATGAACGGCAGGTGCGCGTCCAGGTTGGCCGCCACGACCCCCTCGTTCACCCTGAGCCCCCCCGCCACGTTCGCCGCCAGCGCCAGGACGGCGTCCGTGGCCATGTAGGCGTCCGGCACCGCGAGCCGCTTGTTGGCCGAGTCGTCGAGCGTTCGTTCCAGCCACTGCGTCGCCGCGGTGTGGGCGGGGTCCGCGGCCAGCGCGATCACGTGGCGGGCCAGCGCGCAGATCCGCTCCGAGCGCATGGGGTTGCGCTTGTGGGGCATCGCCGATGAGCCCACCTGGTCCTTCTCGAAGGGCTCCTCGAGCTCGCGCAGATGCGAAAGCAGGCGGATGTCGTGCGCCATCTTCGACGACGATGCCGCGACCCCGGCCAGGGTGGCGAGCAGCGCCTGGTCCACCTTGCGCGGATATGTCTGGCCCGTGACCGGGTAGCACTCCTCGAACCCCATACGGCGGCACACCGCCTGCTCCAGCGCGTCGACCTTGGCGCGGTCGCCGTCGAAGAGCTGCAGGAACGACGCCTGCGTGCCGGTCGTCCCGCGCACGCCCCTCAGCTTCAGGGTGGCCAGGCGGTGCTCGATCTCCTCGAGGTCGATGAGGAAGTCCTGGATCCAGAGCGTGGCCCGCTTCCCGACGGTCGTGGGCTGTGCGGGCTGGAAGTGGGTGTACGCCAGCGTCGGGAGCCCGCGGTGCTCTTCGGCGAAGCGCGCGAGGGCCCGGACGGTCGCGACGACCCGGTCGCGCACGAGCGTCATGGCCTCGCGGTGCTGGACCAGGTCGGTGTTGTCGCCGACGAAGGCGCTGGTGGCCCCCAGGTGCAGGACGGGACGCGCGGCCGGCGCCGCGTCGCCGAAGAGGTGGATGTGCGCCATGACGTCGTGGCGGAAGCGGCGCTCGTAGCGGGCGGCGGCGTCGAGGTCGATGTCGTCCACGCGGTCGCGCATCTGGGCGATCGCCTCGGCGGGGATGTCGAGGCCCAAGTCGCGCTGCGCCTCGGCCAGGGCGAGCCAGAGCCGCCGCCAGGTCCCGAAGCGGAAGGCGGGGGCGAAGACGCGCTCCATCTCGCGGGAGACGTACCGCGCCGACAGGGGGTGCGCGTAGCGGTCGGGCGCGGAGGCGGCCAAGGCGTCTACTCCGTCCAGGTCAGCAGGCCGGTGCGCACGAGACGGCCGTCGCGCTCGAAGACGAGGACGAAGTCGCGGTCGCGGCGCTGCGTGCGCCGGAGTTCCTCGGCCGCCTCGCGGGCCGTGCTCACCTGCCGGTTGTTGACGCCCAGGAGGACGTCGCCGGCGACCAGCCCCGTCGCCTCCGAGAGGTTGTCCGAGATTTCGACGACCAGCGCGCCCTCCGACGAAGCCAGTCCGCGTTCCGCCCGGATGGCGGCAGTTACCGTCACGACCTCCAGATCCCGCAGCAGCTCCACCCGTTCCGCGGTCACCGAGGGCAGCTCGGCGGCCCGCACCACGACCGGCGTCATCCCCTCGACCGCAAGCTCGATCCGGTCCCCGGCGCGGAGGTCCAGAACGGAGGCCTCGTAGTCGAGCGGAGTGGCCATGCGGTCGCCTCCGGCCCGCAGCAGACGCGACCCCGCCCGGATCCCGGCCTTCGCCGCCGGCGAACCCGGCGTCACCCGCGCGATGCGCACGCCCCGAGAGCGCCCGAAGTCGTCGGCCTCCACCGCGTCCACCTGGAATCCCAGCCAGGCGCGCCGCACGGCCCCGAACTCGGCAAGGTCCCGGGCCACCTTGAGCGCGCGGTCGATCGGGATGGCGAAGCCCAGTCCCTCGCTCCCCCCCGAGCGCGACAGGATGGAGGCGTTGATCCCGATCACTTCGCCCAGCGCGTTGACCAGGGGGCCGCCCGAGTTGCCGGGGTTGATCGAGGCGTCCGTCTGGATCATGCCGAGGTGGAATCCCTCGTCGTCGCCGCCGGGCACGAGGTGGCGGCCCAGCGCGCCGACGACCCCCGCCGTGACCGAGGGTTCGTGGTTCGAGAGCAGGCCGCCGAAGGGGTTGCCTATGGCGACCGTCCACTCGCCGATCACGAGGTCGGAGGCCGTGCCGAGGGGCGCGACGGGGAGGTCGGAGGCGTTCTCCAGGGCGATGACGGCGATGTCGGTGGCGGGGTCGGAGCCGACGAGCCGCGCCTCGAAGTCGCGGGCGTCGGGAAGGGTGACCAGGATCCGGGTGGCGCCGTCGATCACGTGGTGGTTGGTGAGCACCGTCCCGCCGGAGTCGATGATGAAGCCGGAGCCGAGACCCTGGGTCTCGCGGAAGGGCAGGTAGTAGGGGTCGAAGAAGAAGGAGCGCCGCCGAACCCGCTCGCGCCGGAGCACCGAGACGGTGACGACGGCGGGGGCGACGGTGCGGGCCGCGCGCACGATGGCGGTGGTGCGGCTGGCGGCGAGCTGCTCCGAGAAGCCGGGGTCGGCGGTCGCGGGGATCGGCACGGCCGGCTGGGCTTCGCCGGAGAACCGGACGGAGGAGCTCGCGGCTCCGGCCGGGTCCGGTCGCGGGTCTGCGCCCAATTGCGCCGAGACGGCGCCTTCCGTGGCCCCGGGCGCCTCCTCCGCGCGCGGCGTCACCTCGCACCCGGCCGACGATGCGGCCGTTCCCGCCGCCAGCCCCAGCAATGTCAAGCGCAGATGACAGAATGTAAACTGCGGTTTACATGTCATGTTCAATACGCTACCCGGGATACGGAATGTAAACTGCGGTTTACATGTCATGTTCGATACGCCACGCGGGTCAGGAAGAGCCCCGCCGCCGGTGCGGGCGGAGAGGTGGTCGCCGCGGCGTCTCCCTTCAGCAGCAGGGCCATGTCCTCCTCTTCCCGGCGATTCAGCGCGATGTCCACCATGGTTCCCACCAAATATCGCACCATCCGGTGCAGGAAGCGGTCGGCGGTGATCTCGAAGGCGGCGCCCAGGTCGTTCCAGGGGCGCCAGCGGGCGTGCGAGACCCGGCAGCGGTACCCCCTTTTCGGCTGGCCGGACTTGGCGAAGGCGCGAAACTCGTGCGTGCCGGGGAGGAGCGCGGCGGCGCGGGCGGCGACCTCCGGGTCGAGGGGGCGGCACAGGGGCCAGCACCAGCGGCGGTGAAACGGGGAGGCGGAGAGCGGAGCCACGCCGATCCGGTACTCGTAGCTGCGCGCGACCGCGTGGAGGCGCGGGTGGAAGCCCTCGGGGACCGCCTCGGCGCGCCGCACCCAGACCGTGCCGGGGAGCAGCGCGTTCAGCGAACGAGCCAGCTCCCGCGCCGTCCAGCGGGCGGGGACGGTGACCGCCGCAACCTGGCCGGTGGCATGCACGCCGGCGTCGGTGCGGCCGGCGCCCAGGACGGTGCGGCGTTCGCCGGTCAGCCGCGACAGGGCCTCCTCGATCGCACCCTGGACGGTGGGCTGTCCGGGCTGGACCTGCCAGCCGTGGAAGGCGGCCCCGTCGTAGTGGAGGGCGAGTTTGAAGCGGGTTTGCGGCTCGCTCATGCCCCGGAAGCTACGGAGGGGCGGGGGACGGCGCAGCGGCGGGACGGCCGGCGCGGTTCGCCCGTGCTACATTTCCGCCCCGCCCCGCGCCGTGGCGGAACCACCCGGACCCGACCGAGCCGATGACCGACTCCGCCTCCACCCTCGTCCCCCTCCTGGCCAAGGCCGTCGCGGGGAGGGACCTGACCGCCGCCGAAGCCGAGGCGGCCCTCGCCCGCATCGTCTCCGGCCGCGCCTCGGACGTTCGGACCGGCGCCCTCCTGGCCGCCTTGCAGACCAAGGGGGTCGCGCCCTCCGAGGTGGCGGGCGGGGTCGCGGCGCTCAGGGGCGCCATGATCCCCGTGCCCGCCCCGGACCCGTCCTCGCTGGTCGACGCCTGCGGCACCGGCGGCGGCCGCGTCTCCACCTTCAACATCTCCACGGCGGCGGCCATCGTCGCGGCGGCGGGCGGGGTGCGCGTCGCGAAGCACGGCAACCGCTCCTTCACCTCGAGGTCCGGCAGCGCCGACGTGCTGGAGGCGCTGGGCGTGGCGATCGAACTCTCGCCGGAGAGCGCGGCGGGAGTGCTCGCCGAGACGGGGATCGTCTTCATGTTCGCGCCGCTCCACCACCCTGCGGTGCGCCACGTCGCCCCCGTGCGCAAGGCGCTCGGGATCACGACCGTCATGAACCTCCTGGGTCCGCTGGCCAATCCGGCGGGAGCGCGGCGGCAGGTGGTCGGCGTCGCCGATCCCGCCTTCCTGGATTTGGTCGTGCGCGGCCTCGCCGCGCTGGGACACGAGCGCGCCCTGGTCGTGCACGGGGAGCCGGGGATGGACGAGATCAGCCCGTGCGGACCCACGCGGGTCTCGGAGCTGCGCGGGGGCCGCGTGTCCGCGTACGAGGTGACGCCCGGGGACTTCGGCGTCGAGCCGGTCCCCCCCGAGTCGCTGGCCGGGGGCGATCCCGAACGGAACGCGGCAGTGGTGCGGGCGGTCTTGGAGGGGCGCGAACGCGGGCCGGCCCGGGCGGCGGTGCTGGTGAACGCGGCGGCCGTTTTCATGGCGGCCGGGCGGGCGGAGTCCCCGTCGGACGGCGCGGTCGCCGCCGCGGAGGCGATCGATTCGGGGGCGGCGGACGCCATGCTTGACGCACTGGTAAGTGCGAGCCGGCGGGCGGCGGGACACGCCTAGTGAACGCGGCCGCCGCCTTCCGGGTGGCGGGACGCGCCGGTTCCCCCGCCGTCCCGGCCGCAAGCGTGATCGACACGGCTACGCCCGGTGCCGCGCCGGACGCCCTCGCCGGGACCGGCCGGAGGGCGGCGCGGAGGCGTCGGAGGTGCGGGCCCGTCCATCTCCCGCAGGCGCCCCGCGACGACGATCTTCGAGCGCGCCCGGTTCAGGCTTCCAACAGCGAACATCATCCTCATTCCCATTCCTCCTTCGATTTCAATTGTCGGCGGCGACGCTCCCCGCCACGCCGAATTCCCGTGGCGAGCCGCGCCGCCGGGGTCGTCAGTACCGCCGGATCAGCCCCACCACCACCCCCTGCACCCGCACGTCGGCCGCGTCCTCGACGATCGGCACCATCTTCTCGTTGGCGGGTTGCAGGCGGATGCGGTTGCCGGGCTCGCGATACAACTTCTTGACCGTGGCGCACTGCTCGCGGATCAGCGCGATCACCATCTCTCCGTCGTCGGCGGTCTTGCGGGATTTGACTACGATGTGGTCCCCGTCGCGAATCTGTTCTTCGATCATGGAGTCGCCGGAGACGCGCAGGACGTAGTGGTCGCCGCCCTTTCCGACCATCTCGCCGGGAACGGACAGCGTCTCGTTGTCCTCGACGGCCTCGATGGGCAACCCGGCCGCGACGGTTCCCAGGAGCGGGAGCTTCACGGGCGCCTCCGCCTTGGGCGGGAATTCGACGGATCGGCTCTCGCGGTACGACCGCCGGATGTACCCCTTCCGTTGGAGGTTGCTGAGGTGCTCGTGGACGGTCGCCAGCGAGGTGTAGTTGAAGGCTCGGCAGATCTCTTCGAAGCTGGGGGCGTACCCGTGTTCGCCGATGAACGCCTTGAGGTAGTCGAGGATCTGCTTCTGGCGCTTTGTCAGGGGCATCCGTCTTTCCTTATCTTGCGTGGACGAACGGGCGTGGGACGAACGGAGCGTCGCAGCCGACCGAACAGACTCCGAACAAGGTAGCGGAAACTCGACCGAAGTGCAAACACCGGGGATTCTGGACCGGATCGTGGAGAGGAAGCGCGCCGAGGTGGAGCGGCTGAGGGCCGTGCGCCGGGATCTCGAGCGGGCGGCGGAGGACGCGCCGCCGCCGCGGCCGTTTCTGGATCCGCTGCGGCGAAGCCCGTGCGTGGGCGTGATCGCCGAGGTCAAGCGCCGCTCCCCGGGGGCGGGGGCGATCGCTCCGGAACTGCATCCGGAGGCGCTCTCGGCCGAATTCGAGGACGGAGGCGCGTTCGCGATCAGCGTGCTCACCGACGGGGCGTGGTTCGGGGGATCGCTGGAGGACCTGGCGGCCGTGCGGAGGGGGAGCGGCGTGCCGGTGCTGCGCAAGGACTTCGTGATCGACCCCGTCCAGGTCACCGAGGCGCGGGCCGCGGGGGCCGACCTCGTGCTGCTCGTCGTGCGGATCCTCGACCGGGCGCTCCTCGGCGACCTGCGCGCGATGGCTCACGACATGGGGATGACCGCGCTGGTCGAGGCGCACGACGAATGGGAGGTGGAGGCCGCGCTGGAGGCGGAGGCGAAGCTCGTCGGGGCGAACAACCGCGACCTGGCGGATTTCCGCACCTCTCTGGAGGTGACCGAACGGCTGGCCCCGTACGTGCCGGGCGACGCGCTGCTGGTGTCCGAGAGCGGGATTCGCGACGCGCGGGACGTGGCGCGGGTGGCGGCCGCCGGCGCCGACGCCGTGCTGGTGGGCGAGACGCTGGTGCGGAGCGGGTCGCCGGGCCCCGTTGTGGGAGAGATGGCCGCCGTGAAGCGGGTGGGGGGCGGTGCGGGGGTGCGCGGCGGGCCGCCGCGGGGAAGGGGGGCGTCGCCGTGAGCGCGCCCGCGAGGCTGGCCGGGGAGGCCCGGGTGAGCGGTGGGAGGGGTGCGTGGGTTCTGGCAAAGATCTGCGGGGTGATGACGCCCCGGGACGCGGCGGCGGTGGCGGCCGCCGGAGCCGACTACATGGGGGTGATTCTGTCGCCCGGCTACTCGCGCAGCGTGGCCCCCGAGCGGGCGCTGGCCGTCTACGAGGCCGCGGGGGTGCGCCGCGTGGGCGTGTTCGTGGACGCTCGGGGCGAGGAGGTCGCGGGGACGGCGCGGGAGCTGGAGCTCGACGTGGTCCAGCTCGGGGGCGGCGAGACGGCGGAGACCGTGCGGGAGGTGGGGGACGCGGGGGGGTGGGAGGTGTGGAAGACGGTTCACGCGACGGCGGGCGTGTCGCCGGCAGGAGCGGCCGCGACGTACGCGGCGTTCGCGGACGGCGTCCTCGTCGACTCCTTCGACCCCCGGCGGCCCGGCGGCACCGGACGCCCCTTCCCCTGGCGGGGAGTGGGACGCGAGGTGCGCGCGGCCATCGGCTCGGCCGTCTTCGTCGCCGCCGGCGGAATGACCCCGGAGAACGCCGCCGCCGCCGTGGCGGCGCTCGGCCCCGACGTGCTGGACGTGAGCTCCGGGGTGGAATCGGCGCCCGGCGCCAAGGACCCGGACCGCACGCGGGCCTTCGTGCGGGCGGTTCGGTCGGCGGGCGCGGGAGCCCGGCAACAGTGACGGCCCCTTCCGGACGGGCGGGCCGCTTCGGCCCTTACGGCGGCCGCTACGTGCCCGAGACGCTCGTCCCGGCGCTCGACGAGCTCGCGGCCGCGTACGAGGAGGCGCTTGCGGACCCCGCTTTCATGGCCGAGGCGGACGCCCTCGCCGCGGACTACGTCGGCCGCCCCACTCCCCTCTACCGCGCCCGTCGCTTCGAGGCCGCGGCCGGCGTCGCCCCCGTCCACCTCAAGCGCGAGGACCTCAACCACACCGGCGCCCACAAGATCAACAACACCGTGGGGCAGGCGCTCCTGGCCCGGCGCATGGGAAAGCGGCGCGTCATCGCCGAGACGGGGGCCGGGCAGCACGGCGTCGCCACCGCCACGGCCTGCGCTCTCTTCGACCTGGAGTGCGTCGTCTACATGGGCGCCGAGGACGTGGAGCGCCAGTCGCTCAACGTCTACCGCATGGAGCTGCTGGGCGCCGAGGTGCGGCCGGTCGATTCCGGGACGCGCACCCTGAAGGACGCGACCAACGAGGCGCTCAGGGACTGGGTGACCAACGTCGCCGGCACCCACTACGCCATCGGTTCGGTTGTGGGGCCGCACCCGTTTCCCCGCATCGTGCGCGATTTCCAGGCGGTGATCGGGCGGGAAACGCGCAGGCAGATCGTCGAGGCTGAGGGGCGGCTCCCGGCGACGGTGGTCGCGTGCGTGGGCGGCGGCTCGAACGCGATGGGGATCTTCCACGCCTTCGCCGGCGACGAGGAGGTGGCGCTGGTCGGGGTCGAGGCGGCGGGGGAGGGGCTCGGCAGCGGCTGCTCGTCTGCGTCGCTGAGCGAAGGCCGCCCCGGCGTGCTTCACGGGTCGCTGAGCTATCTGCTTCAGGACGCCGACGGACAGGTCGCGCCGGCGCATTCGGTGGCGGCGGGGCTGGACTACCCGGGCGTGGGTCCCGAACACGCGCACCTCATGGACTCGGGGAGGGCGCGCTACGTGAGCGTCGGGGACGGGGCGGCCGAACGCGCGTTCCGGGCGCTTCCCGCGCTGGAGGGGATCATCCCGGCGCTCGAGACCGCGCACGCGCTGGCGTGGGTGGCCGGGGCGGGGCGGCGGGGGGATGTGGAGGCGCCCGTGGTCGTTTGCCTGAGCGGACGCGGGGACAAGGACGTGGCGCATGTTTCCCGTTTGGGCGAACGGGGGGACGTGTAGATGCCGCGGGGCCGCATCGGGGCGCGCTTCGCCGGGCTGGCGGCGGAGCGGCGGCCGGGCTTCATCCCCTACGTGACCGCAGGATACCCCACCCTGGCCCACACTCGCGACCTGCTGGCCGGGCTCGCCGAGCTGGGCGCCGACGCGATCGAACTCGGCATCCCCTTCAGCGACCCGGTGGCCGACGGTCCCACGATCCAGCGGTCCAGCCAGGGGGCGCTCGACAACGGCACGACGGTGGACGACATCTTCGCCGCGCTGGCGGAGCTGCGCCGGGCCAGCGAGGTGCCCGTCGTGATCTTCTCCTATCTGAACCCGGTGAATTCGCGAGGGGTCGAGGCGTTCGTGACCGAGGCGGTCGACGCTGGGGCGGACGGGATTCTCACCACCGACCTTCCCTTCGGCGAGGATCCGGCTCTCGAGGCGCAGCTGTCGGAGTCGGCGCTGGACTTCGTCCGGCTCGTCGCGCCCACGACCCGCCCGGACCGGGTGCGCGATATCGCCGGCGCCAGCCAGGGCTTCGTCTACTACGTCTCGCGCACGGGGGTGACGGGGGCCCGGGCCGGGCTGCGGGACGAGCTGGCGCGGGAGACGGCCGCGGTGCGCGCGGTTTCGCCCGTGCCCGTGGCGGTCGGGTTCGGCGTTTCGACGGCCGGGCAGGCGCGCGCCGCGGCGTCGGAGGCGGACGCGGTGGTGGTCGGCAGCGCCCTGGTCGACAGGCTGGACGCGGAGGGGGTGCCGGGCGCGCTGGCGCTGGCCCTCGAGCTGCGCCGGGCGCTGGACGGTGCGGGGCGGTGAGTAGCCAAGGCCCGCCCGGCCTCCCGCGTGCGTTGGCACGCGCCGAGGTTGCCGCCCGCCGAAGCGCTGCCGGTGCGTGGCGGGTCTTGCCGCGGGACGCCGCGGTTCGCCGGGACAATGGCCGTGGGTAGGCGGAACAGGGCCGGGCCCAAGGCGCCTGCGAGCGGGAGGGGCCGGCGGAAAGGGAAGGTGGCGGGCGCGGACGAAAGGGAGCGTTCCGGGAGCGGAGGCCGAACCCGCAAGGGCGCCTTGGCCGAATGGACCAAGTCGGTGGTCACTGCCGTGGCGTTCGTGGCGGTCCTGCGTCTCTTCGTGTTCCAGACCTTCTTCATCGACTCGGGCTCGATGCGGAACACGCTCCTGATCGGCGACTTCGTATACGTCAACCGTCTGGCCCTGGGATCGCCGGTCCCCTTCACCGGCCTGCGGATCCCGGGCTATTCGGAACCCCGCCGGAGCGACGTCCTGGTCTTCGATCCGCCCCACGACGACACGCTGACCGTCGTCAAACGACTCGTCGGCATGCCCGGAGACACGCTCGAGATGCGCGACCGCGTGCTGTATCTGAACGGCGAGCGGCAGGACGAACCCCACGCGGTGCACGCTCCGTTCCCGGACGTGTTCCTGCCGGAAATGCTCTGGCAGCTGGACGTGCTCCTGGGCGGTCCGCGCGACGACTACCGGCCCACCCGCGACAACTGGGGCCCCCTCGTGATCCCCGCGGGCCGCTATTTCATGATGGGCGACAACCGCTCGGACAGCCTGGACTCGCGCTACTGGGGGCTCCTGGAGCGGTGGCGCTTCCTGGGCCGGGCTTCCTTCATCTACTTCTCGTACGACCGGGGATCGCCGCGGCCGTTTCCGTGGATCACCGAGGTTCGCGGGGGCCGTATCGGGGACAGGGTGCGGTGACGGGGCCGGGGGCGTGCGACGGGAGGCGCCAGCGCGCCGAACGCCCGAACGGCCACCCGGAAACATAGCCGGTCGCAGTCCCGGGAAGGGATGCCCCCGGACTTGTCGGAATCCGCGGCCCGGGGGCATATTCAGCCCTGGGAGCGCGGAAGCACGACGCGGCAAGGGAGCCATCATGAGCGAGCAAACCCGGGATCTGTCGGTCAACGTGAATGTCAACGTGCCGGCGGTTCGGGAGTCGGGCGACGAGGCGCCGTACTCGTCCGCGCTCGGTTACGGCCTTTGGTGCGCCTGCCTGGCGGGCGCCTGCGGCATCCACCGCTTCTACCTGGGCAAGGTCGGCACCGGCGTGCTGTGGCTGCTCACCTTCGGGCTGTTGGGCGTCGGTCAGCTCGTCGACCTCTTCCAGATGAAGTCGCTGGTTCGGGACTCCAACATCCGGGAGGGGCGCATCCCGCATCCGCGGCAGCTGGCGCGCTCCGGGGCCCATGTCGGCGCGGGCGAAACGGAACCCGGGCGGTCCCGGCACCTCAACATGCGCCAGCAGCTGCTGCAGGCCGCGGTGGGCAACGGCGGAGATCTCACGATCAGCCAGGGAGTGCTGGCGACCGGCCGAACCTTCGAACAGGTCGAGAAGACCCTGAACGAGATGGCCGACAAGGGGTACGTGGATGTGGACAACGCGCCCGGCACCGGGGTCATCGTCTATCGGTTTCCGGATCTGGTGGGACCGCCCCGGTCCGGGTGAGGGGTCGACGGTCCCGGCGCACCGCCGCCCTCGCGGTGGCCGCGGTCGCCGCTTCCTGCGCGCCGGTCGCATCCCGGCAGCAGGCGACGGCCGGCCGGACGGCCGCCTTCCGCCAGTACGACGTCGCGACCGGCTCCGCGGAGCGGCAGACGGTGCTCACGGGGTTCCTTCTCGGTGGGCGGGTCGCCGAGCTCGCGGTGGTGAACGTCGGCGGCGACGACCGGGGCCGGCTGCGCGTCTACGCGTTCGCCGACAGCACCTGGACGCCGGGTCTCGACGTCACGCTGCGTACCGGAGTGCTGTTCGTCGACATCGCGAACATCGGCGGACGCGACCGGCTGGTCACGTATGAGCCCGGCCGCCTGGGCTGGTTCGACCCCGAGCGGGGAACCGAACGCTCGCTGGTGTCGGTCGCGTCCGCCTTCACCCCTCCGCGCGAGCGCGAAATCCCCCATGTCGATGTCACGCGGGACCTGAACGGCGACGGGCGCGACGACCTGGCCGTTCCGGACTCCGCAGGGTTCTGGGTGTTCGTCCAGACCGGCGGCGGCGGCTTCGCCGACCCCGTGCGGATCGGCCCTCCCACCGACATGAGCCGGATCCTGGGAGCCGACGGATACCGCTACGACCCCTGGTCCCAGAGCCGCGTCCACCAGGTGGACTACGACGGCGACGGCCGAGACGACCTCGTGTTCTGGGAAGGCGACCGCTTCAAGGTGCACCTCCAGGACGCGCGGGGCCTTTTTCGCCCCTCGCCCGACACCTTCTCGACCGAGGTCGCTTTCGACTCCGACAAGCTCTCCACGCTCGCCGCCGGCGACATGACGGGAAGGGTGCTGCACTCGCTGTCGGATGTGAACGGCGACGGTGTAGGCGATCTGGCGGTTCTGGCGCTGGAGGGCGCGACGATCTCCGGCAAGCGGTCCAGGTACGAGGTCCATCTCGGGGCGCGAACACCCGCCGGCCGCACTGCGTTCGCGCCGGACGCCGACATCGTCTTCGAGTCGCCCGGCCGCATCCTGCTCGGGATGGACCGCCACGACCTCGACCGCGACGGCCTGGCGGAACTGATGTTCACGACCATAGAGGCCGAGTCCCTCGAGGGCGGAATCTTCAAGAGACTGAAGGGGGCCATGGGCGACGACACGTGGCTGTATCTCGAATTCCGCCGCATGCGGGACGGACTCTTCGGCGACGCTCCCGATGCGGTTCGCCGGGTCCACCTGGACGGCGCACCCAGCCACAGGGAGCCGGGGTGGGTGCCGCTGGACATCGTGCTCCGCGGGGGATTGCACGAGCTTCGCGGGACGAGGAACGCGCATCGGCGCGCGTTCAACCGGACTCTGCTCGTGGGAGACGTGACCGGCGACGGCCGCTCGGACCTGCTGATCGAAACCACTCCCTGGGCGCTCGACCTGTTCCCCGGAGTGCCGGGCCCGGGGCTCTTCGCGCGGGACCCGGAGACGGTCGGAGTCGAGGTGCCCAACGACGAGGAGTACGTCTGGCTCGCAGACCTCGACCGGGACGGCAAGCAAGACATCGTCATGCACCACCCGTTCACCCTGCGCGACGGCCACGGAGGGCGGATGCGTCCGCCGGGGACCGAGCCGCACCGGGTGACGCTGCTGATTGCGCGGTGAAGACCCGGGGCCGCGGAGGGCGACGGGGCGGGGGGCGAGTTCAGACGCGCATCGTGGGGACGTCGTACAGGGAAATGCGGGCGTCGCGCGTGAGCAGCACGAGTCCCTCCGTCTGCGCCTGCGCGACCAGCATCCTGTCGAAGGGGTCGCGGTGGTGCATCGGCAGGTTCGCTGCCCGGTCGGCGTGGCGAAAGGTCAGGTGAAGGTGCCGGAACCGACTGTCCTCCACGACGGCGGCCAGATTGTCCGGAGCGGCGAGCCGGCCCTTCGCCCTCTTGACCCCGATTTCCCAGCCCGAGACGGCGCTGACGAACACCTCGTTCGCGGGGTCGGCGATCGCGGCGACGGCATCGTCGGCAAGGTGGTCCCAGTCGGACAACCACCAGAGGAATGCATGGGTGTCGAGCAGCAGCCTCATCGTCACTCGCCACCGGGGAGGACTTCGGGATTCTCGAAGGCCGCGATGATCTGCTCGTCCTCCCGGTCGAAGTCCGGGGGCATCCGTATCTTTCCCTCGAGACCGCCGGGCTTGCGCCACCCGGCGGACCCCTCGTGCGGGATCAGACGCACCCAGGGGTGGCCCGCCCTGCAGATTACGACCTCCTCGCCCTCGCGGGCCAGTCCGGCCAGCCGGGACAGCTGGGACTTCGCTTCGTGCATGTTGACCTTGACCACGGGGAATCCTCCGTGCCCGGGATGTCTCGTTGGTGGATTAGCTAATTTAGCTAACCGAACCGGCCCGGCGCCAGCGGAAGCCTGTTCCGGGCCTCCGTGCCGGAGTGCGGGCGGCAGCCCGTGGGAAAAGCCCGCATTCGGACCGCTCGCTCACCCCGAGGGAGTCCGCCCCGGTTCCTGCAGGCGCGTCGAGTCCGGCGGGTCATGGCCCGCGCCGGCCGGCAGCAGATTCCGGCTGTCCAGCAGGTGCTGCAGGATCGCGTCGTACTCGGCGCCGGAGAGGCTGCCGGGGGCTTCGTGGGGCATGGCCGCGCGCAGGTAGCGGTCGAGCGCGCCAACGGTCCCGTACCCGGCGAGGACCTTGGGCGTGAGGGCCGCGCCGATGCCGTTGGGGACATCGTGGCAGTACCCGCAGCTGACGGCGTAGGCGCGTTGTCCTTCGATCCGCTCTTCGGGGGGAGCGTCGCCTCCGCCGCAGCCGGCCGCGGCGCATACGGCCGCCGGCACGACGCCGAACCGGCGAAGTCGCCCCGGAATGCCGGCCATTCGGGGTGAACGTCCCGTCAGAGCACTTCCACGCGGTGCGGCAGCGCCACGTTCAGCAGATACCCCTTCGCGTTGTAGACCCCTTCGAGCGGCTGCGTCCGCCGCGCGGCGTCGGTGGCCCGGGTGCGAAGAACATGGTTGCCCGCCGCCGCCGTCCACTCGAACTCGAAGCGGCTCCACGCGTGGGGCAGATCCGCCGACGCGCCGATCAGCCTCGCCCGCGCCCACGGCCCCCCGTCCACCCGCCACTCCACCCCCTCCACCGGCCCTCTCGGCGACCACGCGAACCCCCTGAGCCGTTGCGGCCCGGCGGCCAGCCGCGCGGGACGCGGCAGGGCCAGCGCGCTCTTGACCCGCCCGGCGGTGATCGGCGCCCCGTCGGCCGGCGCGTAGCGGGCGGCGGGCCATTCGTCGCCCACCAGCACGTACGAGGTCGTGTTGGCCCGCACCCACACCTTCTCGGTCGCGACCTCGATCCTTCCGACCCACTTCACGCTGGACGACCCCACCCACCCCGGCACGACCGCCCGCACCGGAAAGCCGTGGTCGGGCGGCAGCGGCGCCCCGTTCATGGTGAGAGCCAGGATCGTGTCCGGGTCGAGCGCCTTCGCGAGCGGCATCGGCCGCGCCCACTCCGCCTCGTCGAGCCCGATGACGTTCACGTCGACCGCGTCGGCGCGCACGCCCGCCAGCGCCAGCACGTCGGCCAGCCTCGGTCCGCTCCATTCGGCGCACCCCACCGCCCCGGTGCCCCACTGGCTCCCCGAAGCGGTCCGGCCCGTGACCGGCCGGAAGAACCCGCGCCAGTTCCCGGCGCACTCGATGTAGGCGACCAGCGTCTGGCTGGGCAGCGCCCGCAAATCGTCCAGGCCCAGCCGGACTTCGCCGCCGGCGCCGGGCCCGCCGACCGTCAACGCGTAGGAACCGGCGTCGATCATCGGCGTCGGGGCGTGATTGCGGACGAAGAAGAGCTCGTTGGGGGTGAGGAGGCCGCGGAGGTCCTCCAGGCGGGTCTCCAGGTTGGTGCCGTGGCGGATGAAGGGGGACGGGTCCTTGAACCAGACGGACGCCCCGCGCGCGCCGCCGGCACCGGCGTCGCCCCCGGCACCGGAACCCGCTGTCGCGCTCGAGCCGGGCGCGTCCCCTTCTCCGGGTCCGCAGGCGGCCGCGCCCGCGGCGGCCGCGATGACGGCCAGTGCCTCGCGCCTGTCGAGCGAGTCGCGTCTCATGACGCTTCAGTTCAGCTTCCGCACGAAGGTGACCGCCCGGTTCGAGAAACTGCCGGGCCGCTCGGTCCCGTCGCCGTCGGGATCGGCCGGCTCGAAATCGACCCGAAACCGGTCCGGACCCTGCATCTCGACAATGCCGAAGAGGGTGCGCCCGGCGAGGGGTCCGGACGCCCAGGGGCCGACATCCAGATGTGCGGGCGTCCGGCGGTGGTCGACCCGGTAGTCCACCGGGAAGGTGTCGGGACTCTCCTCCGTCTCCAGCACGCAGTGGCCGCGACCCCCTTCCTCGAAGACGTAGGTCGTGAGAGGGGGTCCCGAGCCGACCGAAACCCACTCGCCGAGCAGCGGCTCGGGAGGGTCGGCGCAGGAGAGAACGGCGGAAGCGAGCGCTGCGGCAGCCACGGCCGGCGGCCGCGGACACCGGCGTCCCGCGTGTCGCCGTGCCGCGCTCCCCCGGCGGACGGGGCGCACGCCGGATCCCGCCGGGTCGCCTGCCACGAGCCCCTCCCCTTCAGTAGCGGTAGTGTTCCGGCTTGTACGGCCCGGCCACCGGCACGTTGACATAGTCCGCCTGCTCCGGCGTCAGCTCGGTGAGCCGCACGCCCAGGTGGTCCAGGTGCAGCCGCGCCACCTTCTCGTCGAGCGACTTGGGCAGCATGTGGACGCCCAGCTCGTAGTCCTCCGCGCGCCTGTGCAGTTCGATCTGCGCGAGCACCTGGTTCGAGAAGCTGGCCGACATGACGAAGCTCGGGTGACCCGTCGCGCACCCCAGGTTCATCAGCCGGCCCTCGGCCAGGACCAGGATGCTCCGGCCGTTGGGGAAGGTCCACTCGTCGAACTGCGGCTTGATCGTCCTCCGCGACGCCTCGGACGACTCCAGCCCGGCCATGTCGATCTCGTTGTCGAAGTGGCCGATGTTGCCCACGATGGCCTTGTCCTTCATGCGGCGCATGTGGTCGACGGTGACCACGTCGCGGTTGCCGGTCGCGGTGACGAAGATGTCGGCGGTCTCCACCACGTCCTCGAGGCGGGCGACCTGGAACCCCTCCATGGCCGCCTGGAGCGCGCAGATCGGGTCGATCTCGGTCACGACCACGCGCGCGCCCTGTCCCCTTAGCGCCTGCGCGCAACCCTTGCCGACCTCGCCGTACCCCATCACCACGGCCACCTTCGCCGAGAGCATCACGTCGGAGGCGCGGTTGAGCCCGTCGACGACCGAGTGACGGCACCCGTAGATGTTGTCGAACTTGGACTTGGTGACCGAGTCGTTGACGTTGACGGCGGGGAAGAGCAGGGTGCCGTTCTTGGCCATCTCGTAGAGGCGGTGCACGCCGGTGGTGGTCTCTTCGGAGACGCCGCGGATGTCGGCGGCGACGCGCCGCCAGCGCCCGTCGTCGACGCGCTGGTGGCTACGCAGCAGCTCGAGGATGACGCCCCATTCCTCGCCGTCGGCGGCGGGGTCGAAGCCGGGCACGCCGCCCAGACGCTCGAACTCGGCGCCCCGGTGGACCAGCAGGGTGGCGTCGCCGCCGTCGTCGAGGATCAGCGTGGGACCGAAGCCGCGCGGCCAGGCGAGCGCCTGCTCGGTACACCACCAGTACTCCTCGAGCGTCTCGCCCTTCCAGGCGAAGACGGCGGGCCCGCGGGGATCGCCGGGGCTGCCGTCCGGGCCCACGACCACGGCCGCCGCGGCGCGGTCCTGCGTCGAGAAGATGTTGCACGAGGCCCACCGCACCGAGGCGCCGAGATCGATCAGGGTCTCGATGAGCACGGCGGTCTGCACGGTCATGTGCAGCGAGCCCGTGATGCGGGCGCCGGCGAGGGGCTGGAGGTCCCGGTATTCGCGGCGGATGGCCATCAGCCCGGGCATCTCGTGCTCGGCCAGGCGAATCTCGTCGCGGCCCCACTCGGCCAGCGACAGGTCGGCCACCTTGAAGGGCGGCCGCTCGATGTCGGTCGCGACCCTCTTCGGGTCGGCGGTTGCGGTTTGCATGGGCGTGTCCCTCTGCTTCGTTCTTTGGAGGTTCGAAAGAAATCTAGCAGTCCGTGGATAGAGCCGCCCGAGCACCGAGAGCGGCGAGGCGCCGGGCTGGCAAGGCGCGACGAAGGGGGAATGGCAGCGCTATTCGCCCGAGGAGCAACGCAGAGCGCAGCCTTGGAGCGGCAAAATCACCGACTCCCCGGGGGCACCCACGCCACGGCCCTGAGCGGTCCCCCGCTCCCCCCCTCGATCTTCATCGGCAACGCCACGATCCCGGCGCCCGCCGCCGGCAGCCGGTCCAGGTTCGCCAGGTTCTCGAACCCGACGATGTTCCGCTCGTACAGGATCACGTGCGACCGGAAGTCGCTCGACTGCCCGTAGTCGATGCTGGGCGTGTCGATCCCTACCGCCGCGACCGCCCTGTTGTCCACCAGCCACTGCGCGGCCTCGGGCCCGATCCCGGGAAAGTGCAGGTGGGGCACCGCCTTGGGCCCGGTGAGATCGGTGCCCAGGTAGGCCGCGCGGTCGTTCCAGCGCGACGACCACCCGGTGCGGACGAGCAGGGCGGTGCCGTCGGCGAGCCGGCCGTGTTCGGCCTCCCACACGGCGAGGTCCTCGACCGCGAGCTGGTAGTCGGGGTCGGCGTCGGCCTGGGCCGAGACGTCGACGACGGACGCCGTGGCGATGAGGCTGGAGAGCGGAATCTGGTCGGCGGTGTGGCGGCCCTCGGCGAAGTGGACGGGCGCGTCGAGGTGGGTGCCGCCGTGTTCGGCCGAGGCGAAAGAGTAGGAGGCGTAGAAGAACCCGGCCTCCGTGTGGCCGTACGCCAGCTCGGTGAGCCGGAAGCCGGCTGTGTCGGTGGGCCAGTAGATGGTGGAGGGACCGAAGGCGTGGGAAAGGTCGACCCACTCGCCGGCGCCGCCGGCGAAGACGGCCGCGTGGTCAGGGGGCTGGGCGTCGCGCAGGCATCCCGCGGCCAGGAGGGGGCCGGCGATCGCCGCAAATGTCGTTGTCGCTCGGGTCATCGTCCTTTTCTCCTTCCTTCCGCTGTCCGGGGTCCTCTTCCGGCGGGCGGAGTCCCACCGGCGAACCGGTCGGCCCGCGGGCTCGGTCCAGAATGGAAAGAGAACATTACTTTATGTCATGTATGGTATACAGCGCAACACTCTTGGGCCTTGCTCGCGTGCGGTCTCCCCGGCGGGGGTCGGGCCGGCCAGCGTGGCGCTCGCGAGGTCGAGGGTCGGTTCCCGGCGGGTCGGGCTCCTTCGCGCGGCGGCCGCTCGGCGCGATTGCGTTGCTCTCCGGGGCGTATGCCGCCATGATCACCCTTCGAATCGCCCTTGGCGGCCCCGGCCCCCTCGCCGGTCTCCGCGCTCGCGAGGGGTTGCCTGCGGGCTGCCGGCCTTTCAGCCGGAAACGGAATACGACCGATGAGCAAACTGAGACGCGCCGCCGCCGCATGCCTTCTCGGCTTCGTTCTCGGCGGCGCTCCGCCGCACGCGGGCGCCCAGGAGTACAAAATCCCCGACTCGCTGGCCCGGTACGGCCTTCCTCGCGACCCCGGGGACGTTCCCCGCTTCGTCGTGACGCGGGACCTTCCGGTCTATCATGTCTTCAAAGCCGGTTGCCCTTCCGGCGGCGGATGGGCCGCCGCCGCGTTCGCCGCGCTTGAAGAGGCGGCGGAGACGGACAGCATGGTGCGGTGGAAACTGGCCGGGAGCGTGGGGGCCAGGGTTCTGTCCGGGGACATGTGTACTTCCGACGTGCCCAGGTTCGAGGCTTGGCTGGCGGGCCTGCTGCGCCGACAGTGGAACGACGGCGCACTGGGCGACGAAGCCAACGACGCCGACTTCTGGCCGCTAGCCCTGATGAGCTATATCTCGTTGTCGGAGGATCCGGCCTCGCGCGCACTCGTTCGAGACATCGCCATGGACTCCGCGGTTACGGGCACCTGGCGCAGCCAAGCTGCCAGAACCATGGTCACTCAGCTGTACGGAGAGGATCTGGGAGGTAAGGACCTCGTAACCGAAACACGCTATCAGGATGCCGTCCGGTTGGTGCTGGCCGACCTGGCGTCCGGCCCCCCGCTGACCGAGTTTGCGAACCAGATGCAGGAGTGGCTGGGGAGGCTGCAAGTTGAGCGCGAGCGCGAGGAGGCCTTGAGAGTCGCGCGCCTGGAGGGCTGGGCCCGGCCCGAAATCCCGAGGCCGTGCTACGACCGCTTCGTGCCGGCCATGCGGATTAGCAGGGGCAGTTACGTTTCCGAGCTGATGAACCGCTACTATCCGGATGAAATGAAGGCCTCGGTATCGGGGGCACGACGACGGTACGAAGATGCCGGACCGCTACTTGCCGCCGCGCGGTTTGGCCTTGCGCCCTGTGCTTCTTCGGGAGGAGTCGGCGCTCCCGCTCTTCGACCCGTCGTCGCGCACCGTGCGCCTGCCCCCGCGCCCGGAGCCGCCCTTGTCACGCGGACCCCGGTAGCCCTTGCCCGCGACGATCCTCCCGCCGGCGGAGCCGCGGGTCCGGTCCACGGTGACCACGACGGGGGCGTAGTAGCCCCGGTACCGTCCGTAGTACCCGTAGCCCCGGTATCCCCATCCGCCGTAGTAGGACCCGTAGTAGTAGGGGATTCCGCGGTATCCGTAGCCGCGGTGACCGCGGTACGAGTCCTCCTCGGAGTCGAGGGCGAAGTGCTCGGGGAACGAAGCCGCCACCGCCACGTCGATAACGGCGCCCGGAACGCCCGCGTCGTCCAACCGGATCAGATCCCCGGCGTCCAGGCGGTCCAGCTCCCGCCCCACCTCTGCGAGCCATCCCTTTACGGCCTCGCCGCCGACGTTCCGGGAGGCGTCGATCACGTGGTCGACGGTGACGCGCGGCTGTGCGAAGGCCATGCCTCGCAGCGCGAAGGGGTTGCCCGGGCCCGCCCGCTCGACCAGCCCCAGTTCCGCGAGCACGCCGCTGTCCGTGCGCCGGTAGCCCCGGGACCACGCCGTCGCCGCGCCGTTCACTTCGATGGCCCGCACGTCGAGCCACCGGGCTGGGCCGGTCATGAAGATGATCCCCGTGCTCCGCCGGGGCGCTTCGCCGTCGCACGCGACGTGGGAAGCGGTGTACAGACGCAGCCGGTCGTCGGAGAAGCGGGCCGTCTCCGTGCCCTCGCAGCCGTCGCGTTCGATCTCGCGAGTGAGTCCGTCCGCCGCGAAGGGCTCTCGGAACGCCACCGACCCGTCGACGATCGTCAGCATCTCCACGTCTTCGCCGCTGGCGACCAGGCAGAGAACGCCCTCGGCTTCGTCGCCGGACTCGGTTTGCCAGCACCCCAGGAACGGCGCCCAGCCGGGGCGCGTCTCCTGGGCGGCCGCAACGACCGGAAGCCCGGCCAGGGCCGTCAGGGCGGCGATGCCGCCGAGCGCTCCGGCGGTCGTTTTTCCAGCGATAGCGAACATGGTCGTTTCCCTTGAAGCGGGTTCGTCGTGTCGGTGTTCGTCGTCCTAACCTAACTCAAAGCCTGAAGCCGATTCCGCCGCTGATCTGCAGTCCCGCAAGGTCCAGATCGGCGAATCCCAGGAAGCGGTCTCTGTCGGGGAGGCGGTCTCTGGCGAGGGGCGCCCTGGCGAAGCCGTAGCGGGCTTCGGCGGTGAACATCGTGCGGTTGCCGACGCCGACGTCGATGCCGGCGAAGAAGTGTGCCGCGGCCCCCGTTTCCACCGACTGCAACCGGTCGTTGAAGACCTCCCTCGTTTCGTAATCGACGAAGTGGCCGTACTGCTCGAAGCGATACCGGACGATCCCGGCGGCGGCCCCGGCGAACGGATTCAGGGTCCGGGGAATCCACGCGTAGCTTCCGATCGCCCGCCCCCGCGGCAGGAAGTAGGCCTTGACGCCGGCGGTCAGCGGCGTGGTGGTGAACTCGGTCGTCTGAGTGATGGGCGCGTCGTCCTCGAACTCCCAGTGCCGGTACTCGGACCGGGTCGCGGAGGAGGTGTGCCCGACGCCGAAGACGAAGTCCACGTGCTCCGAGGCGCGGATGCCGAACTCGGCCGCAACGTAGGGTCCGTAGAGATCGGCCGTCTTCACCGTCAGCTGATCGCGGATGTCGTCCCAGAGACTCACGCCGCCGTTGCCGCCGCCCGCCCGAGGCATGGCCAGACCCGCCCTGAGCGACAGCGTCGCCCTGGGCGTGCCGAAGAGGAAGTCGCGATTCTGGGCGCGCAGCTCGGGGACGCCGGGCGGCGCCAGCAAGGACAGGCCGACAAGCGCCCACGGGGCTCGCATCGCGCCGACTCCTGTTTTCCGGTGGAACATGTGTAGCTCTCCTCGCAAGCTTTGGGGTTCGGCGGTCGTCTTCAGCAAGAGCCGTGCCATGCCCCGGCGGCCCGCCGCTCTCGGTGCTCGGGCGGCTTTATCCACGGACTGCCAGGCCAACCCTCGCCTCTGTCGGCGCTCGTGCGGGCTCTTCCGCGGACCGGTGGAGCCGCCTTGTGGCCGTTCGGAAAGTCGCCCGAAGGGGACGATCTCCGTCACTGCCGGGGGACGGTCCGAGTTGGCGCGGGGGTCGGCCTGCCGCCCGGCGGTCCTCGCGGGGTCCGCTTCCGCCGTCCGCGTTCGGAGTGGTGGTCATGGTCTCACCTCCCCCAGCGCAAACGCCGTTGACGTTCGCCGGTTCGCCTTCGCCTTGCCGCCCTTCGCGATACCCCCGATCACATGATGCGGACGCACTTCCACTCCGCCCAGCAGTCGGCCCCTATCGGGGGACACTCGGGATCGCACGGCACCCCGTCGCCCTCACCGCCCTGCCCGGGGCACCTGATGTACTTGTCGCACTCCCACTGCTCCGACGGGTCGTTGCCGCCGCTCGCACCGCCGCCGCCATCCGGCTCGCCACCGCACAGGCCGGGGCCGCCGCCGCCCGCACCGCCGCCGGACGGTTTCCACACATACCTTCCCATGCACTTCTCGTCATCGCACTTCAGCCACAACTCAAGCCGCGCCGCCGCCTCCGGGTCCGCCGCCGGCTCCTCGTACTCCCAGCCCAATTCCTTTGCAGCCCTCGCAAAGTCCGCCCATTCCTCCAGAATCTTCTCCCGGCCCTTGCTCCGGTCGAACACCCTCCGCCACTCGCCGCGCGCGACGAGCAGCGCGTGTTCGAGCAACACCCGCTCGCACGCCGCCTCCTCCGCGCCCGCGCCGTACACCGCTTCCTTCGCCCGCAACGCCGCGTACCAATGGGTCTGCTCCTCGGCGGACTGGTAGGTGCCGCGCTCCAGCAGTAGGTCCGCTCCCCGGTATTCGAGGAGGTCTTCCAGGCATTCGCGCGACCCCCTCCGGAAGTCCTCCCGCGACAGCGCCGGGGACGCGCCGCCGGTATGCCCGAGACTCTTCACCAAATGCCTCGTGGCCGAACCGGCCCAAGCGCTGACCCGCAGCCCCCGCAGCGGCGACGGAACGCCGCGCACCGGATCGTCGGGCACGCCGTCCAGCATCGCCGCCCTCGTATCGATGGCCGGATCGGGCCGCCAGACCGGGGGAGCGGGGGGGAGCGCGTCGGCGGTCTCCGGTCCGGTCAGCGTCGCCGCTCCCGGGCGGTTTCCAGCCTCCGGCGGCGACGCGACCTCCGGATCGCAGGCCAGCGCGGCCAGGGTGAGCAGGATCGCTGAGCATCTCATCGGGAGGGCTCCTTCCTTTCCGTCCCGTGTTTCCGTTCGCCCCGGCCCCTCCACGGGAGCCCGGCCGTTCTCTGTAGGATGCCCCAAAGTACGGGTCGCGATTCCGGCCCGCGAGCGCGTCTCGCCGGGGGCCGTCCCCGTCGGCCGGCCTGCCGGCGGCGCCGCGGCGCCGCGTCTCCCCGCCCCGGCCTCCCACGCCCGTTCGAATCGACCAGGCAATGGCGCGGACGGAACACATTGCGTTAACGTGTCACGTAGCGTTATCGCTCTGCTCTCCGTTCCGAACCGCAATGAACCTCGAACCGGCTTCTCGCCCGGAAAGACCTACGACCCATGAGACCCTTGATCGGACCGCTCGCCGCAGCCTGCCTGCCCGCGCTTCTCGTCCTCGCCGGAGCGCGGGCGCCCGGCTCCGCCCTGAACGCGCAGACCCTGGGCCCCGCCGACGGCCGCGACCTGCCCCGCGCCGACCTGGAACGAGTGGCCGTGGGCGGCGAGGCCCCGAACTTCACCCTGGCCTCGTTCGCGGGGGAGGCGGTGGAGCTGGCGGGCTACCGGGGCCGGAAGAATGTCGTACTGGTCTTCTACCGGGGCCACTGGTGACCGTACTGCGCCCGTCAGCTCGGCGAGCTGAGAGCCCTGCTTCCCGACGAGATCGAGGACAAGACGGAGATCGTCACCGTCTCGGTGGACGAGCGCGAGGGGATGGAGAAGATGATCGGGAAGGTCTCCAAGAAGGACACGGTTCCGCCGGACTTCGTGATGCTCTCGGATCCGGACCACGCCGTGATCGACCGCTACGGACTCTTCAACGAGGACTCGTCGAGCAAGCGGCCGTTCCCGCACCCCGCCACCTACGTGATCGACATGGAGGGGGTGGTGCGGTACCGCTTCGTGGAGGTGGACTACAAGGTGCGGCCGACCAACGAGGACATCCTGGAGGTGCTGAAGGGGCTGTAGCGGGTCTCGGCGCTCGGGTGGCGGCCACGGACCGCCGGAAGGCGGGACGGGGGTGGCGGGGAGGCGTTGAACCGGGGGTTTCGGGCCTGGCCCGTGGAGCCGTCAACGCTTGAGATCCGGATTCGGGAGATCTGTCCCGAATTGACATGGATGCGCCCGCCGGGTGCGGTTAACGTCGTCTCGCGTGACTCGCGAAACCGCCCTTCAGCTCCCGGGACTTCTCCATGAGCGCACCCCGGCTTGAACCGCCTGACCGTAGGGAACCCCGCCGGCGCGGGCCGTCGGATCGATGACCGCGCATTGGAAGGAACGAGGAAGAGGGCCGCGTGCGCTCCTGATCGCGGGGGCGGCGGTCCTGGCCGCCGCGATTCCGGTATGGATGGCGGTCGAGAGTGCCGAGCGTCGTCCTCGCACCGAGCCGGTGGGCGGCAAGCCCCGGGCGGCGGAGCGCGGTCGGGGTGCGGCTCCGCCTGGGACGCCGCTGTTCGACGAGGTGGCCTCGGTGACCGACGCCGCGGCTCACCGGGGCATGTGGTTCGTACTGGATCGCCGCGGCGCGAAGGTCCATCGCTTCGACGAATTCGGATCCCTGCTCGGAAGCTTCGGCCGAGGGGGCGAGGGACCGGGCGAGTTTCGGCGTCCTGCGGCGATCGCCGCTCACGGCGACACCCTGGTCGTCGTGGATGGCCGCGTCCTACACGAGTTCCGCATGGACGGCGGCCACATCGCCGACCGAACGATTCGGCTGGGCGGTTGCGGTCACGGCGTCGTAAAGGACGCGTTGTCGCTCTCGGCCGGCCTGCTCCTCCTGGTGAACTGCGCGACCCCCGACTCGATGGGGTGGATGGTCGTCGAGGAGCCGCGCAACGGACCCGCGCGAACGCTGGCGGTTCGGGCCCGCGATCCCGGAGTCGTGGATCTGGGCATGGCGTGGGCCGTGATCGGCGCGCATCCGCGCGGTTTCGTCTTCGGGTTGCCGGAGCACGACTGCCTCGGCCTGTTCGGCCCGCGGGGCGGCGCGTCGGGCCGGATCTGTCACGAGTGGATCGAGCGCCTGCCGTTTCCGGAAGGCTTCGAAGAGGCCGCGGCGAGCCTGCGGGAGCGTGTTGGAAGGAGCGGGGCTCGCTTGGTCGAGAGCGATCGCCTGCCGCCGTTCAACCGGGTCTTTCTGGTTGCCGGCGACCGCCTCGCATACCAGGTGCCGCTGCCCGAGCGCATCGAAGTCTTCCGGCTTGTGACGCGCGGGGCCTCGGGAGAGGCGGTCGCGTTTCCGCTTCCTGCCGCCGAGGGACTGTTTGCCGCCGGCAGCTCGGCTCTCCTGTGGTGGGAGGATCTGGGAGGGATGCGTATTGCGGTCCGGCCGTTGGACGCCCCTTGAGCGTTAAGGCCGCGACGGCGCCGGCGGCGGAAGTGAGCCTCGACGAGCTGGTCGCTTCCTACGGAACCGGATTCCGCCGCCGTGCGGTGCTCAGGGGCGTTACGATGTCGGCGGAACCGGGTGGGATCACGGCGATCGTCGGCCCCAACGGGGCAGGGAAGACCACGTTGTTTTGCGTTGTTCTGGGTCTGCTCCGCCCCCAACGGGGAAGGTGCCGTGTCGCGGGGCTGCGGCCGGCGGACTACCGGCGGCGGCACGGGATAGGCTATCTGCCGGAGCTCAGCGTGTTCCCCGGCGGATGGACCCCCCGAGGTCTGCTGGCCCGGGGCGCGGATCTGTCGGTCGCGGGGAATCGCACCGAGATCTTCTCGGCGGCGATCGCCAGAACGGGGTTCGACGCGGCGACCCTCTCGAAACCGATCGACAGGTGCTCCAAGGGAACCCGGCGCATGCTGGGACTTGCGTACGCGCTGACGGGCGACCCGGCGCTCGTGGTGCTCGACGAGCCGTTTTCCGGACTGGATGTGCGTTCTCGGGCGGCTCTGCGGCGCGAGATGCTGGCCGCGCGAGAACGGGGCGCCACCGTCCTCTTCGCCAGCCACGAACTTCCGGAGGTCGAGCGGCTGGCGGACCGCGTCTTCGTTCTCAACGACGGTGTCGCTCGGGCCGCCCGCGCATGGAGCCCCGACGGCCCCGCGGGGCTCGGTCTGGAGACCGAGGTGACCGCATCGGACCGATGACTGAACGACTCCTGCCGCTCCATGGCCGAATCGCGATCCTGCTCCGGTCCCGGCGGCGCCCGCTCTTCGTTCTGGCTCTCGCCGCCGCGGCGGCGTTCGCCCTCGATCGCAGCTCCGGCAATCTCGACGGCCCCTTCGCCCGTCTTGTCGTCGTGATCGGCATCCCCTTGGCGCTGACGACCGTCGGCACCGACCTGAGGAGCGGCTTGATGCCGTTGTGGGTTCAGAAACCCGTGGATCCCGCGCGCTTCTACCTGGCGAGGTTCGTCGAGGGAGCCGCGACCTCCGTGGTCTTGTCGCTGGTCTGCGTGTGCATCGTCACGGCAGTGGCCTTGCGGCTGGGCTGGGAGCCCGTTGCGCGTCCCATGCTCACGTTGGTTCCCGCCGCCTTCCTGTCGCTCGTCGTCGCCTCCGTAGGCTTCGGTCTCTCGGTCACGCTTCCCGGCTTCGGCCGGTCGGCCACCGTCGCCTTGGTGGGTTTCACGATGGCGCTCGAGCTAGTGTCGTTGCTGGACCCGTCGTTACCTGACGAACCCTGGTTTCCGTTCGCCCGCGGGGTCCTGCTCCCTTGGCGGGCCCTGGTCGAACTGCGCGGTCCCGGCGGAATGGAAGCGGGCAGCGACCTTCTTCTCCCGCTCTTCCGGGTCCTTTGCTACGCGACAGTCTGGATCGGTATCGGCGCGTTCGGAATCCGGCGAGCCGTCGCCGCCGGTTCGTGGAGCCGGTCCGTCTGAAAGCCGGGTCCGAACCCGTCCCTACGGGCGACCCCTAGCAGCCCGGGCGGCTTTATCCACGGACCGCTAGCCTACCGGTCCGGCACGGACTCCGTCCCGCAAAGCCGCGTCCGGAAATCAGTCCCGAATCGCCATGTATGCGCCCGCGCCAAGAGCCCATGATGGTCTCGCCCGATCGAAGCGACCCGTCACTCCCATGAGGTTCCGATGCCGCGACCCGACCCCACCGCACCGCGGACCGCCCCGAGGAATGCCGCCCCTCGACAGCGAACCGGCTGGTCACGAAACCGGTGCGTCGAACGTGGGTTCGTGACGATGTCGCCCGGTCGGCGAGGAGGCGCGTGCGCGAAGCACGCGGACCGGCGGAAACGGTCCGCCGGAATCACTATCCGCCCTTTTCTTGGGAGCAGAACCATGAAGTGCAGAACTAGAAGGAAACTGGGCAGGTTCGGAATCGGTCGACTCGCGACGTCGGTCGCGGCGCTGGCGATCCTGGCGGTGTCACCCGCTCTGGCGTCGCTTGCCGACTCTCGCCTCGAGGGTGTCGCCCGGTCGATTGCGGAGGCGGTCTTCGGGGAACCGGCAACCGCGCAGAATTGTGTGGACAGGAGCGGAAATGCCCGCCGGTGCACCGCGACGGAAGATTTTTTTGGTTGCCTGGATGCGGCCCGAGATGCGTTCTCCCAGTGCGGTGAGAATCTGCCGTGGTACGGGGAGTGGACGTGCTACGTAACGTTTACCATAGACACGGCGGCGTGCGCTGTCCAGGCCGTCACGGGTGTCTCCGCCCGCTAGCCGGCCGGTGGGTAGGGGCACGTAGCGCTCGGGCCGCCGGCGCGTCTCGACCCGGGGCGCGTCAAGTTGGCGGCCACCGCAACGACAACGACAATTCCCTGGGTTGGCGGCAGGCCCGGAAGCGGTCGCGGCACGGCTGCCGGCGGACGCGGACTGCGAGTTCGCTCACGGTGGGTCAGGGCTCCCGGTTCCGCAGGGAAGCGGGGAGCGGAGGTGCTCCGAAACACGGGGCGCCTCCGCCGCCGTGTCGCGTGGGAGGGTCCGGCGCGCCCTGGCTAACGGGGGGATCCGGGCCAAGGCGAAGCGGGCATTGCGCCCCCCGTTATCATAGGGGAGCGTTCGCATCCTCCTCACCGTAACGGCCATGTCCCAGAACACCAGCAGCCTGGTCGAGACCCTGCTTGACGACGTCTCGTTCGACCTGGGCTGGAGCCTCATCCAACGGTTCTCCATCCTCGTGAGGGAATCCGGTTCGATGGACGAACGGGCGGCCGCTCACTTCATCGCCTCCCGGCTCGAGGCCCTGGACATTCCCCACACCGTCGAGGAGCCGGAGCTGTATCTCTCTATCCCGCGCGGCGCCTCGGTCAGGGCGGCCGGCGAGGATTTCGCCGCGAAGCCGCCGTCCTTTTCCGCTTCGACCTCGAAGAGGGGGGTCGCGGCGCGGCCGATCCACCTTCCCGCCACTCCGCCGGCCGAAGCACCCGAACCGCCGGATTCGGAGCGAGAAACCCGGCCGCCGGAGATCGCCGGGAACATCGTGGTCACCGAAGGCTATCCGATGCCGGCTTCGGTCGCCCGGTTCGAGGCCGCGGGCGCGGTCGGACAGGTGTACGTCAACCCGGGCAGCCGCGTCCACTGGGGGAGCTGCACCACGATCTGGGGAACGCCCGGCGAATCCCAGCTCGACCGACGGCCCTCGACGCCGGTGGCCGCCATCGACCGGCGCGACGGCGACCGGCTGGTCGCGGCCATCGAGGACGGGTTGGACCGCGTGACCATTCGCGCGGAGCTGGACGAGGGGTGGTACGACTGCCCGCTGCCCGTCGCGCGGATCGACGGCCGGGACAAGGACTTCGTGCTCGCCCACGGGCACTACGACTCGTGGGATATCGGGATCGGGGACAACGCGGTCGGCGACGCTACGCTTCTGGAGCTCGCCCGCATCTTCCACGAGCGCCGCGACGAGCTCCTGCGCTCGCTGAGGATCGCCTGGTGGCCCGCCCACTCGACCGGCGGATACGCGGGATCGGCCTGGTACGCCGACAGATTCGGCCTCGAAATGTCCCGGCACTGCGTGGCGACGGTCAACGTCGATTCGCCGGGGTGCCGGGGCGCCACCGCCTACGACGAGGTGGCTTGGATGGCCGAGGCGGGAGAGGTCTGTCGCGGTGCGATCCGGGCGGCGGCCGGGGTGGAGCCCGGACGCCAGAGGCCCCTCCGGGCGGGGGACTACTCCTTCAACGAGCTGGGGATCACCTCGTTCTTCATGCAGCTCTCGAACATTCCGAAGGAGGAGCGGGAGCGGTTGGGCTTCTATCCGGTCGGAGGGTGCGGAGGCGACATCGCGTGGCACACCGAGGCGGACAGGCTCGAAATCGCCGACCGCGAGAATCTCGAGCGCGACCTCCGCGTCTACCTGGCCGCGATCGCCCGCTTCCTGAACGACGAGATCGTTCCGCTGGATTTCCGCGAGACGGCGGCCGAACTCGAAGAAGCGCTGGCGGGATACGAGGCGTGCATCAGCAAGATCCTCGGCAAGAAGTTCAACCTGGGCCCGGTTCGCGCCGCGTTCGACGCCCTTGTGCGACTGCTCGGTCCCTTCTACGAGAGCGTCGAGGACGGAAGCCTGGCCCCCGAAGCCGCCAACGAGGCGCTGCTCCGGCTGGGCCGGATTCTGGTGCATGTCGGGTACGCCGAGGGACCGCGCTTCGAGCACGATCCGGCCACGCCGCGCGCTCCGATTCCCAAGCTGGCGAGGGTGCCGGAGCTTGAGGCGATGATGGAGGAGGATCCCGACCGGTTTCGCTTCGTCGTGACCGATGTCCGGCGCCGCATGAACAAGGTGACCGAGGGGCTGGAGGAGGCGTGCCGCATCGTTCAAGGAGCTCTGGAAGCGCGACGGCCGGATTGACCTTCGGCACCTTGTCATGCGGCCGGAATCGTTCCAGCCTTAATGGCTGCATCGAACCCTGCAACTTCCTACGGAACGGGAACATGAGAAACAGATCGGCGAACGTTGTCCTGGCGCTGGCGGCAACGGGTCTGCTCACCGGGTCGCTCCGGGCGCAGTCCTTTGGAGGCAGCGTCGCGGTGGTCGGCGACCAGATTCTGGTGGCCGAGGCCCGCTCCCCCGGCGGGGGCGCGGTGTACGTGTACGCGCGAGGCGGAGACGGCTGGACGG
Source organism: Gemmatimonadota bacterium (assembly GCA_028873825.1). Classification (GTDB taxonomy): domain Bacteria; phylum Gemmatimonadota; class Gemmatimonadetes; order Longimicrobiales; family Gaopeijiaceae; genus Bin94. Next base: position 9,869 of record JAPPNM010000118.1, on the reverse strand, counting down.
AGACCGGCAGGATCACGGCTCCGGAGCCTTCCGAAGGCGACGGCTTCGGGAGCGCCATGGCGGTTTCGGGAGACCGTCTGCTGATAACGTCCAGGAGCGCGTCCCGGCCGCCGAGCGGCGCGGTCCACTCCTTTGCGAGGGCGGGGTCGGAGTGGCGCCACGACGGGACGATAGCTCCGGAGGGCCTGCCCGAAGGGATGTCGGTGGGCGGCGCCGCGGCCCTCGGCGGGGACTTGGCCGCACTGAGCGCGGGTTTTCCGCGAGGAGGCGCGAGCCTCGTGTTCCTCTTCCGGCACGCGAACGGCGCGTGGACTCGGGAAGCCGTGCTGGAGTCTCCGAGCGGCGAGGAGAACACGGGCTTCGGCGGCTCGCTCGCCCTCTCGGGTGAGATGCTGGTCGTCGGCGCGCCCGGGGCGGACTCAGCGGCCGGGGCGGCGTACGTATTTGAAGCCGGGCCCGAGGAGTGGGCCATGACGGGTGAGCTGGGCGGCGACGGCGGGCCGAGGTCCTTTTTCGGCACGGGCGCGCTGGTCGTGGGCGAGCGTGTTTTCGTGGCTGCGGGCGGTCCGTTCGGCGCGCCGGAGCCGGGCGCGGTGGTGTCTTTCGCGCGCGAGGAGGGCGAGTGGGTCGAAACCGGCCGCCTCGCCGCCTTCGACGGGGGCGCTCGCGACATGTTCGGGTCGTCGATGGCGACCGACGGCGCGACGTTGTGGGTGGGAGCGCCCGGCGCGCACTCCCGGCGCGGCGCGATCTACGAATTCGCGCCGGGCGGCGACGGAGCGTGGAGCTCGGTCACCCGGATCGACGCGCCCGAACCGGCGTCCGGCGACGGCGTGGGCAGCGTCGTGGCCCAGGGCGGCGGCGTGCTCGTATCGGGGATGCCCGGGGACGACTACGGAGCCGGGACGGCGCTGATCTTCGAGCGGGAGGGCGACGGCTGGGGCGACGGCGCCTCGATCTTCTCCGAGATCGCGGGCTACGACGCCGTCGTCGGGGGCAAGGTCGACTGCTCGGAGGGCGCGGCCTCGGTCTTCGCCTGCGAGGGCATGGACCTAGTCTCCTTCGTACCGGTCGCGGATCTGGGCGGCGAACGCGGCGCCCGCCTCAACGACGTCTGGGGATGGACGGATCCGGAGACCGGGCGCGACTATGCGCTGGTCGGGCGCATGGACGGCGCTTCGTTCGTGGACGTCACCGATCCGGCCAACCCGGTCGTGGTGGGCAACCTCCCCAAGCCCGAGGGAGTGCGGGGGTCGACCTGGCGCGACATGAAGGTCTACGAGAACCACATGTTCGTGGTCTCGGACGGCGCGCCGGGCCACGGCATGCAGGTGTTCGATCTCACTCGCCTGCGCGACTTCGCGGGAAGCATGCTCACCTTCGACGAGGACGCGCGCTACGACCGCGTCAGCAGCGTCCACAACATCGTGATCAACGAAGAGGCCGGAGTCGCCTACGCCGTCGGCAGCAGCGGAGGGGGCGACACCTGCGGCGGAGGCCTCCACATGATCGACATCGCGGATCCCCGAAACCCCGCTTTCGCCGGGTGTTTCGCCGACCCGGGCACGGGCAGGCGCGGCACCGGGTACACGCACGACGCCCAGTGCGTCACCTACAGGGGACCCGACGAGGAGCACAGGGGCAAGGAGATCTGCTTCGGCGCCAACGAGAACCGCCTCAGCATCGCCGACGTGACCGACAGGGGGAACCCCGTCGCGCTCTCGGTGGGCGACTACCCCAACGAGGCGTACTCGCACCAGGGGTGGCTCACCGAGGACCAGGCGTACTTCTTCATGAACGACGAGCTGGACGAAGTGCGCGGCATGGTGCCGAACACCCGGACCCTGATCTGGGACGTCAAGGATCTGGACGATCCGCAGATCGCGAGGGAGTTCTTCTCCGACAACACGGCGAGCGACCACAACCTCTACATAGTGGGCGACCTGATGTACCAGTCCAACTACAACAGCGGACTGCGCGTGTTCGACGTTGCGGACCCGGAGAACCCTCGCCAGGTCGGCTTCTTCGACACGGTTCCGGGCGAGGACTTTCCCTCGATGAACGGCTCGTGGAGCAACTACCCGTTCTTCGAATCGGGCATCGTAGTGGTGACCTCCGGGAGAGAGGGACTGTTCGTGGTGAAGAAACGGGAGCGGCCGCCGGTCTCGTGACGCGGCGGAACCGGTATCCGGCGGGAGAGTGGCGATGAACGGAAGAAGGACTGACTGCTGGGGGCTCCTCCTGCTCTGCGGAGCGGCCGCTTGGGCCGGGTGCCGGACCGAGAGGCCGGACGCGCCGGCGCCGGAACCCCGGGCGGACGAGCGCGTCTACGTGGCGAACCAGGCTTCTGCGAGCGTGTCGGTGATCGACGCCGGGTCCGGCGAGGTGTTGGCGACCGTCGACATGACCCGGTTCGGGTTCGACGTCAACTCGCGCCCACACCACACGGCGGTGGACCCGGACGGATCCCACTGGTACGTGTCGCTGATCGGCGGCGGCCACGTCCTGCGCTTCAACGCGGACAACGAGCTCGTCGGACGCGCGCCCTTCGAGACTCCGGGCCTGCTGGCCGTGGACCCCGCCTCCGGGACGCTCTACGTGGGACGCTCGATGATGGCGGTGAACCCGCCGCAGCGCATCGGCGCGATCGACCCCGGCGACATGAGCGTCGAGGAGCTGGACGTCTTCTTCCCGCGCCCCCACGCCCTCGTCGTCGACCATGATACGGAACGCGTCTTCACGGCTTCGCTGGTCGAAAACCGCTTCGCCGTCCTCGGCCAGCGCTCGGGCGAAATCGACCTCGTCGACGTCGCGGGCCCGCCGCACACCTTCGTGCAGTTCGCGCTGTCCCCCGACCGCCGCCGCCTGGTCGCGACCGCGCAGCTCACCGGAAAGCTCCTCGTCTTCGACGCCGCCGACACGGACGGCGGGCCCGTGGCCGAGGTGGACGCGGGCGCCCAGCCCTGGCATCCGGTCTTCTCGCCGGACGGCGGCCGGGTGTACTTCGGCGCCAAGGACGACGACGCGGTGGTGGTGGTGGAGACGGCCGGCTGGACGGTCGCGCGGCGCATCACGGCCCCCGGAATCGTCGAGCCGCACGGCAGCGCGATTACGGCCGACGGGCGCTATCTGTTCGTGTCGAACCGCAATCTGAAGGGCGCCTACGAGCCGAGCCGGGAGGTGGAGAACAACGCCGACGTGGGCACCGTGGTGAAGATCGACACGCAGACCTACGAGGTCGTGAAGACGATCGAAGTCGGCGCCTATCCGGCGGGCATCTCGATCGGCCCGGCGGGGTAGCTCCGTGAGGCGGGCGGTTCCGTGAACGCGCGGAGATTCGGGGCCACGGGCCCCGTTTCGCGCCGGATCGCTTCGGTCGCCTGCTCGCGATGTAATGACAACATTACATCATGTCATGTGTGGTTTACATTCCTGGCCTTCGCCCTCTTCGCGCTGCCGGCGCCCGGCGCCGCCCAGTCCCCCCCCCCGGCCCAGCAATGGGAACGCATCGTCTACGGCATCGAGGTGCTCGACGAAGCCGGCGATCCCCTCGACCATCCCTTTCTGGGCGGCTTCAACCTGCCCCGCCCCCAGCTCGCGGACGCCGACGGGGACGGCGACCTCGACCTGTTCCTCCAGGAGCATTCGGACCGGATCATGTTCTTCCGCAACGAGGCCGCCGGAGGCGCGAGCGAGTACCGCTGGGTCACCGACGCCTACGAGGACCTCCCGGTCGGCGAGTGGTACCGGTTCGCCGACGTGGACCTGGACGGCGACCTCGACCTTCTGGCCGAGGAGCCCTACAGCTACATCCGCTACTACCGCAACGACGGCGGCCCGGGTCCGGCGGCCTACGTCCTCGCCGCCGACACCCTCCGGGACACCGACGGCGAACCCATCTTCTCGGACCGCCAGAACATACCCAACGCGGCCGACATCGACTGCGACGGCAACCTGGACCTGCTCATCGGCCGCCTCACCGGGACGATCACCCGTTACGAGGCCGAGAAGACCGACGACAACGGAGTGCCCGTCTTCCGCCACGTCACGGATTCCTTCGAGGACATCGAGATCGTCGCGGCCTTCCAGGGGATCCGCCACGGGGCGAACACGATGGCGCTGGGAGACGTCGACCGGGACGGCGACCGCGACCTCTTCTGGGGCGACTTCTTCGAAGCCGGCCTTCTCTTCATCGAGAACACGGGGAGCTGCCGCCGCCCGGTCCTGCGCGGCACCCCCCGGCCCTTCCCCCTGGGCGACCCGGTCGCCACGTCGGGCTACAACGCCCCCGCCCTCGGAGACACGGACCTGGACGGCGACCTGGACCTCGTCATGGGCGTGCTCGGCGGCGCGTTCCTCCCGGCCCGCACCGCGGTCGAGAACCTCCACCTGTTCGAGCAGGACGGCGACGGAGACTTCGCCCAGGTCACCGCCCGCCTGATCCGCACGGTCGACGCGGGCAGCGAATCGATCCCCGCCCTGACCGACCTGGACGGCGACGGCGACCTCGACCTCCTCGTCTCCAACAAGATCGAGCCCGGGGACAACCGGACCGGGGCCCTCTACGTCTACGAGAACACCGGGTCCCCGGCCGCCCCCGCCTTCCGCGCGCGCGGCAGGTTCCCGGGGCTCCCCGACGCCTACCACTTCGCGCCCGCTTTTGGCGACCTCGACGGAGACGGAGACGACGACATGCTGCTCGGCGAGTGGCGCGACCGCGTGGCCTGGTACCGCAACGACGGGCGGGGCTGGTTCTCGCGCGACCGGCTTCTGCCGCGCTGGAGGATGGCCGATTCCGCCGCCGTCACCCTGACCCGGGGGCGCAACACGACTCCCGCGCTGGGCGATCTGGACGCGGACGGCGACCTCGACCTGATCGTCGGCGAGTCGTCCGGCGCGCTCAACTACTACCGGAACGACGGCGGTCCGCGCGGTCCCGACTTCCAGCTCGTCTCGGACGAGTTCCAGGACATCGACGTGGGGCGCCGCAGCGTCCCCGCCCTTGTGGATCTCGACGGGGACGGGGACCTCGATCTCGCCGTGGGTTCGGAAATCTCGGGTTTGCGGCTGTTCACGAACGAGGGAACGCCGAAGGAGCCGGTCTTCGTCGAGACCGGCCCCTTCGCGCACGAGGTGCCCGCCTTCACCGCGCCGGCGTTTGCGGACATCGACGCGGACGGCCACCTTGACCTGATCGCGGGCGGGAACGGAGGCGGAATCGTCATCTACCTCGGGAAGGCAGGCGCCGCACCATGAACCTCGAAGACATTCAGGCCGTCATCGACAGCGCCAAGGTGCGCGACAACGGCAAGCTGGAGGAATTCATCCGGCGCATGTCGCCGTCGTCGAAGGAGGCGGAGATCGCGGAGGCCGCGGCGGTGGCCGTCGAGGTGGTCGAGATGGTGCCGGTCGTGCTGGCGTGCGCGGCCCAGGCGGCCGAGCAGCGGGGGCTGCGCGTGGTGGTCATGCCCGTCCTGGATCACGCTGCGCGCTACTTCGTCAATCCGGTCGACCTGATCCCCGAAATGACCCAGGGGATGGCCGGACTCCTCGACGACACCTACCTGGCGTTTCGGATCCTCGAGAACTTCAACTACGGATCCCCGCCGCTCATGGACGTGGACTTCACCGAGCCCCTGCGCTTTCTGCGGCGGCTCGTGGGTCCGGAGATCGGCGACAAGCTGGACGAGGCGTCGCTCTTCGCGCTGCAGGACGTGTCGACCCAGGTGAACCAGGCGTGGGCCGAGATGGGACACAACTCGTGAGGGCGGCCCGGAAACGTTGCGCGCCGGCTTGCCGTAGGTCCCGAAAAAAGCGGGGTTCGCCCCGGGAAAGGACACCGAGATGATACTGGAGACGATAGGACTGGGAGCGGCGGGGGCTGCGGGCCTGTTCGGGCATGTCAAGACCAAGGAGTTCGTCCGCCGCAAGCTGCGCTACACGAAGGTGGCGGAAAAGTCGGCAAGCGGAATGGGACTGGCGGCGGGCGCGGCGACGGCGATCGCCGCCGCTCCGGTGGTGGCGATACTGCCCTTCGTGGGGACGGGCGCGGCGCTGCTGGTCGGGCTCGGCGTGGGGACGGGGGTGGGCTTCGGCATCAGGCAGGCGCGGGGCAAGTAGCGCAAGCCGCCCCGCGCACGATCCACATGCCCTCGGGCATCGACTGAGGAAACGGTCAGGTGAGCTACGACAAGCGCACCGCACGGGCTTGGGTGCTGTACGACTTCGCCAATTCCATCTACCCGGCGGTCGTCACGACGGCGGTCTTTCCCGTCTTCTACCGCGGCAATATCGTCGGGGGGCAAGGGGGGCTGGGGGACCTCTGGTGGGGCTGGGCGGTGACCGCGTCGGCGATCATCGTCGCCGTGACGTCCCCCCTGCTGGGCGCGATCGCGGATCGCAGCGGCGCCCGCAAGCGGTTTCTGGGCTTCTACGTGGCCACCTGCCTGGTCGGCGTGGCGCTCATGACGACGCTCCAGCCGGGGATGATCGTCGCGGGCTTCCTCTTCTTCGTCGTCGCCAACGTGGGGTTCGAGAGCGCGAACGTCTTCTACAACGCGTATCTGCCCGACATCGTCCCGCCCGAGCGGCTGGGCCGCACCTCGGGCTACGGCTACGGCCTGGGGTACCTGGGATCGGCGCTCGGCCTGGTGCTCGCGCTGCTGATCCTGAACCAGTTGGGACGCATCGAACTGGTCTGGCTCGCGGTCATCGCCTACTTCGCGATCTTCTCGATCCCGGCGTTCCTCTTCCTGCCGCGGGACCGGAAGGGCGGGATGGGCATCGGGCAGGCCGCCGCGAAGGGCTTCGCCGACTTCAAGCGCATCGCGGCCGAGGTCTGGGGCAACACCAACCTGCGGCGTTTCCTCTTCGCCTTCTTCTTCTACATCGACGGGGTCCTGACGATCATCGTGATGGCGGCCGTCATCGCGCAGGGCACCTTCGGCTTCGACCCGGAGCAGGTGATCGTCCTCTTCCTCATCGTGCAGTTCTCGGCGCTCGCCGGAGCGTATGCGTTGGCGAAGCCGGCCGACACGCTGGGGCCCAAGAAGGTGCTGACCGGGGTGCTCTGCCTGTGGGTGGCGGCAGGGGTGGCCGCGTACTTCGTGGAGAGCGCGAACGTCTTCTACGGGTTGGCGGTCGCGGCCGGGTTCGGACTGGGGTCGGTTCAGTCGGCGAGCCGGGCGTTCATGGCGTCGCTGATTCCGGACGGGCGGGAGGCCGAGCTGTTCGGGTTCTACGCGCTGTGCGGGCGGTCTTCGTCGGTGCTGGGGCCGGTGCTCTTCGGAGGGGTCACCTACCTGGCGGGGGGGAACCAGAGACCGGGCTTCCTGGTGCTCACCGGACTCTTCCTGATCGGGCTTCTGCTGCTGCGGCGGGTGGAGGACCCGAAGGCGCCGGTGGCGCAAGGGGGTGCGGCGTGACGATCGATGCCGCCGAGAGGCGAGCCGCGGTGCGCGAGCGCTACGCTAGAGCCGCCGCGTCGGAGGAGGGGTGCTGCGGGCCTTCGGACTGCGGGACTCCGGTTGCTGATCGCGGCTACACTACGGCCGCCGACGAGATCGGCTGCGCGGTGGGCTACGACGAGAGCGACCTGAGCCGCGTTCCCGAGGGGGCGAACCTGGGACTCGGGTGCGGGAACCCCGTGGCGCTCGCCTCGCTGGCACCGGGCGAGACCGTGCTGGACCTGGGCTCGGGGGCCGGCATCGACTGCTTCCTTGCGGCGAAGCGGGTGGGGCCGGAGGGACGGGTGATCGGGGTGGACATGACGCCGGAGATGGTGGAGAGGGCGCGCGCCAACGCGAGGGAGGGCGGCTACGGCAACGTCGAGTTCCGGCTCGGCGAGATCGAGGCGCTGCCGGTGGGCGACGGCGTCGCGGACGTCGTGATCTCCAACTGCGTGCTGAACCTCTCGGCCGACCGCCCGCGCGTGCTCGCCGAGGCGATGCGGGTGCTGAGGCCGGGGGGGCGGGTGACGATCTCGGACCTGGTGTCGGAGAGTGCCGTGCCGGACTTCGTCGCGGCCTCGAAGGAGTCGCTGGTGGGGTGCCTGCCGGTGCAGGTGGCGGAGTACGAGGCGGATCTGGCGGCCGCGGGGTTCGTGGAGGTGAGCGTGGAAACGGGGCGCCGGTACCCGTCGGAGCACATATTGGCCGACCCGCGAGTGCGGGAGGTCGTGCAGCGCGAGCCGTGGCGGGAGGGGGAGGTGCGGGACTTCGTGGAGTCGATTCACGGGGGGGTGATCGAGGCCGTTAAGGAGGGGGGGTGAGAGACGCCTCCTGGCGGCCCGCGGGCTAGCAGTCCGCGGACAACGCCGCTTGAGCACCGAGAGCGGCGAGGCGCCGGGCTGGCAGGGGTTGCAGGTGGCACGAATCACGGCAGGAAATCACGTAAGTTCAACCAGGGCTCCACACTCGACCGCACCCAGCCGAGGCTTCAGAAAGAACCCATGCGGCGGGACCGTACACCGCCGCCGGGCACGGATAGGTGACCACCATGCACGGCAGATGTCCCAAGTGCGGTGACGATCAGGAACTCGTGAAAGATCCGCCCCGCGGCGTACTTCACGCGTTGCCACAGGTGGGATCACCTCTTGAAGTCAGAGTGCCCGTCCGGTGTACGAAATGTGGCCGCGTGGTCAGCACCAACGTTCAGATCACGCCTACGGAAAGAAGAGTTACCCGGCCCTCCAGGATGGCTGATCAACCTCCTGCGGAGCAGCGACACGGCACGATTCACGGGACGACTTTCCTGACTTACCCAGGTGTCTTGGACCCCGGGCAAGGCGTGCTGTGAAGTCCAAGGACGTGAAGGGGGGGAACCTCGTCAAGTCCACGACCTATCCGATCTTCCTGCCCGTCGGCGTCCAGAAGATCATTGACGTGTACGAGCACTTCTCAGGTGCCGAGCGTCTGAAACGGCTTGGGGCGGTAGTGGGGCATGGGTCGCGAGATACAGGCAAGAACCAACACGGCGATTGGGGACTGGTTCCGTCCTCCCTTGGACTCGTGGTCCTCCGTATTGGCCAATTCGTCACCCAGGACAGGGAGGGAGAGTTCAGCGAAGAGTTCCTTCGGTTCAAGCAGGCGCGTCCGCCACTCTACAGTACGTCGTGGATGTACGGGGGAAACGTCCTCTTGTTCTACCGCGACGGCAGTGACCACCCCGGGGACGGTGAATCCATCATCGATGGCCTGAAGTGCGAGGTCTGGCATGCCAGGAGTCTGGGCATGCATCCTCGCGATCTCTTCCTTCTCGCAGATGCCCTCGAAACCCCGGGAGATATCCAGGAATTCGCCGCGGGTCACCGCCCCGAACCTGAACGGCAAGGCAGAAGCCGACCCAGCCGACGCGCCGCCACGGTTTGACGGCAACCTTCGCACCGTCTCGCGCGAGACGCTGCACCTGACCGGGGGGGGCGGCACGAATCCTGCCGGTGGCCTGTCCCGTTTCGACATGCCTGTGTCCCGGGTTTTGCCGCGGCGAAGGGTGGGCGCCCGATCACGCCACCGCCTCCAGCGCCTCGAGCTCCAGCGAAAGCGGGACCGCCGAGTCGACGAAGCGGGGGGCGCCGTTGGAGAGGCGGTCGGGGGGTGGGGGCGGGGGCTCCGGCAGCTGCCGGGCGACCTCCGGCAACGGCGGCGCAGTCCCGAGCACCTGGCCTGCCCGCGTGAAGAACGCGGCCTTGCCGTCACGGTCCAGCGCCATGCGCGTCCCCCCCTCGTGGACCAGTCGGTGGTGCCGGCGGCAGAGCAGGATCGTGTTGGCCAGACTGGTCTCGCCGCCATCGGCCCAGTGCTTCACATGGTGGGCCTCGGTGAAGCGGCTCGCGCATCCGGGATAGCGACAGCCGCGGTCCCGTTCCTCCA
>JAPPNM010000052.1 GCA_028873825.1 Gemmatimonadota bacterium | reverse complement strand
GCGCCTTGCCAGCCCGGCGCCTCGCCGCTCTCGGTGCTCGGGCGGCTTTATCCAGGACTGCTAGTTGACGCCTCCGCCGAAACGGTCCATCTTCGTCTCTGGCACCTCTATATGAAACTGATTCTCATTCTCATACCGCTTCCGCCAACCCACTCGCGATGCAATGACATCACATCATGCCGCCGCGGCGCCCCGCGGCTCCCGGTGCTCGCGGGGATTCGTCCCCGCACTGCTGGCGGTCGTCTGCGCTTCCGGCGGCTGCGCCGTTCCGCCCCATCCCGCACCCGTTCCCTCGCGGCCGGAGCCTCTCCACCGTTCGGCGCCGGCTCCCGCCGCGCTCGGCATTCTGGCCATGGCCCACGGCGGCGGCCCGGAATGGAACGGCAGCGTCGACGCGGCGCTCGCCGGCCTGCGGGAGCGCATTCCGGTGGCGCTGGCGCTGGGCATGGCGAATCCGCATACGCTCCAGGCGGCGCTCGACTCGCTCCACCGCCGGGGCGTGGGCACGGTCGCGGTCGTGAGACTCTTCATCTCCGGAGCCTCCTTCCTGCACCAGACCGAGTATCTGTTCGGCCTCCGCCCCGACCCGCCCGAACGCGCGATGGCGGGGCACCGCATGGTCGTCGGCAACGATCTCAGCCCTCTCGAAGTCCGGGGCAGGATCCTCCTGGAGCGAACCGGGCTCGCCGGATCGCGCGAAGCCGCCCGGATACTGAAGGACCGGGTAGCGGCGAACGCCGCCGACCCCACGGAAACCGGGATTATGCTCATCGCGCACGGCATGGGATCCGAGCGGGCGAACCGAGATCTGCTGGAGATGATGGAGGCTGGAGCGCGCGACCTCCGGTCGGCGGGGTACGCTGAGGTTCGGACCGCCACGCTGCGCGAGGACTGGCCTGTCCCCAGGGCGCGCGCGGAACGGGAGATCCGAACCGCGGTAGCCGAGATGGGCCGGCACCGGAGCCGGGTCCTGGTGGTCCCCTACCGCCTGTCCGGCTTCGGTCCGTACGCCCAGGTCCTCGACGGACTCGACTACGTCCCCACCGGCAGCCTGCTCCCGCATCCCCTCGTGACCGACTGGATTGCGGCGCGCGCCACGGACCTCTTCTGCGCCGTCCGGCTGGAGTCTCCGCTCGGGCCGTGCCCGGACGGTACGCAGCTCCCTTCCCCGCTTCGCGCACCCTCCGGCATCTCTCGGAGCCGTTGACCTTCGTAGCGTCATTCCCACCGGCCTAAAGGGGCCTCGGGTCCCAAGGCCGGTCAAACCTAGGATGCCGTCATGCACCGTTCCCACAGGGCGCCCCATGCCCGCGCCATACCCCTTCTGCTCCCGGTCCTGATCTCGCCGGGATGCGAATCCGAAGTCGAACCGAAGGAGGAATTCGAAGAGGGCGTCATCGTCGTCGACGCCACCTCTCCGGTCGACTTCGCCTACCTGAGCCTCGCCGGCGGGGGGTCGTTGGTCTCTCCCGCGGATCCTTCCACTTCGACCGAATGGCACATCGCCTTTCGTCGGTTCTCCGTGCGGCTCAACGGCGGAGTCGCGGGTCCCGGCACCGTGTCGGGGTTCAACACCGGCAACAACGCCGAGCTCGGCGCGGAGGAGGTCGCCGAGCTCACCTCCGACGACGGCGCGGAAGCTTTTCGCGCGGTGACCGATGCCGACATCCCGGCTTCGTCCTCCTTCACGGAAGACGAACTGGCGCCGGACCCGGGGGGCACCTGGTTCCGCTTCGACCCCCGGAGCGGCACGGTCGTCGCGAACCCGCGCGTGGCCTGGAAGGTGCGCGAGAGTTCGGGACGCGGATACGCGATATTCCGCGTGACCGACCTGGAGATGGACGGACGGCGGCCGCTCGGTCTCACGATCGAGTACCGGCGACACGACTCCGGCGCCACCCTCGGGTCCGCCGAGAGCGCCGAGCTCGGCTTCGAGCGCGGCCCGGCGTACCTGAAACTCGAGGACGGCGGCCGGCAGAACGATTCGGCGGGATGCGAGTGGGACCTGAGCGCCTCTCCCGAGTTGGTCATCGATGTCAACGCCGCCTGCCGGGCCGGCACCTTCCCGCTCGACGCCGCCGAGGACTTCTCGAATCTGGAGCGGGCGGACGACGCGCCCGAGTACGGCGGCTTTCTGTCGGCGATCGCCGGCGCCTTCCCGGCGACGGTGGACGACGCCGGCGGCGTCTTCTGGTACGACATCCGCGAAAACAACCGCATGTGGCCGACCTACAACGTGTTCCTGGTGCATGCGGAAGAGGAGATCTACAAGGTGCAGATCTTCGGCTACTACAACGATTCCGGCGAATCGGGACATCCTTCGGTGAAGTTCCAGCGGCTGCGATGAGGCGCCGGGGGCTCGCCGCGGCACTGCCGGCGGTCCTCGGCTGCGCGGGCATGTTGTGGCCGGCGCCGGCGGCGGTCGGCCAGCAACCCGGCCGGACCTACGACCTGGCGTCGGGCGCGCCCGTTGCGGGGGCGGAGGTGAGGTGGGTTCCCGGCGGGCGCGGAAGCGTGACCGGGTCGCCGAACCACCGGTTTCTCGTAACCGGCCCGGACGGCGAGTTCATGGTCCGCCCGGCGTGGGGTCCCGGAGGCATGGTCGAGGTGTCCGCGCCGGGCTACCTGGCCCGTGCGCTCACCTGGGCGGACGCCGGGGCGGCGGCGTGGCGGATCGGGCTGGCGCCGAACCCGCACCCTCTTGACGAATTGGTAGTGACGGCGGGTACCCGTCCGCGGCGGCGCTCGGAGGTGGCCGTACCGATCGAGATCCTCACGTCGGCGGAGATCGTCTCGGCGGGCGCGGCATCGGCCGACCGACTGCTCGAGGAACTGCCGGGATTGCAGACGACCCGCGCCGCCCCGGTCGGCTCCAACCTGCTGATCCGAGGGATCGGAGGCGCCCGGGTCCTGGTTCTCCTCGACGGCCGGCCGGCGGGGGGCGCGCTCCTCGAGAACCGCGACCTGAGCCGCATGTCGCTGGCCGCCGCCGAACGCGTGGAGGTCGTGAAGGGCCCGCTGTCGTCGCTCTACGGCTCCGACGCCCTGGCAGGAGTTGTGAACGTGATCACGCGGGGCCCGGCGCCGGGTTTCGGGGTCGACGCCCGGGTTGTGACGGGCACCGCCGGCCGCAGGGGAGCGGAGGCGTCGGTGAACGGCGGCGGGAGCCTGCGGTACAGGATCACCGGAAGCTGGCGGCAGGAGGATCGCGTTCCCGGCCTGCCCGCGGAGAGCGGCGACGCCTTTGCTCGCGTATGGGATCTGCGCTCCCGTCTGCACGCCGACGTCGCCGGCCGATGGAGCCTGCGCGCTGACTTCTCGTACTTGCGGGAGCGCCAGCGCTGGCCGGTCGACAGGAACTTCTCAGGCTTCAACGACAACACGGGCTACTCCGGGTGGATCGAGGGACGCCGCCGGACGGGTCCGGGCGAGTGGACGAGCGGCGTATTCCTTCAGGAGCATACGCACCTGTACCGCAGCGCCCCCGGCGACGCCCCCATCGCCGGGAACCGCGACGCCACCCAGCGGGAGCGGGTGTTGCTGGCCAAGAGCGCCTTTTCGGCCACCGTGGGCAGGCACCATTTCGACGCCGGCGCCGAAGCCGCCCACAGAGGCATCCGCTCGCCCGGCAAGCTCGTCGAGGAACGCGTCTCGGACCGCCAGCTCGCCATCTTCGCCCAGGACGCCTGGATGCTGGGCGGGACGGTCGTGAGCGCCGGGGCCCGGCTCACGTGGAACAGTCGTTGGGGCTCGGACCTGGCACCCGCGGCCGGCCTGGTCCAACGGGTCGGGGAGCGGCTTCGCGTGCGGGTTTCTCTGGCAAGGGGATTCCGGGCTCCCTCCTTCAAGGAACTGGCCTGGAAGTTCGTCAACCTGGGAGGCGGATACGTGCTGGAGGGCTTTCCGGATCTGGAAGCGGAGCACTCCTGGAACCTCTCGGGAGGGATCGAGTGGCACCCGCGGCCCGGCGTGCGCGCCGACGCGGAGATCTTCTCCAACCGGATCGCAAACCTCATCGAGCCCGGCTTCGTCGGCCACACCCCGAGCGGACTGCTCGTCTATTCGCCCCGGAACGTTGCCGAGGCGGTGACGCGAGGCTTCGATTTGCGCGTGCGCGCGGTCGCCGACGGCACGGCGTTCAGTGCGGGCTACTCCTTCCTGGACGCGCATTCGATCTATCTGGACGCGGATTCGATGCCTTCGCGGGCACCGCTCGACCGCCGCGCCAGACACACCGCGCGCGCCGGGGTGTCGTGGATCGCGGAGCGTCCGGCCGGACTGCGTCTCGACCTGACGGGACACCTGACCGGCAGCGCACCGATCATTCGGGTCGCGGGGGACGGGGGGGCAGGGACGGAGGCCGGGACGCAGGAGCGCCAGGATCGTCTGACCGCGCTCGACGTGCAGGCGACGTGGGGTGTGGGGGGCGGGGTGGAGCTGGGAATCGGCGCGGACAACCTCTTCGACGCACGGCCAGAGGGATGGCGGAACACCGTCGAACGCCGGCTGCGGGCGAGCGTGGCGGTGAGGGGACTCTTCGGGGCTCGAGCGGCCGCGGGCTGAACGCGGCAAGGCGGCCACCGGGCCGCGGCGGGGGTGTCGGGGCGCTCCGGCAAGCCGTCGGCGACGGGCCGCCGACCCGGCGGAGACGGGAGGACGAGCGGCATCCCCCCGCAAGCGGTAGATTCCGGGGGCGACGCCAAACGTCTCCCCACACCGCCCAAGATCCCCCCGGCATTCGAGCGGCGCGCCTTGCCAGCCCGGCAGTCGGTCGTGGGCTCGCATCTGTTCATGGACGTTGAACTTACGGGATTGGCCGGTCGGATTCCAGCCGTTTGACTCC
>JAPPNM010000002.1 GCA_028873825.1 Gemmatimonadota bacterium | reverse complement strand
GGACGCCTCGGGCCACTTCACCGACCCGGACGGGGACGCGCTGACGTACACGGCCACATCGTCAAGCCCGGCCAACGCGACCTCGTCCGTGTTGTCGGGGAGCCTGGTCACGGTGTGGGGTCTGGCGAAGGGCAACGCCACCGTGACGGTGACGGCCACGGATCCAGAGGGGCTCGCGGCCACGCAGACCTTCCGGGTGACCGTCCCGAACCGGGCTCCGGAAGCGGTGGGAACCATCGCGGACCGGGAGGTGGCGGCGGACGCCACGGCGGAGGTGGATGTTTCCCGGCACTTCACGGACCCCGACGGGGACCGGCTGACGTACGCGGCCAAGTCGTCGAAGACGCACAGCGTCGGCGTGAGCGTGTCGGGCAGCACGGTCACTGTGAGGGGCGTGGCGAAGGGCAGCGCCACCGTGACGGTGACGGCCACGGACCCGGAGGGGCTCGCGGCCACGCAGACCTTCCGGGTGACCGTCCCGAACCGGGTGCCGAAGGCGGCGGGGAATATCCCGGACCAGAAGATGGAGGTGGACGACAACGCGGAGATTGACGTCGAGGACTACTTCAGCGATCCGGACGGGGACGATCTCACCTACACGGCCAGGTCGTCCAAGACCAATGTGGCCACGGTCTCGGTTTCGGGATCGACGGTCACGATCCGGGCGGTTGCGACGGGAAGCGCGACGGTCACCGTGACCGCTCGGGATCCGGGCGGCCTGACCGCGACGCAGCGGGCTGGTGTCACCGTCAGGCAGACAAACAGGGCGCCGAAGGCCGTGGGGAATATCCCGGACCAGAAGATGAAGGTGGACACCGGCGTGGAGATTGATGTCGAGGACTACTTCAGCGATCCGGACGGGGACGATCTCACCTACACGGCCAGGTCGTCCAAGACCAATGTGGCCACGGTCTCGGTTTCGGGATCGACGGTCACGATCCGGGCGGTTGCGACGGGAAGCGCGACGGTCACCGTGACCGCTCGGGATCCTGGCCGCCTGACCGCCCGACAGACGGCGAGCGTGAGCGTCATCGCGGTCACATCGCCCGACCGCGAGGTGCTCGTGGCGCTCTACGAGGCGACGGACGGCCCGAATTGGCGCGACAACACCAACTGGCTGACCGACAAGCCCCTTGGGGAGTGGTACGGGGTGGACACAAATGCTTCCGGTCGAGTCGTCGGGCTGGACCTGCGCGATAACCGTCTTGCCGGCGAGATCCCACCTGAGCTGGGAGACCTGTCGAATCTCGAAATCCTGCATCTCCCCGACAATTCGCTGACTGGTGAGATCCCGCTTGAGTTGGGAGACCTGTCGAATCTCGAAAACCTGAATCTCCGCAGAAATTCGCTGACCGGCGAGATTCCTCGCGGGTTGGGAGACCTCGCCGACCTGGAGGAGCTGTACCTCGACGACAACGACCTTTCGGGCGAGATTCCGCTCGATTTCGTTGACCTGTCACTGACGACGTTTTATTGGGACGGCAACACCGGTCTATGCTCGCCAGCCACCAAGAGCTTTCAGGATTGGCTCCGTTCGATCGACGATCACCGGGGCGGAAAGGCCTGCGGCACTTTCGACCTGGAAATGAACTTCACCTCCGGCGTCTCGAGCACTGTCCGCTCGCACATCGAGGAAGCGAGGGACGAATGGGAGCTCGTTCTGAAGAACACGGAGTTCGACGACATCAGGGTCAACAGGACGCTCAGTTGCCTTGGCATCCGTGGCTATGTCGGCACCATCGACGACCACCGGCTATTCGTTCACGCCGACAGCATCGACGGCGAGGGGGGCATTCTGGCCGTGGCGCGCTACTGCTACAGGCGAACGTCGGACGGATCCCCCCTGCTGTCCGCAACGGTGATCGACGAGGACGACATCGAGGAGATGATCGACGAGGACGCATTGGTTCCGGTGGTGTTCCATGAGATGGGCCACGCCCTCGGCTTCCCCGGGTACTGGTTCTACCACGATCTGGTCGACACCCTCGATGCCGACGACCCGCATTTCGAGGGCGAGCTGGCGATCGAGGCCTTCGATGACGCCGGAGGCGATGACTACGACGGAGAGAAGGTCCCGATTCAGCTGAGGAGATACGGCCATTGGCGGGAGTCCGTCTTCGGAGACGAGATCATGTCTCCCTTCATCGACCTGGAGAATGACGAGGCCCCCGTCAGCGCGATCACCCTGCAGTCGTTCGCCGATGTCGGCTACAAGGTCGACGTGTCCCGGGCCGACGACTACGAGCTGCCCGACACACAGGACCGCAGGAGCACCGGGCGGGTCTTCGATCTGAGCAACGATGTGGTGTGGGGACCCGTCATCGTCTTGGATACCGATGGCCGCGTCGTCCGGGTGATTCCGCCGCCGCCTGGAGCCGAACGCTGGCCACTCCCCCGGCGCGAAGTGCTCATCGAGCCCCGGCGCCCGCCCCGACATGGAAGCACCCCGCCGAGCTCTGGATCGAGGTCGAGATGAGCCCAATGGGGACCGGAGTCCGCGCACGAAGCCGGATACCGCCGACGTGCGATGTCAGCATCCATTCCGTGGGATGGACGGATGAAGATGCGCGCGGTGCGCCGCCCGCCGAATCCCCGATTCTGAAATCGGACGCTGTCGGGAAGGGTGGCCGCGAGCGGCCCCGCCAGTAGAAGGAGTGTCCGCACCAGCCGCTTCTGAGAGACATCCGGGTGAGAGACATCCGGGCGCAATCGACAACCTTAAGGAAAGGAACAGACTCATGACCGTGTTTCGGTTTCGCGGAGCCCATATTGCCCTCGTGTTCGCGGCGCTGCTCGTCGCGCCCCTGAGCGGGCCGGTGGGCCTTGCCCTTGCTCCCGCCGTAGCGGCCCAGAGCGCCAACGAGCGGGGTCGGGTGTCCGTCGGTGGAAGCAAGATCATCAGCGACGCCACCCGCGTTGACGACACGGCCATCGTGGCCGAAGCAGAGACAGGGAACCCCGGCAGATATCGTGGGCGGACATCGGACGCATCGAACGCAGCATTGGCCTCGAAGCCGTTGCAATGGCAGCGGCGGGCGAAAACGCGACCCGAGTGGCAGATAGGGTGGCGCGAAGGGCTGCCACAGAACGCACCGACTCGGCGGCGGTCGATGAAGCGCACGTTGGGCGGCATTGCGCTGATGGGGCTGGGTGTGGCAGTTCTGATCGCCAGCCCCGAGGAATGCCTGAATGATAAGATCGAGGCCAAGATTCAGGAATACAGGGACGCCGACGGTCGCCGCAACCCCAGCGTCCCCGGTGGTTGCATTACGAAGTTTCGCCTGAATTCGAAGCTCTTTAGGGTCAATGGGGTGATAGTCACCGATCGAATCGACTTGAGTGACGTGGAGACCTCTCCCAAGATCAACATAGGGACTGCCGTCGCTGGCGTGGCCACACTGGGCTTCGGTGCGCTATTGGCTACGGTATGGTCGGATGTGCCGGTCGATGTGCTGGTATTCCCCGATTCCGTGCGCCTACAGGCGTCGTTTGGCTTGTAACGGATTGCGCGAAAGCTCTAGCGCGAGACGCGCTCGCAAGGAGAAAGAGATGATGATGTGTCGAGAGCATGCGATCCACAAAATGGCGATGTGGCGAGCGGCAATCGTTGCGTGCGTTCTGATGATTCCCGTAGCGGGCTGCGTTTCTGCAAGAAGTTCCGTAGGCCTGACGTCACCGCCCGTACCGGCTGAAGTATTGGAACAGTACTCCACCGTCGCGGTGCGTGTTGAGCCGAAGGTCGAGATGACCGACGACAACGTTCGGGACCTGGCGGCGGCGATAACATCCCAACTCCTCGCAATCGGCCAATTCACCGACGTTCGCGGGGCGAGAGCCGAGGACAGCGCTGGCATGTTGGTTCTGCAAGTCGCCGTGACAAAATTTCGACGGGTCGGCGGGGTGTCGAGGTTCTTTTTTGGCCGACTGGCGGGAACGAGCAGCACCGAAGCGCAAGTCGAACTCATCGACGCTGAGAGCGGGCGAGTGTTGGGAACGCTCGTGGCCACAGGGGAGTCCAATATGGATCAGGCCGGTTCTAGCGCAACCGACTCCATGACCGCGCAGCTTGCTCAAGGTATAGCGCGCGGACTGTCGGCGATCCTCAATCCCAAGCGACCCCGAGACCCGGAGATCCCGGAACCAACTCCGGCGCAACGACCAGGATGAGCCCCCAAGAGCATATGGCCCATTTTCCGCGCCGAAATCGACGCGCCGGAGGGCGAGGGCCACCTCAAGGAACTTCGCGCTTGGTCGTTCCGCCGACTGGCCTGGCGGCGGTCGCCAAAGCCGCGAACCCGTCGCCCGTGATCTTGTGCGCGTCGGCTTCGGGCGTGTCCGCGGGTGGAGGGGGCGGAGCCCTCCTCGTCAGCCTGTCGTGGGACGCGCTTCGCGTGACCACGAAAGGTAGGGTGAACCACATAACAAGTGGCTCAGCCAGCCCGTCGGCCGCGCTCGAAGCGACCGCTGAAGACAGCCTACGGGCGTTCCTCGCAGGTGAGGTTCGGGACGGTGGGACTGGCTACAGCGGCAGCGTCGAGGACCGGGTCCACCGAGACCCCGGTGCGGCGGCCGGCCGTAATGCCTGCCGTGAAATCGCTGCGGCCGGTTGGCCTGCCCAACCGTGGCGACGCTTCGGCTTGCCCGATGCGGTTCGAGCACGCCACAACGCCGGTCAAGCCGGTTCAGTTCGCCAGAGGCGGGTTGGACAGCAGCCTGCGCCCCCACTTGGAGCCGTACCGCAGTGTGAAAACGACGCGGGGGGTCGTTTCACGAATCGGCACGACGCCGGTTCACACCGGACCTTTCTGTCCAACTGCTTGGCCGGTGGCGTCTTACGTCCTCGCGGCCCGCCCGCCCGTTGCCGGACGGGCCGCATCGGCCGTGGCGGGAGCGACCCCCCAGTCCGAGGGCCGGGTACGGGTTCGGGACGAGGTGGAAATTCACACCTCACCCCTGCCCTCCCGGGGTCGCTCCCGCACCAACAATCCCTGGCGGGAAGGCCGTCC
>JAPPNM010000026.1:35133-48801 GCA_028873825.1 Gemmatimonadota bacterium | reverse complement strand
TGGTATGCGGCAAACTGACCTTCAACCTGCCCACCTGAAACAGCGAGGAGGCAGCAGTACCCGGTGTTGGGTCCGTCCGTCACCAGATCGGACCATACGGAGCCCTTACCCTGGAGGACGGCGCGAGGCAGGCTGTCTCCCGTCGCTGCGTCGGCGTTGTAACCGTGGAGATCGCCGGTCGTGTCCCCGTCTATGTAGGGCCTGTCGAAGTTGGGGGTTTCGCGGCCCAGCGGTAGGACCGTAGGAAGGCGTGTCCAGCTTCCGCCCCGCTCCCATACGTCGAAGGTGTCGAAGTCCGATTGCGGCGGCCCGCCGGCGGTGTCGTTCGCCTGCACCTCCACGGTTCCGCCCTGCACGGCGATCCCCGCCCACTCGGCCGTAGGCCCGGACTCGGTGTCCGTCCTCGTCACAGCGGGGAGTTTGGCGGCGGCCCCGCCGCTGTCCCACACCAGGGGGCCGCCGTCCCTCGGGCTGAACCTCCACTCGTAGGAGACCTTTCCCTTCGCGTTCCGCGTCTCGGCCGTGCATGTTATCCGGCTCCCCCGAATGCCCTGTCCAGTACAGCTCATCCTGATTGCGAAGTTGACCGTGTCGTCGTCCTCCCAGTCGTCCCCGGGGTCGTCGTCCCCGGGGTTTCCGCCGGGGTTTCCGGAGCCGGAAGACCCGCCCCAACGGCAGTGGCCGGTCGGCTCGTCGTAGTCGTAGCCGCGCGGACACCCGCACTTGCCGTCCGGCCCGCGCTCCCATCCCGCCTTGCAGGTCCCGGTTACGGTTATGCCGGGACAGGTCTTCGTGCCCCCGTGGTTGGGGTCGTCGTCGGTGTGGGGGACTCCCCAGCAGGATTCGTCCGCGGTGTCGCCGTCCATCCACGAGGGGTCCGTCAGGCAGGCCCAGAGGACACCGGATCCGGCCAGGGCCAGGGCGAGCAGGAAAAGCCGTGTCGGCGTCGCCCCCCGCTGTTCGCTTCATCCCTGTCGAGGGGGGTTCGGTTCGGTCGCATCGCCGGGCTCGTTGCGCGGAAGGCTGTGTCTGACCGGCCCGCGGCGAGGGCCGGGGGCTGTTGTCGGACACCGGAAAGGGCGAAGACCCGCTGTGCTCCCGGCTTGTTCGCCGGAGAGCGCCCTTTTCCGAAAGTCCAACGCGGGGCAACGTAGGGGCCGCCGGTCCACAGCGCAACTCGCCGAAACCACATCGGGGAGCGCCGAAGCGCCGCCGGAAAACCCGTTCAGCGCCCGGAAGCGACCCCGGTTCCCCGGATTCGCCCGCCCCGCAGCCTTCCGGCGAACCGTGCTCCCGATGCCGGGAGAGAGAACCGCCCCCGGACCCCGTGACGCAACGAACGCCGAATGCCGGGCTGGTCCCCCACAGCCCGCCGGATTTCGCGGCCAGCGACCCGCCCCTGTTTTCATGCCGAGCCGGAAGGGGCGTCCCCCCGAGGCTCCCCGGATTTTGCCCGGTCCGTATCCCTCTGGAGAACCGCCCCGATGCCGGACCCACCGGAAAGCACGGATCCAGTGGTCTCGCCGTGTCGGCTCGCGTGGCCTACCGCCGTCATGGCTCCCGTGACCAGGAGCCGTCTCGGTCGTGCCGGTTCGCCTTCGCTTGTCCTGCCCAGCCACAGGACCAGGCCATCGCCGGTCTCCAGCTTCAGCGCGAGGATCGCGTCGCTGGTGTCGCCGTGGCCGGGTGGGTCAGGTTCTCGCCCGTACCGGCGTAGAGCAGCCTGCGGGCGGCGTCGACGGTGGGGTCGGCCCATGCCGCCGCTCCTCGACGGCCCCCCGGTTAGTTGTCCCTCCCCCGTCTCTGCCGGAACCCGGGGATCACCGGGCGGTACCTGAGCGCCTCGCTGGAGACGGCGTCCAGGGAAGCCGCCGCGCCCGAAGAGGTGCAGCGCTCGTGGCGGGGGTCGCCGGCCGGCGCGACCTCCCAGGGCTGCCGGTATGGGAACACGATAAGCCCCCGGCGGCCCTGCATGCCCGCGCAGAGCCCCCGGGGGCTTCTGAAACCGGCCGCAACCCGGCGCGAAGACCGCTTACGGCGCAAACGTTTCGATCGTGGTTCGGCCTAGTTGCCGAAGCGGCGATCGCTTGCCCTTGCCGGGTTGGGCTGGGTACTTGGACTAGACAAGTGATCACCTCCTTTTTCGTGGGTTCGACATCGGGCGGGACACCATGTCCTGCGCGAAACCGGGCCGCCACGCATGGCGGCGCCGTGTGTGGCCCCTGTGGCCGACTCCAATGTATACGGTCGGGTGCGGGATAATCAACCCTCGCCGGGGCTCGCCCTTCGGCCGCCCGGGTTCCGCGTGCCCGCGCCGCCTACCCGCGGCCGCTCTCCGCCGGAACGATCCGGAACGACGAGGTTCTCCACCACGGCGGGCACGCCCGGCGGCACGAAGCGCGTTTCCGTCAACACCGGATCTCCGCCGACCGGCCCCCGCAAGCTCACGAGGAGGCGCGAACCTGCGGGAACGTCGCACAGCAGGAAGATCCCCCGCCAGTCGGTTGTGGTCGTGGCGGTGGCGAAGGCGCCGTCGCGCCCGAAGGTCCAGGTTCGGTCCGGCGTGCCGTCGGGACCGAGAGGTGCCGCGACGGGCGGCGGGGAATGCCCGGAGGCGCGCGGCCACCGCAACACGACCGTCATGCCCGCCGCCGGGGGCCCCTCCGCCGTGGTGATTCGGCCCATGAACGCGGCCGTCCCTTCGGGCCGAGGCGCACCCCCGCACGAAGCCGCCAGCGCATCCGCGACGGAGGGCGTGCGCAACCGGACGTGCGCGATCCGGCCCAGTCGTGCGTCGGCGACCGCCTCGCTCGGCGACGCCATCCCCCAGTTGGAGAGAAGCGGAGGCTGGACCCGGAGCAAGTGGCGGCCCGCACTCAGTTCGGTCAGAACGAAGGAGCCGTCCTCCAGCGGGACCGTCTGCTTGCCGGTTCCCACGAGTTGAACCACGACGGGCCCGGACGGCGGTGCGGTTCCCGCGGAGTCGGTCACCACACCCGAGATGCTCGCGGTTGCGGCGTGCAGGATGGTCCTGCCGCGCGAATCGGTGATTGCCCACGTGACGCCGCCCACTTCTTCATAGTGGCTGCGCCGGCGGTACCCGAGGATTGTCCATTCGAGGTGAGGCATCCGAATCCGCCACTCGCGAACGATCCAGGCTCCGTCCGGAAGCCGGGCGAAGGCGACCTCCCCGCCGGGCTCCCCGACCTCGCGCGAACGGATCAGGTTGACGTAGGCGAACTCCAGACGTTCCAGCTCCGAAGTCGCCGCATCCACCCACAGGACACCCGCCACCTCGGGTACGTCACGGTCATCGAGGGGGCGAAATGCCAGGCCGATCCTCTCTTCTTTCCCCTCTTCGCCTTCGCGCAGCTCGAGACAGTGAGTATCGAGGAAGGCGTCCGAGAGCAGCGCGCCCGCATCCGGAGCGAAGTAGATTGCGGAATCGGCGACCATCTGGACGAATCCGCGGTCCACGAGGTGTTCGATCGGAAAGGACCGGAAGGCCGCCTGCTGGTCCTCCAGCATCGTGGACGTTCCGTCGATGGTCTTGCGGGCGTTGCGGTCCAATTGGCGCCGATAGACGAGCAAAGCGTACCGGTACAGCGACGCTTCGCGCGTGTATTCCTCCGCCGCCAGGGCCTTGCGCACCTCTTCCCATACTCGCGCGGTCGCCAGTCCCTCTTCGGGCCTGACCTCGCAGCGACGTCCGCCCGACACGTCCAGACCCTCGATCGGGATGGCCCGCACCGGTATCCGGATCCTGAGGAATTCGCCGCCGGGCGCCGGTTCGAAAAGGTCCGTGGTCCAGTCCGCGTATCCGATCCGCTCCACGGTGACGTAGTGGGACCCGGGGTGGCGCGCTCGTAGCCGGAACCTGCCGATGGGGTCGGTGAGTGTCCGCGCCACCCGCGTTTCGGTGCTGTCGAAGAGGATCACCATGGCGCCCGGCACCGGCGTGCCCGTGCCTTCCTCCACGACCGTGCCGACGACCGGCTGCGCCGCGCCCGGCAGTGGGACGGCGGCCGCAAGGAGCAGGATCGGGAAGGCGACGCGCATGTCTGTTACAATCGGGACGGCGAGGCGGGAACGCCAGATGGGCGGAGGGGCGTTCGGAGCGGCGGGATCGTGCTTCCGGGCCGGATCGCCCTGGGAAATCGCGTCGTGACCGGAAGGGGAGAAGCTGGAACCGTTGCAATGAGGCCTTGGGCCGTTTCGCCCGGGAAATGCAGTCGCTCGCACAGTCAAGCGAGCCAGAGGATGGGCTTCAATGAGGCCCGGGCCGTTTCGCCCGGGAAATAGCACCATAGACTATCTCACGAATTGTGTCGCCAAGGCTTCAATGAGGCCCGGGCCGTTTCGCCCGGGAAATCGCGCGCGGAACTGAACACCCTCGACACGGTTCGTCTAGCTTCAATGAGGCCCGGGCCGTTTCGCCCGGGAAATCGCCCGCTCCGTCCCCAACAGCCCCGAGGCGTCCGCGCTTCAATGAGGCCCGGGCCGTTTCGCCCGGGAAATACCCCGAAGGTTCCGGCGCTGCCACTCCGCGTAACACGCTTCAATGAGGCCCGGGCCGTTTCGCCCGGGAAATCGGCGGCTTCGGCGCGGGTCACCGGCCAAACCGCGCGTCGCTTCAATGAGGCCCGGGCCGTTTCGCCCGGGAAATGGGGTGGAGGCGGTGGGTGCGACGGTGCCGCGATTCTGGCTTCAATGAGGCCCGGGCCGTTTCGCCCGGGAAATTTGGCTGCGGATAACGGACACCCCGTCCTCTTTGACGCTTCAATGAGGCCCGGGCCGTTTCGCCCGGGAAATGAGGACCTTCCGGGCCAGCCGGTCGCCGGAGGTGTAGCTTCAATGAGGCCCGGGCCGTTTCGCCCGGGAAATGTCCAAATGCGGTTCAACCTCCGCGCCGACCTCATCGCTTCAATGAGGCCCGGGCCGTTTCGCCCGGGAAATACTTCCATCGACGGGATCCCATGCTGGGCTTCCCGCTGCTTCAATGAGGCCCGGGCCGTTTCGCCCGGGAAATAGCGCCGACGGACGTGACGCTCACGAAAGTGGACGTGCTTCAATGAGGCCCGGGCCGTTTCGCCCGGGAAATTGCGGCGGTGGACGCGGGCGGGGCGGCTGAAGGGCCGGCTTCAATGAGGCCCGGGCCGTTTCGGCCGGGAAATACCTCCTTGGGTCGCTTACGTTCAATAGTCCCGCATGCTTCAATGAGGCCCGGGCCGTTTCGCCCGGGAAATGCTGCCGCGCCTGGCGCGCGACGAGTGGCTCCGGGATGCGCTTCAATGAGGCCCGGGCCGTTTCGCCCGGGAAATACGCCGCTGTCCGAGAGCACCGCCAGAAAGTGTCACCACTGGCTTCAATGAGGCCCGGGCCGTTTCGCCCGGGAAATCTGGAAACGGGCGACGAATGCCCCGCGGGGGTCTCGCTTCAATGAGGCCCGGGCCGTTTCGCCCGGGAAATCTCGCCGTAGTGGACATTCTCGACAATAACTCCGTGGAACGGGCTTCAATGAGGCCCGGGCCGTTTCGCCCGGGAAATGTCGAACTCGCGCGGCGACATGTCGGGCCATACGGCCGAGCTTCAATGAGGCCCGGGCCGTTTCGCCCGGGAAATATTCGCAAGCTGGTCCTCGCGGACCAGCGCAAACGGAGGCTTCAATGAGGCCCGGGCCGTTTCGCCCGGGAAATAGCCGCCTACCGGTCCGATCGGGCCAACGAGAGAAAGGCTTCAATGAGGCCCGGGCCGTTTCGCCCGGGAAATTTTGGCGTCGCCTATCCGGGTGTGGTGGCTCTCGTGGCTTCAATGAGGCCCGGGCCGTTTCGCCCGGGAAATGCTCAGCGGAACCCTGGTCTTGCGTCGGTCACTGGCGCTTCAATGAGGCCCGGGCCGTTTCGCCCGGGAAATCGGACTGGCCGGGCAGGTGAGCCTGCGGCTCGGCGTGCTTCAATGAGGCCCGGGCCGTTTCGCCCGGGAAATCCCTACGCCACCGTTCGGCGTTGGGCGCCCTGACCCCGCTTCAATGAGGCCCGGGCCGTTTCGCCCGGGAAATCGGTTGGTCGATGTCGGCATCGGCAGGGTGAAGCTCATGGCTTCAATGAGGCCCGGGCCGTTTCGCCCGGGAAATCGGTTGGTCGATGTCGGCATCGGCAGGGTGAAGCTCATGGCTTCAATGAGGCCCGGGCCGTTTCGCCCGGGAAATCACCATGTCCTCGCGGGTCCTGCTTCTTTCGTCGCTGGTGCTTCAATGAGGCCCGGGCCGTTTCGCCCGGGAAATGACAACGATCTGCTGCCGCTGCTCGGGCTCGATGTCGCCGCTTCAATGAGGCCCGGGCCGTTTCGCCCGGGAAATTGGCCAGGGCGCGTTCGACGGCCCCGGGCGCGAACCCGCTTCAATGAGGCCCGGGCCGTTTCGCCCGGGAAATGCGTCACTGGCGCTCGACCTGCACTTCCGGGCCGCCGCTTCAATGAGGCCCGGGCCGTTTCGCCCGGGAAATCCGGAATCGAGTACGTGCCGCAGGGCGCCGTCCACGCCTAGCTTCAATGAGGCCCGGGCCGTTTCGCCCGGGAAATTGGATCATCCCGCTTCTGGAGCTCCAGCAGAGCGTCCCGCTTCAATGAGGCCCGGGCCGTTTCGCCCGGGAAATTCCCGAGAAGGAAGGCGAATACGAGATCATCGACGGCGCTTCAATGAGGCCCGGGCCGTTTCGCCCGGGAAATGCCCGGCAGCGTCGGTCACCTGAAGGCCGATGCGTTCGCTTCAATGAGGCCCGGGCCGTTTCGCCCGGGAAATCTGCCGGGGGCACGGGGTCTGCCGGTGAGCCTCTCCGCGCTTCAATGAGGCCCGGGCCGTTTCGCCCGGGAAATGCCGACCACGATCATCGGATTGACGGCATATCCGAGCTCGCTTCAATGAGGCCCGGGCCGTTTCGCCCGGGAAATCGTGGCGGCTGTCACAGGGGAGGCCATCACCGCGCCGCTTCAATGAGGCCCGGGCCGTTTCGCCCGGGAAATACCCGGCGGTCGCCCGCCGAGATCCACTGGTACCGCCGGCTTCAATGAGGCCCGGGCCGTTTCGCCCGGGAAATGTCACGGCCTGGAGTGCGGCGTCCGCATCGAGATCTAGCTTCAATGAGGCCCGGGCCGTTTCGCCCGGGAAATCGCGATCTCGACCCCTGACGACGACCCTCCCCCTCCGCTTCAATGAGGCCCGGGCCGTTTCGCCCGGGAAATCGTGCAAGCCGGATTCAGGCGGTACCTGTACAGCTACGCGCTTCAATGAGGCCCGGGCCGTTTCGCCCGGGAAATGGTCAGGCTCCAGCACGTCCGCGAGCGGCGTCATGGGCTTCAATGAGGCCCGGGCCGTTTCGCCCGGGAAATCGAACCCAACCCCCCCAAGGAGGCATGAATGGACACGCTTCAATGAGGCCCGGGCCGTTTCGCCCGGGAAATGCCGCCCGGTCGTGCAGCGCGTCCGCGTTGGATGCGTGCTTCAATGAGGCCCGGGCCGTTTCGCCCGGGAAATATGGGATGGCGGCGACCACTGGGACGCGTGTTGGGAAAGCTTCAATGAGGCCCGGGCCGTTTCGCCCGGGAAATCCACCCTGTCCGAAGTTGTATTCCTGCCACGGGTTGCCGTCCCGTTTGCGAGCGGTTCCGCCGTTCGGAAAGCGCAACAGGATTCTGGGTACCCTTCACCCGAATTGTCAAGCAGCTAATCCGTTGCGGCAGCGCCCGTAAGGGAGTCCGCGAGCGCTGACCGGCCCGTTCGGCCCATCGCAGCGCTCGCGGTACCTCCGGCGCGCCCCCGTCACACGATTGTAGCCTGTCGCTTCGGTGATTCATAGCTCTTCCCAAGACTCTCGACCCGGACATCCACCTTGTCCGCAGGTCCCAGATCCACGACCAGTATATGGTCCTCCGACGGCTCGATCAACCTGTCCAGGCGCGCGGTCATTTCCGCCCTCCGCCGGGCAGCGAGCCGGCATTGGAAGACGGACAGCTGGAGCCAGTGGCCGAAGCCGTTCATGAGCCTGAACACCTTCCGCCACCGCTTCGGATCCGAGATGTCGTAGGTCACCAGGTACAGACGTTCCTTTGCCATCCCGTCCTACCTCGGCAGGTAGTGCGGGTATTCGGCAATCTCGCCCTGGAAATGGCGGGCGAGCAGCCTCGCCTGGACTTCGATCAGCCGCCGCATGGAGACCCGGTAGCCGAACAGCGGATGCGTCGTCTCCTGTTCCAGACGCCGCTCGAACGCGGCGATCAGCGCCTTCCGCCCGGCGGGCTTCAGGGAACACGCCGGCCCGTTGAACACGAAGTGACTGGGCCGGACCTCGCCGTTGTTCGCCGCCTGGATCACGCTGGAATCGGCGACGATCGAGCGGAACGGCTCCATTAGGTCGAGCGCCAGCGCGGGGCGGTTGTGCCGGGGACGGTGGTACAGACCCAGATAGGGGTCGAGCCCTGTCGAGGAAATCGTGTTGCTGAACACCCGGACCAGCAGGGCGTAGGCCAGCGAGAGCATCGCGTTGACGGGGTCCGTTGGCGGACGCCGGTTTCGCGTCGTGAAGGAGAAAGCGCCCAGCCCGTCCGCCGCGGTGGCCGCGAGCATGTTGTCGAACCCGCCGAAGTAGATCGCCGCGGCCTCGCCCTCCAGCCCGAGCAGGTGCTGGACGTCCTTGGCGTGCGGCGCTCGCCGGGCCAGACGCTTGAGCCCCGCGAGCGCATCCTCCTTGCCCTCCGGTCCGCGCTCCCCGCGCCAGTTGCGGCGGAGCAGGGTGCGCGAGTTCTTGACCTTCGCCGCCACCAAGCTCCTGGCGAAGGCGAGGCTGCGGCGTTCGCTGAACGCGGCGCGGTACTGGGCTTCGCGAACGGCCACGTTGCCGTTCCCGGTCCCGACGGTGTGGCCCAGGAACCAGCCCCCGGTCGAGAACCACGACACCGGGATCTCCGCCCTCATCAGCGCGTGCAGCGCGGGGGTCGTGACCGACACGGGACCGAAAAGGGCGACCTGCGAGACCGAGATCGTGGGTACCTTCACAGTGTCCTCCCTCGTCTGGACGACGAGTCTCTCGCCTTCCTTGCGGAGCCGCGCCCCGGGGGTCTGCACGTAGAGCGGCAGGGCGGGATCGTCCGACGGGTTCAGCGGCCGGGGAGGGTAGCCCTTCCTGAAGAGGTTGGTCTCGTCGGGGAGGCAGATCCCCGCGAGCGAGCACCTCGGACACTTGGGACTGTTTTCCAGCGGACGCGGGCGCTGGCGGGTCTCGGCGGCGGCCCGCAGTCCGCGGATCGCGTCGAGAGTCAAGGCCCGCAGGTCGTCGTCGATCGCCACGCGCACCTTCTCCCGGGAGCCCGCGTACCACAGCGCGCCCTGCTCGACCCGGTAGCCGTTGTCCTCCAGGATCATCGCCTGTACGCAGATCTGCACCCTTTCCGGCTCGTACGCCCCGGCCGCCACGTGGGGACGCTTCCCCTTCTTGAAGTCCACGGGCATGACGATCCCGTCGGCCGCCTCCACCACGTCGATCTTCGCGATGACTCCGAGCCGCTCCGACGAAAGGGTCACCGAGCGTGCTCGCGCCATCTCTTCGTCCAGTTCGTCCGGATCGGGCAGACGGCCGCCCCCCTTGTCCACGCGGGCGTGAACGCGCTTGCCCTTGATCGTGTCGGCCGTGTCGGCCCACTCGCCCTCCACCCATTCCAGGTACGCCAGCCGCGGGCAGTAGACCCACTCGTTGACCATCCGGGCCGGCACCAACGGCGTCATGGAGTCGGCCGGGGGCGGCGGAATCGGCAGGATGAGTTGCCTTCGGTCGCTCACGGGCTCGGGTCCGGGGGGATCAGCGCGGATTCGACGCGCGTTCCCAGGGGTTGAAGGTGAGGACGCCGACATCGAGGTAGGCGCGGGCGTGGCGGCTGCAGACGGTGAGGGCGTGGACGCGGGCGGTGGCGGCGAGGAGGAGAGCGGACTGGCCGATGTAGCCCGCGGTCGCCCTCCGGCGATCACCGAGCCGCATCGACTCAAGAACGATGTCCTCAGTCAGCGAAAGGACTCGTCCCGCGAACCAGGGCCGGAGCTCCCGGTCGAGCCAGGTACCGATTTCCGTGTGGAGCTCCGCCGTGCAGCGCCGCTCGGTCCTGTACCGGATCTCCGCTATCGTCGCCGCGCTCAGGAAGAGGGACTCCCGGGGCTGGGCGTCCGACCAACTCGCCACGCCCGAGTCAGGACTGGCCCTCCGGAGCTCGAAGAGAACCGACGCGTCCACAAGCCAGCCGGTCACGTCACTCTTCACCCCCCGCGGAACCGCCGTCGGCGGCCCGGCCTCTTTGCCACGCGGGCCAACGGGGAACCGGCGACGAGCTCGCGCAGGGAGGGGAAGTCCTCGCGAGCCGTCAGTAGCTCGAATTCGCTGCTCGCGACGATCACGACGGCGTCGCGGCCGTGGACCGTCACGCGCTGCGGCTGGCCCGACCGCGCGAGGCGCACCACCTCCGAGAATCGCGCCTTGGCTCGGCCGAGTGGCCAAGTGCGGTGTGGTGCGGTGAGCGAATGTATCTGTGTTTCCATGCCGTCCTGTGGTTGGGGAGTAATATGACCAATATAGTCAAAAACAAGATCTGCCGGGGCGTGGAGAATCCGGTGGTCGCGCATGGTTGGGAGGGGGCAGCCGCGCGCGGATAGTCCGGACCCGCAACGGGGCGTGGCGATTGGAGCCGTCGGGAGGGCTTGCGGGGCCATGCGGGAATCGGTTCCTTACCCGGCCATGGCCACCATAGAATGTAGGTCCGCGCAGCCGGACCCAGGGCAGGAACACTTGCCGCAGAGGAGCGGAACGAGATGAGCGGGGCGCGCGGATGAAGGAGCTGTTCGACTGGGTGCCGTGGTTCGGGGAGCTGGCCGAGGCGGTGCGGGAGGGTGGCCCGGAGGGTCTCGTGGCCAGGGCGAAGAAAGTGAACTGGGCGGGGGGCAGGCGCGCCGTGCTCGAGGCCGGGGAGGAGAACGCCGACCCGCTGACCTTTTTCTACCATCTCGCAAAGATCTCGCAAAGATCTCGAAGGAGAACCGGCGGGAAACAACCTACGCGAGCGTCGCGGACGTGTTCGGGATCGAGAGCCGCCTCGACTATTCGGCGGGCCACTGCTTCATCTTCCCGACCCCGCCCGGGTTCAAAGTGAGATTCACCGGCACCGGGGCCGACCCCCGCCTCCTCTGGAGGATGTTCCGCCAAGCACGCGACCCGGATGCCGCCACCTCTTCCGCGGTGCCCATCGCCGACACCTTCGCCGAGATGCTGCGGATCGAAGGCGTCGGCGTCGCGATGCTCACCCAGGTACTCTTTCTGATCAATCCGAGGGCGTTCGTGCCCTTCGACAAGAATGCAGTCGTGCCCCTGGGAATCGGTGGGGTCGGCAGGACTCTACTCAACAAGTCCCTCTCCTGGACCCGGTACCTCGACGCAATGAGCAGGATTCGGGCCGCCTTTCCCGGCTGCGAGTGCTACGAGATCAACATCATCTCGTACCTGTGGACGAGCGGCGACCTGTCGCGGGAGGGCAATCGCTGGTATCGGATCGGCGTGGGTTCTGCGGACGAGTGGCGGGACGCCTGCCGGAACCACTGGATGCACCGCGCCAAGCCGGGCGACGGCGCCCCCGGGCCGGCGACCGGCCGTCCGCCGGACGAGCCACGGCCCGGCGACGTGGTCCTGGTCCACTCGGGCAGACATGAGGGGCGCGGAATCGGGATCGTCTGTCCCGACTACCACAAGGAGGCCAAGAAACGACCCAGGCCCAGGCCGCTACCAAAGCCGTCAGGAAGCCGGGCCGGGCCCACGACCCATCCGGATGGCATGCTGCACGTCCTCTGGGTGAACAAGAATCAAGCACCCTTGGCGGGCACCGTAGGCCGAACGAGGCCGGCGGTCGGCTTCGTGAGCGTCGACCAGGCGACCTACCAAGCCTTCTCGCGCACTCCCGCCTATTCCTCCACCGTGGACCTGCTGGCGCCACCGAACCTGCCTCTGGACACCATGCCAACCACCCATCCCCTCAACCAGATCCTCTACGGCCCTCCCGGCACCGGCAAGACCTGGAGCACTACCACCCACGCCATGGCCATCGTCAGGGGAATCCGGACCGACGAGGTCACCGAGGAGTACCGCAAGGAGTTCCGCACGCTTATCTTCGAGCCCGCCGACGCGGACCCCGCACACGCCGGTCCCGCGCAAACGCAGTCCCCGAACACCGACCGCGGGCAGGCGGACCCCGCCGGCACGGACCACCCGAAGGCGACCGGCCGGATCGCCATGGTCACCTTTCACCAGAACTACTCCTACGAGGACTTCGTGGAGGGAATCCGGCCCCGGCTCGCGGGCGCCGGTGACGTAGGCTACGAGCTCCGGCCCGGCATCTTCAGACGGATCGCGGACGCGGCGCGGCGCGACCCCGACCACCCTTACGTGCTCATCATCGACGAGATCAACCGCGGCAACATCCCCAAGATACTCGGCGAGCTCATCACGCTGATCGAAGCGTCCCGCCGCCTGGGCCGGGAAGACGAGACGACCGTCACCCTGCCGTACTCCGGCGAACGTTTCGGGGTGCCCGGCAACCTCCACATCGTCGGCACCATGAACACCGCCGACCGCTCCATCCTGCTCCTCGACACCGCGCTCAGGCGCAGGTTCCGCTTCGTCGAGATGATGCCGAATCCCCGTCACCCGCTCATCGCGGACAGCGTGGGCGGCATCGACCTGCGCAGGATGCTCGCGGCGATCAACGCGCGGATCTGCCTGTTGCTGGACCGCGAACGGCAGATCGGCCACACCTACCTCTTCGGCGTGAACAGCGTAAAGACGCTGGCGGACAAGTTCCAAACGGCGATCCTCCCCCTCCTGCAGGAGTACTTCTACGACGACTGGTCCAAGATCAGGCATGTGCTGGGCGAAGCCGCGTTCGTTAGGCGGCGGAGCGCCGAACGCGTGGCGGAGGACATGGTGGACGAGGGTCTCCTGGATCGAGATGCGGCCATCTACGAGGTGCTCCCCGCGACGGCGGAGGCGTGGCGGCGGCCTGCCGAATACAAGCGCATCTACGAGGGGGCGACCCCGGATGGCCGAGCCCAGTCCGGCGAGGGCGACATGGGCGACGGCGTCCACTCCGGCGAAGGGTCCGGGGCCGGCGGCAAGTCCGACGACGAGTCCTGAAGCCATGCCCGATTCTTACACCATTCGGGAGCACGAGCGGTTCCGCGTCGGAGACGGTCTCGACAGGCGCGACCTGGACGACCTGAAGGCCTTCGCGCGCCACCTTGCAGACGTGCCGGGGGAACATCGCCGTCTCCCGGTTCTTGAGTTCGACGGACGAGGCGGACTCCGCACCGGCAACCATGTCGGCGTGATCACCACGAAGCGCGGCACGGTGGTCGAGATCCTGCCCAAGATCCACCTCGGCCGGGGGACGCACGCCGCCTCCGAAACGACTCGCGAGACGTTCCTCGGGATGCTGCGCGTGTACCGCGGGCTGAAGCGGCCCGCCAACCTCCCCCGGCGCCCCCCCCCGGGGGGGGCGGCCCGGCCCGCGCGGGGGGGCGCGGGGGGGGCGCACGGGGGGGGCCCACGGGGGGGGGGGGGGGGGCGGCCGGCGCCGACCCCGCGGGCG